>NZ_JBMOXA010000032.1:0-54210 GCF_049316285.1 Variovorax sp. HJSM1_2 | reverse complement strand
CCGCGAAGCCGCCAAGAAAGCCTGAGTCCGGCCAAGACAGACTTGGCAGGACTGTTGGCCGCATCGGGGTTGCCACCGACGAAATAATGTCAATTAGGTGAACGTCAGCGTTCACCTTGGGTTGAAAATTCCGATAACACGTCCATATTCATCAGGATCTTCAAAGGATTTACATGTCCGGAACCCTCTCTCTGCCTGCTGAACCTATCGAACTCCCGTTGCTGCCTCTGCGCGACGTGGTGGTGTTTCCTCACATGGTGATACCGCTGTTTGTCGGGCGGCCGAAAAGCATCAAGGCCCTAGAAGCCGCGATGGAAGCCGAGCGCCGCATCATGCTGGTGGCGCAAAAGGCCGCTGCCAAAGACGAGCCCCTCGTCACCGACATGTTTGATGTTGGCTGTGTCTCCACCATTCTGCAAATGCTGAAACTGCCCGATGGCACCGTCAAGGTGCTGGTCGAAGGGCAACAGCGCGCGCGTGTCAACTTCATCGAAGACGGCGAGGCGCATTTCAGCGCCAATGTCACGCCTATGGCGCAAGCCGATGCGACGCAAAAACACACCGAGATCGAGGCATTGCGCCGCGCGGTGATGCAGCAGTTTGACCAGTACGTCAAACTCAACAAGAAGATCCCGCCCGAGATCCTGACCTCCATCTCCAGCATCGACGACGCCGGCCGTTTGGCTGACACCATCGCCGCGCATCTGCCACTCAAGCTCGACAGCAAACAAGTCGTCCTGGATCTGTCCGATGTGCGTGAACGCCTGGAAAATCTGTTTGGCCAGCTCGAGCGCGAAGTCGACATCCTGAACGTCGACAAGAAGATCCGTGGCCGCGTGAAGCGCCAGATGGAAAAGAACCAGCGCGACTTCTACCTCAACGAGCAGGTGAAGGCCATCCAGAAGGAACTGGGCGAAGGCGAAGAGGGCGCGGACATCGAGGAGATCGAGAAAAAGATCAAACTCGCCAAGATGCCCAAGGAAGCGCTGAAGAAGGCCGAGAGCGAGCTGAAGAAGCTCAAGCTGATGTCGCCTATGTCGGCCGAAGCCACCGTGGTGCGCAACTACATCGACGTGCTGGTGGGCTTGCCCTGGTCCAAGAAAACCAAGATCAAGCACAACCTCGGCAACGCCGAAACCGTGCTGAACGAAGACCACTACGGTCTGGACAAGGTCAAGGACCGCATCCTGGAATACCTGGCGGTGCAGCAACGCGTCGACAAGGTCAAGGCGCCTATCCTGTGCCTGGTTGGCCCTCCTGGCGTGGGCAAGACCTCGCTCGGCCAATCGATTGCCAAGGCGACCGGCCGTAAATACGTGCGCATGGCGCTGGGCGGCATGCGTGACGAGGCCGAAATTCGCGGCCATCGTCGCACCTACATCGGCGCTTTGCCTGGCAAGGTGTTGCAAAGCCTGAACAAGGTGGGCACACGCAACCCGTTGTTCCTGCTGGACGAAATCGACAAGCTGGGCACGGATTTCCGTGGCGACCCTTCGAGCGCGCTGCTGGAAGTGCTCGACCCCGAACAAAACCACACCTTTGGTGACCACTACGTAGAGGTTGACTTCGACCTCAGCGACGTGATGTTTGTGGCGACCTCCAACTCCATGAATATTCCTTCGGCCCTTCTGGACCGTATGGAAGTGATTCGCCTGTCGGGCTACACCGAAGACGAAAAGACCAATATCGCCGTGAAGTACCTGCTGCCCAAGCAGTTGGCTAACAACGGCGTGAAGGAAGAAGAGTTGCTGGTGACCGAAGCCGCCGTGCGTGATGTAGTGCGTTACTACACCCGCGAAGCCGGTGTGCGTTCGCTCGAGCGTGAACTCTCCAAGATCTGCCGCAAGGTCGTCAAGGCCTTGCTGCTCAAGCAGATGACGCCGCAAATCGTGGTGACGCCGGACAACCTGAACGACTTCCTAGGCGTGCGCAAGTACACCTATGGCCGTGCCGAGCAGCAAAACCAAGTCGGCCAGGTGGTCGGTTTGGCGTGGACCGAAGTCGGTGGCGATCTGCTGACCATTGAGGCTGCGCTGATGCCGGGCAAGGGTGTGATCACCCGCACCGGCTCGCTGGGCGACGTGATGAAGGAATCGGTCGAGGCCGCGCGCACCGTGGTGCGCAGCCGCGCGCGCCGCCTGGGCATCAAGGACGAAGTGTTCGAGAAGAAGGACATCCACATCCACGTGCCCGATGGCGCCACGCCCAAAGACGGCCCCAGCGCTGGCGCTGCGATGACCACGGCTTTTGTCTCCGCACTCACCGGTATTCCAGTGCGCGGCGACGTGGCCATGACCGGTGAAATCACCCTGCGTGGTGAAGTCACGGCCATTGGCGGATTGAAGGAAAAACTGCTCGCCGCATTGCGCGGTGGCATCAAGACCGTGTTGATCCCGGAAGAGAATGCCAAGGACTTGCAGGACATTCCTGAGAACGTGAAGAACGGTCTGGAAATCGTGCCGGTGAAATGGATAGACCAGGTGCTGGAAGTGGCGCTGGAAACCATGCCCACGCCGCTGTCTGACGATGAATCGCCGGTGGAAACCGTGGCGCTGAAGGTGAACGTGGAAGTCACGCCACCCAGCACCGAAGCCGGTTCCGTGAAGCACTGAGTTTCAACTCACCTGCCTTTGCTGCGCCTTTGGCAAAAGCCAGCAGATCGTTCAGATCTGCTGGCTTTTGGCTTTTCAGGGCACAGGTGACCCTGCGTCAAAGGCGGTCTACGAGAGTGATTTTCCGTTTTATACGATAATGATGGACTTCCCATTGCCGATTGCGCGCAATGTGCTATCAACTTGATAGCCTATCAATGCTGGATTTGATGATCGATACCCCTTTGGATTCTTTTTCGCAGCTGCAGCTTGCGGAACCTCTTTCCCGTGCCGTCGCCGACATGGGTTACACGGCCATGACGCCCATCCAGGCGCAAGCCATTCCCGTTGTGCTGCAAGGGCGCGACGTGATGGGCGCCGCCCAAACGGGCACGGGTAAAACTGCGGCGTTCTCGTTGCCCCTGCTGCAACGCATGCTGCGGCACGAAAACCATTCCACCTCGCCCGCACGCCACCCGGTGCGGGCCTTGGTGTTGCTGCCCACGCGAGAGCTGGCCGACCAGGTGGCCCAGGCCATCAAGTCATACGCCAAACACACGGGCCTGCGTTGCACGGTGGTGTTTGGCGGCATGGACATGAAGCCGCAAACCGCCGAGCTGAAAAAGGGCGTGGAGATTCTGGTGGCCACGCCGGGCCGTCTGCTGGACCACATCGAAGCCAAGAATGCGGTGCTGAACCAGGTTGAGTATGTGGTGCTCGACGAAGCCGACCGCATGCTCGACATCGGTTTCCTGCCCGATCTGCAGCGCATCTTGAGCTACTTGCCCAAGCAGCGCACCACGCTGCTGTTTTCGGCCACGTTCTCACCCGAGATCAAGCGCCTGGCCAACAGCTACCTGCAAGATCCGGTGACCATCGAAGTTGCGCGCTCCAACGCCACGGCCTCGACGGTGGAACAACACTTCTACAGCGTCAACACCGACGACAAACGCCGCGCCTTGCTGCAGATCATCAGGGCGCGCGAAAACAAGCAGGCCTTTGTCTTTGTCAACAGCAAGCTGGGTTGCGCGCGTCTGGCGCGTTCACTGGAGCGTGACGGCCTGAAGACCGCCGCCCTGCATGGCGACAAGAGCCAGGACGAACGCCTGAAGGCCCTGGACGCGTTCAAGAAGGGCGAGGTCGATCTGCTGGTGTGTACCGACGTGGCCGCGCGTGGGCTGGACATCAAGGACGTACCTGCCGTGTTCAACTTCGACCTGCCGTTCAACGCCGAAGACTACGTACACCGCATTGGCCGCACCGGCCGTGCTGGCGCCTCTGGTTTGGCGGTGAGTTTTGTGGCCAGCTCCGATGCGCGTCTGGTGGGTGATATCGAGAAACTCATACGCACCAAGATCGAGTTGGAAGCCGTGGAGTTCGAAGAAGACACGCCGCGCATCAAGACCCAGGGCCGCCTCAACGATGGCCGCCGTGCCTGGGGTGGCGATGATCCGCGCGACGTGATCGACGAGCTGCGCCCAAGCCGTGGCAGCGGCGCGCCCGCGCGTAGCCCGCGCCCGAGCACACCACGTGCCTCGCGGGATCCGTTTTTCGACAAACCCTATGAGCCAAGCGCCGCGCCCAGCGAAGCCGCGCCGGCTTGGGAAGCCTCCATGCGCAAGAACATGGGCAAGGGTATTTCGACCAACATCAAGCCCAAGCGCCGAGTGGCGGCTTTGTTCCAGGCCAAGGTGGAAGTCGCCCCGGTGAATGTGACCGCCGACGTTTAAGCCCGGTTCGGTCCACACGCGCCAGGCGTGAGATCAAGAAAGCGCAGCCTGAGGCTTGCGCTTTTTTTTTCGGCGGCTTATTTCCCGGGCTGTTGCGCCTGGGCGCACTGCACCTGCACCAAGGTGTGCTCAGCCAGCCTGGCGCCCACACGCAAGGCGCTGAGCTTGCCACCCCACACACAGCCGGTGTCTAGCGACCACACATCGGGCCGCTCCAGCCAGCCCAGTGTCGACCAGTGGCCAAACGCCACGGTGATATCCGCCGTGCGCCGGTGTGGCACATCGAACCACGGCATATAGCCCTCGGGGGCAGAGCCCGCGCCTTCTTTGCTGTCAAACTCCATACGTCCGTCCGCGCTGCAAAAACGCAAGCGGGTGAGCGCGTTGACGATGACGCGGATACGCTCCATGCCTTGCAGCGCGTCGCTCCATTGGTCGGGCTGGTTGTCATACATCTGGCGCAGAAAGTCGGGCAGGGCAGGGCCACGCAGCACGGTCTCGACCTCGGCGGCAAGACTGATGGTTTTCTTCGCGCTCCAGCTTGGCAACACACCGGCATGCACCATCAGCAGCGGCGCGCCGGCTACGTGTTCCAGCAAGGCCATGTTTTGTTGGCGCAGCCAATCGAGCATGGCCTGCCGATCGGGTGCGGTGAGGATGTTTTGCAGTGTGTCCAGCCTATGCGCCGGGCGCACGCCGTACGCGGCGGCCAGCAGATGCAGGTCGTGGTTGCCCAGCAGGCAACGCGCGGCCGCGCCATAACCCGCCAGGCGGCGCAGCACGGCCGCCGAACTGGGACCGCGGTTCACCAGGTCGCCCAGCAGTACCAGTGTGTCGCGGCTGGGCGAGAAATCAATCTTCTGCAACAGTTGCTCCAGCGCAGCATCGCAGCCTTGTATGTCACCGATCAAGTACATTGCCATGGTGTTCATTCTCACATTGCTTCCATGGATTTCCTGCTGATCGCGTTTTTGACATTGCTCAATGGTGTGTTTGCCATGTCCGAGTTGGCACTCGCATCCAGCCGCAAGGCGCGGCTCGCGGCAATGGCCGAAACCGGCGACAAGGGGGCGCAGGCCGCACTCAAGCTGTTGGACGATCCGACCCAGTTTCTTTCGTCGGTGCAGGTCGGCATCACCTCCATCGGCATGCTCAACGGCATCTTGGGCGAAGCGGCCTTCAGTGAAAGCCTGGCCCGCTGGCTGCAAGGCCTGGGGGTTCCGGGGCAGCCGGCAGAAATCACCGCCACTGCCCTGGTCATCACGGTGATCACCTTTGTGACGATTGTGTTTGGTGAGCTGGTGCCCAAGCGCATCGGCCAGCTTTACCCTGAGCCTGTGGCGCGCTTTGTGGCGCGGCCCATGACCTGGGTGGCGCGCGTGGCAAAACCGTTTGTGCGCCTGTTGTCGCTCAGCACCATGGCGGTGTTGAAGCTGCTGCAGGTCGACAATGCGGCGGGCCGTTCGGTGACGGAAGAAGAAATTTCCGCCAGCCTGGATGAAGGCCGCGAAGCCGGTGTGATTGAGGAACACGAGCACCGGATGGTGCAGAACGTGTTCCATCTGGATGACCGTCCTCTGACCTCGCTGATGGTGCCGCGTGCCGACATGGATTGGCTGGAGGCGAGCAGCAGCGTGGCTCAAGCCCTGGAAAAAGCCGCGAGTGGCGGTGAACGCAGCACCCACTCCTGGTATCCCGTGTGCCGTGGCTCTCTGGATGACGTGGTGGGCGTGATCAGCGTCGCCCGCCTGCTCGAATTGGGCTCCACACATGCGGGCAGCATTGATACACATGCCCAGCCGGCAGTCTTTTTGCCCGAAACCCTCAGCGGCATGGAGCTGCTGGAGCAGTTCCGCGCCAAGTCCGCACGTGTGGTGTTTGTGGTCGATGAGTACGGTGTGGTGCAAGGCATGATGACACCGCGTGACCTGCTGGAGGCGATTACCGGCGAACTGCGCCCGCAAACCGAGGGGGACGCCTGGGCCACGCAGCGCGCCGATGGCAGTTGGCTGCTGGACGGCCTGATGCCCATAGGCGAGATGAAGAGCCAGCTCGATATCCGCGCCGAGCTGCCCGAAGAAGACCGCGGCCGCTACAACACCGTGGCTGGTTTGTTATTGTCGGTCTCGGGTCATCTGCCCACCGCAGGCGAGACCATTGAATGCGCCGGCTGGACGTTTGAGGTCGTCGACATGGACGGCCGCCGTGTTGACAAGGTGTTGGCGACGGTGATGGCCGACCAGGCGGCTTGAAGCGCGGTCGAGGCTGGGTTCAGCGCGCCACTCAAAATACCGCAAGAAAGATCGGCCGCCAGCGCATGCTGGGAAAGCGTGAGATGCTCTTAATTTGCTAGTGCTTGCGTTGCGCCGGCGCGGTGTGTTGTTGCGCTACTGCCAGTGCCACCAGTGCCAGTGCCGCCAGTGCCAGTGCCGCCAGTGGCACCAGTGCCACGTGGCCACTGCGACGGCGGCGCGCTGCGTCCGGCCTGGCGCCAGGTTCGCCGCAGTTGTGTGTCCGACGTGAAGCCCGCATCGGCCGCGGCTTGGGTGACGTTGCCGCCCGCGCGCAACACACGTTCCGCCAAGGCCAAACGCAGGCCACGCAGATACTGCAGCGGCGACACCCCGGTGTGCTCCAGAAACAGCCGTGCCAGATGGCGCGGCGACACATGCGCCAGCGCCGCCATGCGCGGCACGCTCCAGTCGTCTTGCGGCTGGGCACTGACCGCATCCTGCAGGCGGTGTAACGCCGGATGCAGGTGGTTGCGGTGGGCGAGGAAAGGCGACAGTTCTGGGTCGTGTGCGCTGCGCCGCAGGCCCACCACCATGCGCTGGGCCACACGTGCGGCCAGTGCTTCACCGCAGTGGTCGCCAATTCGCTGCAGCATCAGGTCTAGGCCGGCGGTCACCCCGGCGCTGCTATAGACCGGTGCATCTTCCACAAACACCCGGTTGGCCACCACGTCGCAGCGTGCTTCCACCTGCTGCAACTCGGCCAGATGGTGGTGGTGTGTGGTGGCGCGACGCCCGGCCAGCAGGCCGGCGTGCGCCGCCAGCAACGCACCGGCGCAAATCGCGACCAGCTCCAGGCGCTCGCGCTGCAGGCGCAGGCCGCGCAGCCAATGCAGCAATGTGCGCGCGGCTTCGCTGCTGACGTCGATGGTGCTGCCCGGCATGCCCACCAGCACCACCCAGGTGGGCGGCGTGTCTCCCGGACTCAGATCGGGCAGGGGCGCCAGGCCGGCGAGGGTGATGCCGACCGAGCCCTGGGTCTGCGCTGTGGGGCTGACGAATGCCAGCGTGAACCGCGCCGCCGCGCCGCTGCCCAGCAGGTCCTGGTTGGCCATGCGCAAGGCCTCGGCCGGACCGGCCCAGTCGAGCACCAGGCTGCTGTCGAGCAGCACAAACAAGACTTGTATGGGGCCAGGGCCGGGTGTGCTCATCGGGGCTTCAAAGCGGCTCGGGCCGGTAGGGGTAGTCCATCTGCCGCGCCGTGCGTTCGGCCAAGGCCGGGCTGGCCAAACGCGCCACCAGGTGCAGGCTCATGTCTATGCCGGCGCTGATGCCGGCTGAGGTAACGATGCGGCCGTTGTCGACCCAGCGCGGCGCGTCTTCCACCTTCAGCCAGGGGTAGCGCTGGCGCAGCTCGGCCATGTCTTCCCAGTGTGTGGTAACCGGTTCGCCCGGCTGCAGGACGCCACTCTCTGCCAGCAGAAAAACGCCGGTGCAGACCGATGCGGTGATCTGCGCCTGCGCGCTGGCCTGGGCGATCCAGGCACGGGTGGCGGCGCAGGCTTCGGCCTGGGTGGTGACGCCGCCGGGCACGATCAGCACATCGGCCCGGGGCGCGTTGGCAAAGCTGTGTTCGGCGACGATGGACAAGCCCGCGCGGGCGCGCACAGTGGCGTTGTCGCGTGCCACACACACCACGTTGAAGCGTGGTGCTGCGTCGGGCCGCACACGCAGGCCCATGCGGGTGGCGGTGGTGAAG
Organism: Variovorax sp. HJSM1_2; assembly: GCF_049316285.1. Taxonomy (NCBI): domain Bacteria; kingdom Pseudomonadati; phylum Pseudomonadota; class Betaproteobacteria; order Burkholderiales; family Comamonadaceae; genus Variovorax; species Variovorax sp. HJSM1_2. Next base: position 45,899 of record NZ_JBMOXA010000032.1, on the reverse strand, counting down.
ACCTCGTACGGGCCGGCCAGGTCTAGCGCTTCAACATCGTCAAACGCGAGGATTTGGACTTGCAGGGTCACGCGGCCACCGCCAGTTCTTCCAGTGCCTGTGCGGAGTTGACGACGCGCGCAAAGCGACCCGCCAGCACGGTGGCCGTGCGGGTGTTGATGTCTGCCGCCGCCAATCTGCTGCCGTCGGCTTGCGTCATGTCCCAGGTGTGGTTGGCGTCCAGCACAAAATCCACTTCCCAGCCCAGGTCGGACGCATGGCGCGTGGTGGTTTCGCAGCACTGCTCGGTGCGGATGCCGCTGACCAACAAGCGCTGCACACCGTTTTGCGTGAGCCACACATCCAGCCCCGTACCCACCAGCGCGCTGTGGCGGCTTTTGGTGAAAGTAGCGGCGGGAGTGAAATCGACCAGACCTTCCAGTGGGCGCACGTGACCAGAGGCGGCAGAAAACGGGTTTTCTACCGTGTTGGCACCGCTGCTGTGCAACACCCGCACCACCGGCACACCGGCGCGCACGCAGCCTTCAATCAGCGCGTTCTGCGCCTGCAGATAGGCCGGCAGGGCGTCCTCGGTGAAGAACGGGCGGTGGCGGAACGACTCTTGCACGTCGATCACTATGAGACATTTTTTCATGGCGCGGTACTTTCGAGGGATGAAGGTTGATGCGCTTTATTTTGCTGCGCCAGTGGCCTGCATGAAATGCACAAAAAGACCAGATTAGATCATTTTGAGACATTTATTGGTGCGTCTTCAGCGCGCTTGCATGGCCACCCGCAAGCCCAGTGAGATGAACAACACACCAATGATCTTGTGTTGCCAGCGTGTGAGCCAGGCCAGGCGCTTGACGAGCCGCCCCAGGGGCCGGATGGCGAGTACCAGCAGCGTGGTGTAGAGCGCACTCAGTGCCACAAAAATCAAGCCCAGAAGCGCAAACTGCAGAAACGAGGAACCCTGTTCCGGCTGCACAAACTGCGGCAGAAAGGCCAGGAAAAACAAGGCCGTCTTGGGATTCAAAAGCTCGGCCGGAATGGCTTGCCAAAAGGCCTGGCGGGCGCTGATGGGGGCGGCCGTAGGCTGGCCGGCCGACGCGCCGGCGGGCTTGGCACACAGAGCGCGCAGGCCCAGGTACAGCAGATAGGCCGCGCCCACCCACTTGACGACATTAAAGGCCAGGGCTGAAGTCATCAGCAAAGCCGACAAACCGACCGCCGCACACAGCGTATGCAGGAAGTCGCCTGCCGCCACGCCCAAACCGGTGTAGATGCCCACCTTGCGCCCGCCTTGCACGGTGCGCGTCAACACCAGCAACACGGCGGGGCCGGGAATCAAAAACAAACCCAGCACCACGGCCACAAAGGTGGCCAGGGTAGAGATATCAAACATGTGTGGCCTCTGTGTGTTGCGAGTGGAGTCGCAGTCTAGCGCGCCCAGGCTGGTGCTGGCTGGCGGCGCTGGCCCGGCGCTGGTCAGCGGGTCTCGACCCCGGCCCAGCCGGCGTCTGGATAACGCGCACCCTGTACGCTTCCGGCCGCAAACAAGCTGTCCAGCCGCTGCATGACCGGCATGGGCAGCACGACCGTGCTGGCCGCGAGGTTCTGCGCCAGGTGGCGTTGGCGGCGTGTGCCCGGAATCGGCAGCACATGGGGCTGCTTTTGCAGCACCCAGGCCAATGCGATGGTGGCCACAGGCAGATCCAGTTCGGCGGCCATCGCCGCCATGCTGGTGTGCAACTGTTGGTTGGCCTGGCCGGCTTCACCTTGAAAACGCGGCAGTGCGCGGCGGAAGTCGTCGGCTGCAAGACTGTTATCGGCCGGCGGCTGGTTGGTGAGAAATGCGCGCCCTAGCGGGCTGTAGGCGACAAAGGCCGCACCAAGTTCGCGGGTGGCGGGCAACACCCGGGCTTCGGCACCGCGCTCCCACAACGAATACTCGCTTTGTACGGCAGCTACCGGGTGCACCGCATGGGCCGCGCGCAGCGTTTCCTCGCTGACTTCCGACAAACCAATGGCGCCTATCTTGCCGGCGCGCACCAGGTCGGCCAAGGCGCCCATCATGTCTTCTATCGGCACTTCCGGGTTGCGCCGGTGGCAGTAATAGAGGTCTATGCACTCCACACCCAGGCGGCGCAACGAAGCCTCTGCGGCGCTGCGAATGTAAGCCGCTGTGTTGTCTATGCGGCGCTCGTATTGGCCGGGCTGGCGCACGATGCCGAACTTGGTGGCGACCACCAGCTCGGCGCGTTGGGCCGATGACAGTCCGCGCAAAAAACGGCCCAGCAACTCTTCGTTGTGGCCAAAGCCATAGGTGTCGGCCGTGTCGAAATGCCGCACACCGAGCTGATGCGCGGCGTGCAGCGTCGCCAGGGATTCGGCGTCGTCATGCGCGCCGTAAAACTCGCTCATGCCCATGCAGCCCAAGCCTAGTGGCTGGATTTGGTGGCCGGCAAGTGCGCGGGTAGGGGTCGAGGCGGCTGTGTGCATGGTGTTTTATCAAGTTGGTGAAGTGGCAAGGGCTGCATCATCCACTGCAAACGTTTGCGGCACAATCGGGCGAAATCAGTACGTACTGTGCTGTTTGGTTAATGAATGGACGCCATGCCTACACCCGAGCTGCTGCATTTACGCGCCTTGTCTGCCGTGGCCGAATGGGCCAGCTTCAGGCGCGCAGCGCTGGCCATGAACGTGTCGCCCTCGGCACTGAGCCAAGCCGTGCGCACCTTGGAGCAGTCGCTTGGGGTGCCGCTGTTGCAGCGCACCACGCGCAGTGTGGCGCCCACCGAGGCTGGCAAACAACTGCTGGCCGAGTTGCGCCCGCTGCTCGCGGGCTTGGACGCGGCGATGGCCAATGTCGGGCAGTTTCAAACCGAGGTACGCGGCACCTTGCGCTTGAATCTGCCGCGCAGCGCTGCCAGCCTATGGCTGGAGCCGCTGCTCGGCGGCTTTCTGCGGGCCCACCCCGGCATTCATCTGGAGGTGAGCAGTCAGGATGCGATGGCCGACATCGTGCCCGGTGGTTTTGATGCCGGTGTGCGTTTTCCCGAGGCCTTGCCACGCGACATGGTGGCAATACCCGTGGGGCCTATGCAGCGTTTCACCGTGGTGGCGACGCCGTCTGTGGCGCGAACCCAGGGTGAGCCGCTGGTGCCGGATGATCTGCTGGCGCGTCCTTGTATACGCCAACGTTTCCCCAGCGGCGCCTTGTACCACTGGCAGTTTCGCAAGGCTGAGGTGGTTCGGACGCTGAACGTGAACGGCCCGCTCACCGTGGACGATCAGCGACTCGCGCTGGGTGCTGCCCTGGGTGGGGTCGGCTGGGCCTACGTCTATGAGGCCATGGCCGCTGCAGACGTGAAAAGCGGCAACTTGGTGCAAGCCTTGGCCGATTGGTGTCCGCCCGAGCCAGGTTTTCAGCTTTATTACCCGGATAGGCGCCAGGTGAGTCCGGCCTTGCGGGCGTTTATCGATTGGCTCAAAGCCGCACAAAGCAAACATTGACGGTCGATTTGCTTAGGATATTAAGCAAATGAAGCCCCATGCATCGTTTATTGATGCAAATCATGGGAATAGTTCGCATTTCATTGACAAATAATTTACATTCCGTGCCGCTCGCCAAACAGCAAAACAAATGTGTTGGATGTGCGATGTATGCAAATCTTGCGGCTTTTGTCTTAAATGGTTCACGATGGTGCGTTATCGCGTTGCGTCAGGGCTAGGGCAAGTGCAGCGGTGCTCCTGGTTTTGTAGCAAATGGATTAAACGATGTCGACTTCTGCGCAATGGACCGTACGCGCCAAACTCACGACCGCTTTTGGTGGATTGGCGATTTTGGTGTTGCTCACCTCGGGTTTGGCCGTCCGTGAGTTGGGCAACGCGAACCGTATGTTTGTTGGCTTTGTCGACGGCATACAGGCCCGCGCCGAACTGGCTGAGCAGGTGCGCACAGCGGTAGACCGCCGCGCCATTGCTGCGCGCAACCTGGTGCTGGTCACCCGGCCGGCCGACATTGCGGTGGAGAAGGCGGCCGTTGTGGAAGCGCACCAGGACGTACAGACTCGTTTGGCCAAGCTCAAAGAGCAGATGGCGCAGCCCGGCGTGCTCCCGGCCGACAGGCAACTGGTGGCCGAGATCGACAAGGTCGAAGCCGCCTATGGCCCGGTTGCGCTGGCGATTGTGGACCTGGCCTTGCAGCAAAAGCGCGATCAAGCCATCCTCAAAATGAACGAAGAATGCCGCCCCCTGCTGGCGGCGCTGGTGGCGAAGACGGAAGAGTTTTCGCGCTCCACCGAAGACCGTGCGCAGCAGCTGATTGCCCAGGCCGATGAGCAGTTCACTTTGGCGTGGCGCTTGCTGGTGTCGGCCTGTGTGCTGGCTTTTGCCGCCGCCGCCGTGGCGGGCATCTGGCTCACGCGCAGCTTGTCGCGCGCGCTGGGTGCCGAGCCGGGCACCTTGGGTGAAGCGGCGCAGCGTGTGGCCGACGGCGATTTGCGCCCGGTGGTCGGTGTGCAAAACGCACCTATGGGCAGTGTGCTGGCGTCTCTGGGCGCCATGCAGCAAAGCCTGGTGCAGATCGTCGGCCAGGTGCGCGGTGCGTCAGACTCGATCGCCACCGGCTCAGCGCAGATCGCCAGCGGCAACGCCGATCTCAGCCTGCGTACCGAGCAGCAGGCCAGCGCTTTGCAAGAAACCGCCTCCACCATGACAGAGTTCAGCACCACGGTGCGCAACAACGCCGACAACGCCAGAACCGCCAGCCAACTGGCGCAAGACGCTTCGGGCGTGGCCACCCGGGGCGGCGAGGTGGTGTTGCAAGTGGTCAGCACCATGCGCGGCATCAACACCAGCTCAAGCAAAATTGCCGATATCATCAGCGTGATCGACGGCATTGCGTTCCAGACCAACATCCTGGCGTTGAACGCCGCAGTCGAAGCGGCGCGTGCGGGCGAGCAGGGCCGTGGCTTTGCCGTGGTTGCCGGTGAAGTGCGCAGCCTGGCGCAGCGCAGTGCCGGCGCCGCCAAGGAGATCAAGGCCTTGATCAACAACAGCGTGGCGCAAGTCGGGCAGGGCACGGCCCTGGTCGACCAGGCCGGTCAAACCATGCAGGAGGTGGTGGAGGCGATTCGCCGCGTGAGCCTCATCGTCAGCGACATCAGTGCCGCCAGTGCCGAGCAAAGCACGGGCGTGACGCAGATCAGCCAAGCGGTGGCGCAGTTGGACAACTCCACGCAGCAAAACGCCGCACTGGTGGAGCAGAGTGCCGCCGCCGCGCAGAGCCTGGAAAGCCAGGCCCAGCAGTTGGTGCAGACAGTGGCCATCTTCACGCTGGCGGGCGATGCCGCTGTGCTGCAAGAGCGCGCTGCCGGGCGTTTGCCTGCGCCGCGCGAAGCGGCCGCTTGATCAGCTGAAGGCGCAAGAAAAAAGGCCCGCTGGCGAACCAGCGGGCCTTTTTTTAGGGGGCTGCCTGAGGCCTTAGGCCACGACCACCGCCGCACCTTGGCCACGCGCTGCAATGGCACCAATGGTGTAGACCGTTTCACCGGCTGCGCGCAGCGTGGCGGCAGTGGCTTCGGCTTCAGCCGCGGGCACCACCACCACCATGCCGATACCGTTGTTGAAGGTGCGGTTCATTTCAAAATCGTCGATGCCGGCCGTGTTTTGCAGCCAGGCGAAGAGTTCGGTTTGTGGCCAGCTGCCAGCCTTCAGATGTGCAGCCGTGCCTTCGGGCAACACGCGCGGAATGTTTTCCAGCAAACCGCCGCCGGTGATGTGTGCCAGCGCCTTGATCGGATGCTGGGCCAGCGCGGCCAGCACGTTCTTCACATACAGGCGGGTGGGCTCCATCAACGCCTGTTTAAACGGCTTGCCGTCCAGCGTGGCGGGCAGTGTGCCCGCGGCTTCCGCGCGTTCTATGCACTTGCGCACCAGGCTGAAGCCGTTGGAGTGCACGCCGCTTGAGGCCAGGCCGAGTACAACGTCGCCGGCGGCCACGGTCTGGCCCGTCAGGATTTTGCTCTTTTCGACCGCGCCAACCGCAAAACCTGCGAGGTCGTATTCACCGGGCGGGTACATGCCGGGCATTTCAGCGGTTTCGCCGCCTATGAGGGCGCAGCCAGACAGCTCACAACCCTTGGCGATGCCGCCCACCACCGCTGCAGCGGTGTCCACGTCGAGCTTGCCGCAGGCAAAGTAGTCGAGGAAGAACAGCGGCTCGGCGCCTTGCACCAGCACGTCGTTCACGCTCATGGCCACCAGGTCTATGCCCACGGTGTCGTGCATGTTCCATTCAAATGCCAGGCGCAGCTTGGTGCCCACGCCGTCGGTGCCGCTCACCAGCACCGGTTCTTTGTAGCGCTTGGGCACTTCAAACAGCGCGCCAAAGCCGCCGATGCCGGCCAGCACGCCTTCGCGCATGGTTTTCTTGGCCAAAGGCTTGATGCGGTCGACCAGGGCGTCACCTGCGTCGATGTCGACTCCGGCGTCCTTGTACGAGAGGGGCGTGGCGTTGGATGAGGTCATGTTGAAGCTGCTTGGAGGAAAACCAGTGAAGGGAAAGGGCAGAAACAGGATACGCAGCGCGGAGAAGTGCACGCATCCCTATAGAATTTGCCTGATTTTAAGGGCTACTGACCCTGCCGCGTCCCGCGCCTGCGGACCGTGACCCGCAACGAACTCCAACCGGCCACTGCTGTGGCGCTCTGAATGTTCTTTTTCTTCTCATGCAACTGACCTCGACCCAACGCCACGCCCTGGCCTGGTTGTCGATTGCCGCCGTGACCGTGCTGGCGCTGTGGCTGCTCGGCCCGGTGCTGGTGCCCTTTGTGGTGGCTGCCGTGCTGGCCTATGGCTTGACCCCGGTGGTCGACCGGCTTGACCGCGCTGCAGGCGGGCGGGTGCCGCGGGTGTTGGCCGTGATGCTGGTGGAGCTGCTGTTCTTGCTGGCGCTGATGGCTTTGCTGCTGTTGATCGTGCCCATCGTGGCCAAGGAAATCCCGCTGCTGCGCGAGCAACTGCCCCGTGGGCTGGACCGCTTCAACGACTGGCTGCAGCCACTTCTGGCGCAGTGGGGCCTGAAGGTGTCATTGGACATCGCCAGCCTGAAAAGTCTGCTGAGCCAGTATTTGAATGACAACACCGAAGCCTCGTTGGCGTCTGCCTTGTCCTCACTCAAGCTGGGCGGCAGTGTGGCCCTGGCGGTGGTGGGCAATGCCGTGCTGATCCCGGTGGCCTTGTTTTATCTGCTGATGGACTGGAAGCCGTTTGTGGCACGGCTGAAAGAGCTGGTGCCGGTGCGTGCGCGCCCCGGTTTTGACAGCTTCACCCACGAGGCCGATGAGGTGTTGGGCCAATATCTGCGCGGCCAGATTCTGGTGATGCTGATCATGGCGGCGTTCTACAGCATTGGTTTGGCGCTGTTTGGCCTGGATCTGGCGCTGCCGATTGGTCTGTTCACCGGCCTGGCCATGTTTGTGCCTTACCTGGGTTTTGGTTTGGGGCTGCTGCTGGCCATCCTGGCCGGGCTATTGCAATTGGGTGTGGCCAAGGTGGTGGTGATGGTGGCTGTTGTGTTTGGTCTGGGGCAACTGCTGGAAAGCCTGGTGCTCACGCCGCGCCTGGTGGGGGAGCGTATTGGCCTGCACCCGCTGGCGGTGATTTTTGCGCTGCTGGCGTTTGGCCAGGTGTTTGGTTTTGTGGGCGTGCTGATCGCCTTGCCGGCGAGTGCCGTGCTGCTGGTGGCGATTCGCCGCCTGCGCACCGGTTATCTGGCCAGCCCACTCTATACCGGGGGCAAGGTGTGACCCAGCCTCGGCATATGCAGCAAATGGTGCTCGATATCGGTATGGCCTCGGGGCCTACGCTGCAAAACTTCTTTCCCGGCGCCAATGAAGCCGCGTTGCGCCATTTGCAACTCTGGGCCGGGCCCGAGACCAGCCAGACCACACGTTCACCTGTGCCCAGCTACATCTGGGGGCCCAGCGGCAGTGGCAAGACCCATTTGCTCAAAGCCGTGCGTGAATCGCTGCGCGAGCAGGGCGCCGTGGTTGGCTGGCTGGACCCCAGCGAATTGTCGCCACCCGAGTTCGACGAGCGCTGGGCCGCGATCCTGATGGACGATGTGCACCTGTTCAACGCCGAGCAGCAACACGCGGCGTTTAAATGGTTCGTCAACGCGCAAACCTGGCAACGCTGGGTTCTGGGCGCGGGTGATGCGCCGCCGGCCGATCTGCTGCTGCGCGACGATTTGCGCACGCGCCTGGGCTGGGGCCACATCTACGCGCTGCAGTTGCTCAACGAAGACGAACGCCGTGCCGTGCTGCAGTCTGAGGCCGAGGCGCGTGGGCTGGAGCTCAGCACGGAAGTGGTTGATTTCATGCTCAAACGCTTCAGCCGCGACCTGGGCAGCCTGATGCAATTGCTCGACCATCTCGACCGCTTTGCCATGCAGACCCAGCGCGGGCTGACGATTCCCCTGATCAAATCCATGCTGGAGAATTTGTGAACACCCCCAGACTTGCCCACTTCGTGTGGCTGCCAACCCCCTTGCAGGGGGCAACGTCAGCGGCCCGGCAAAGCCGGTTCCGCGGCGTTCCCCGCGAAGAGGGCGCTTTCATTCATCTCTATCGGCATCCAAGGCAAGCATGAAAAAGCTGGCGCTTTTCGATCTGGACCACACCCTGCTGGCCATAGATTCCGACTATTCCTGGGGTGTGTTCACCACACAGATCGGCTGGACCGACCCGGCCGAATTCAAGCAACGCAACGACGAGTTCTATGCCCACTACAAGGCCGGCACGTTGGACATCCACGACTACGTGCGTTTTGCCACCGACGCCGCACGCCTCCAGGGTGCAGAAAAATCAATAGCGGCACACGCTGATTTCATGCGCTCCATGGTGCTGCCTGCGATCACGCCGCAAGCGCGTGCGCTGGTGCGGCAACACCAGGATGCGGGCGACATGGTGGTCATCGTCACGGCCACCAACGACTTTGTGACCCGGCCGATTGCGAGCGAGCTGGGCGTGTCGGAACTGCTGGCCGTGGAGCTGGCGCGCACCCAGGGTGTGGATGGCCAACCCGGCTGGATCACCGGCGACATCCATGGCGTGCCCTCGGCACGTGAGGGCAAGGTCACGCGTGTGGCGCAGTGGCTGGCCGCGCGTGGCCTAGATTGGGGCGACGTCGACATCACCTTTTACACAGACTCCATCAACGACCTCGCGCTGATGGAAAAGGTCAACCATCCGGTGGCGACCAATCCCGACGAACGGCTGCGCGCGATCGCGACCGAGCGCGGATGGCGCATACTCGACCTGTTCCAAAAATTAACATGATCAAGCAATTCATCGACAAGCTTCTCGGGAAGAAACCCGCCTCCGCTGCTGCGGCCAAGAAAAACAAACTCGGCAAACGCGTGGAAGTGGGCCCCGCAGTCCACGGCATAGACCCGAATCTGGTGGACGAACGCGCCATCGGTGTGGTCAGCACCTTGCAACAAGCCGGGTTTGAGGCCTATATCGTCGGCGGCGCCGTGCGCGACCTGCTGGTCGGCATGCGCCCCAAAGACTTTGACGTGGCCACCAACGCCACGCCCGAGCAGGTCAAAGGCCTGTTCCGGCGCGCCTTCATCATCGGCCGACGTTTTCGCATCGTGCACGTGGTGTATGGCCGCGGGCGCGAGCACGAGGTGATTGAGGTCTCGACCTTCCGCGCGCAGATGGACAATGCTGCGGCCGAGCAGGTCAAAGGCAACGAGCGCACCAGCAAGAGTGAACTGGCGAACATGAAACACGCGGTGGATTCGAGCGGCCGCGTGCTGCGCGACAACGTGTGGGGCCCGCAAGACGAAGACGCCGCGCGCCGCGACTTCACCATCAACGCGATGTATTACGACCCCAAGAGCCAGATCGTGGTGGACTACCACGGTGGCATGGCGGACAGCAAGAAACGCATCATCCGCATGATTGGCGACCCGGCCACGCGTTACCGCGAAGACCCGGTGCGCATCATCCGGGCTGTGCGTTTTACCGCCAAGCTGGGCGCGCGTGGATTCAAGCTCGAGCCGAAAACGGCCGCACCCTTGGTCCACTCGCAAAAGCTGCTGGCCGATGTGCCGCAGAGCCGCTTGTTCGACGAGATGCTCAAGCTGCTGCAAACCGGCCACGCCATTGCCACCATAGAGCAGCTCAAGGCGCTTGGCATGGCGACCGGCATCTACCCGCTGCTGGACGTGGTGGTGGAGCGCGCCGACCAGCCGTTTGTGCGCGCCGCCCTGCAAGACACCGACCGCCGCGTCGGCGAAGGCAAACCCGTGGCACCGAGCTTCCTGCTGGCCTGTGTGTTGTGGGCCGATGTACGCGAAGGCTGGGCGCAGCGCCAGAACAAACACCGCCAACCGCCGTTTGCGGCGCTGCAAGATGCCATCAACGATGTGTTCGACTCGCGTATAGGCGACGTGTCCGGCCGTGGCAAACTGGCCGGCGACATGCGCGAAATCTGGCTGATGCAGCCACGCTTTGAAAAGCGCACCGGCAGCGCGGCCTTCAGCCTGATCGACCAGCCGCGTTTCCGCGCCGCGTTCGACTTCATGCGCCTGCGCGCCGACACCGGCGAGGTCGACGAAGCCCTGGGTGAATGGTGGCAAGAGTTCAGTGTCGGTGATGACGACAAACGCGAAGACCTGCTGGCCCAGGCGCGCGAAGAAGCCAACCAACGCCAGCGCGTGGTGCGTGTGCCACGTCAAGCCGCAGCCGAAGGTGCTGCCAAGCGTGCGGCTCCGGCCAAGAAGGCCGCCATGCCTGCGGGTGACGCTGCGGCTGAAGCCGCAGTTGTAGCGCAGGCCAGTGAAGCAGGCGTCACGGGCGAGAGCGGCGAAGCTGCGGCGCCACGCAAACGCCGCCGCCGTCGCAAACCAGCGGGTGCCGGACGCGCCGAAGCTGGTGGCGCGGGCGCACCCAACGCAGGCAGCGGTGACTGATTTTCCTGGCCTGGGCGCGCGGCCTGAAGTTCGGGCCTTTGTCGCGCTGGGCGCTAATCTGGGTGATGCGGCTGCCGCTCTGCGTGCTGCCGGTCAGGCGATTGCCGCGCTGCCCGGTACCCGCCTGGTGCTCGGCTCGTCGCTCTACAGCAGCGCCCCCATCGATTCCAGCGGTCCCGATTACCTGAATGGAGTTGTAGAGGTTTTGACGCATTTGAGCGCGCCAGATTTGCTGCAGCAGCTACAAAACATAGAGCAGGGCGCAGGCCGAGAGCGGCCGTATTTCAACGCCCCGCGCACACTCGACCTGGACCTGCTGCGGTATGGCCAAAGCCATATCGACAGCCCGCAGCTGACGCTGCCGCATCCGCGTATGCTGCATCGTGCTTTTGTGCTGTTGCCATTGGCCGAGATTGCCCCCGACCAGGTGAGCCCCGCACAATTGGCGGCAGTGCAAGACCAAGACATTCACTGCTTGCCTGGCCCACCGTTGTGTAGCTGAGGATCCAGCATGAAAATTCTGATCATTGGCGCCGGCCGCATTGGTGAAAGTGTGGCGTCCGCGCTGCTGTCCGAGCAGAACGACATCACCGTCATCGACAGCGATCCCGAGCGCCTGCGCGAGCTGCAGGACCGGCTGGACTTGCGCGGCGTGGTAGGCAGCGGCGTCGACCCGGAAGTGCTGGCCGATGCTGGCGCGCGTGATACCGATTTGCTGATCGCCTGTGCCGCACGCGACGAAACCAATCTGGTGGCCTGCAAGCTGGCGCAGATGATGTTCAGCGTGCCGACCCGCATCGCCCGTGTGCGCTCCAGCGGCTTTCAAGAGCACCACGAACTGATGGGCCACGACGGTTTTGCGGTCGATCAAATCATCTGCCCTGAGGCGTCGCTGACCAATTACATAGGCAAGCTGGTGGAGCACCCGGAGGCGCTGCAGGTGCGCGAGTTCGCGGGCGGACTGGCGTGTATGGTGTCGGTGCGTGCCGTGGCCGGTGCACCCCTGGTCAACCACAACATTGCCGAGCTGGCGGCGCTGGTGCCGGGTGTGGCCATGCGCATCGTGGCCATCTACCGGCGGCTCGAAGAAGAGGCCGACCGCTTCATCATCTGTGAAGCCAATGTGCGCATACAGCCCGGCGACGAAGTGTTTGTGCTGGCCGCGCGCGAGCATATTCCGGCCGTGCTGCATGCCTTGCATAGACGTGATCCGGCCACGGCGCGGCCGGTGCAACGCATCCTGATTGCCGGTGGCGGCCGTGTTGGTCTGCGCCTGGCGTTGCAGCTCAGCCAGTCCGAGCAGAATTACAACGTCAAGGTCATAGAGTCGAATCCGCAGCGCTGTGTCGAGCTGGCCACCATCTTGCCGGCCGAAGTGCTGGTGCTGCAGGGCGACGCCACCGACGAAGACCTGATGGAGGAGGAGGGCATTGAAGATGTGGACCTGTTCCTCGCCATCACCAGTGACGACGAAGACAACATCATGGCCAGCCTGCTGGCCAAACAAATGGGCGCGACCCGCGTGCTGGCGCTGATCAACCGGCGCAGTTATGCCGACCTGATGCACGGCACGCAGATCGACATTGCGCTGTCGCCCGCACAGGCCATGCTGGGTGAACTGCTGGCCTATGTGCGCCAGGGTGATGTACAAGCCGTGCACAGTGTGCGCCGGGGCGTGGCCGAGGCGCTGGAGATCGTGGCGCGCGGCGACCGCAAGACCTCGCGGGTGGTGGGCCGCAAGGTGGATGCGATACGCCTGCCGGCGGAGGCGCATATCGGCCTGGTGGTGCGTGGTCTGCCAGAGTCGCACACGGTGCCAGCCGACGACGATGTTGCCGACCTGCCGCCGCCCCAGGTGATCATTCCCAATGGTGACACGGTGATAGAGAGCAACGACCATGTGGTCATCTTCCTGCCGCGCAAGCGCTTGATCCGCGACGTGGAAAAGCTGTTCCGCGTCAGCGCCACCTTCTTCTAGTGTTGGCGTTGCCGGTATGAAAGACCTGTTCCCGGTTCTCCATGTGCTTGGCCTGCTGCTGATGTTCTTCGCGCTGGCCATGGGTGTGCCGTGGGCGTTTTCCTGGTGGTTTGCCGATGGTGTGATGCTGGCCTATCCGCTGTCCATGATGATCACCCTGGCCTGCGGCGTGAGCCTGTGGCGCGGCTTTGGCCAGTTCTCGCGCGAGTTGCATCCGCGCCATGGCGTGATGCTGGTCACCTCCACCTGGGTGGTGTTGCCGCTGTTTGCTGCACTGCCCTTGCTGCTGGCGTTTTCGCTGTTGCAGCAGCCGCTGACTTTTACCCATGCCTACTTTGAAGCCGTGTCCGGCCTGACCACGGCCGGCTCCACTGTGCTCAGCGGACTGGACGCTTTGCCAGTGTCGGTCAACATCTGGCGCACCTTTTTGCAGTGGGTGGGTGGCATGGGCATCCTGGTGCTGGCCGTGGCCGTGTTGCCGCTGCTGGGCATGGGCGGCAGCCAGTTGTTCAAGGCCGAGGTGGCGGGGCCGGTGAAAGACACCAAACTGACTCCACGCATGGCCGAAACCGCCAAGGGTTTGTGGAAAATTTACTCGGTGATGTCGGTGGCCTGTTTTCTGGCGTACTGGGCCTGTGGCATGACACCGCTGGACGCGCTGATGCACATGTTCACCACCGCCAGCCTGGGCGGCTTGTCACCACACGACGCCAGTTTTGCGTACTTTGATTCAGTGCCGCTGGAGCTGGTGGCGATGTTCTTCATGCTGCTGGCCAGTTGCAACTTTGCGCTGTACTTCATCGCCGTGCGCAAGGGCAGCGTGCAGGTGTTTTGGCGCGATGCTGAGATGCGCGCCACCATGACGGCGTTGCTCGGGGGCGGCCTGCTGGTGTCGCTGCTGCTGTGGGTGAAAGGGGTTTACGCGCCGCTGACCGCACTGCGTCTGGGCATGTTCCATGTGATCTCGGTCGCCTCGACCACGGGTTATGCCTCGGTCGACTTTCTGCAGTGGCCGGTGTTTGCGCCGGTGTTGATGCTGCTGCTATCGGGTGTGGCGACCAGCGCGGGTTCCACGGGCGGCGGGATCAAGATGGTGCGTTTGGTGATCCTGGTGCAGCAAGCCCTGCACGAGGTCAGACGTTTGGCGCATCCACGCATGGTGCAGCCGGTCACGCTGGGCCAGCGCGTGGTTGAGCCGCGCACCATCTTTGCGGTGCTGGCGTTTATGCTGGTGTATGGCGGCTCCATCCTGGTGCTGGGCATGGTGTTGCTGGCCACCGACCTGGACCCCGTCACCGCGTTTTCCATCGTCATCGCCAGCATCAACTGCATGGGCCCGGCCCTGGGTCAGGTTGGGCCCGCGTCGAATTACGCGGTGCTCAGCGATTTTCAGATCTGGGTGTGCACCTTTGCGATGGTGCTGGGGCGGCTGGAGCTGTTGAGCTTGATGGCGTTGCTGACGCCGTCGTTCTGGCGGCGTTAGTCTTTACCTGGCGTCCTACAAGACGCTTGGTCCATCCTTTGCATAATCCCGCCATGCAATTTCTATCGTCCATTCCTCTGTCGCTGCAGACCATTTTGCTGCTGGTGTTGTCCAACGTGTTCATGACGTTTGCCTGGTACGGCCATCTGAAGAATCTGGCGACAGCGCCCTGGTACCTGGCGGCAGCGGCGAGTTGGGGCATTGCGCTGTTCGAGTACCTGCTACAAGTACCAGCCAACCGAATCGGTTTTCAGCAGGCCGGGTTCAGTCTGGGGCAACTGAAGATCATGCAGGAGGTGATCACGCTGTCGGTGTTTCTGCCCTTTGCCATGTTCTACATGGGCGAGCCGTTCAAGCTGGACTACGTTTGGGCCGGGCTGTGCATGGTGGGCGCGGTGTATTTCATCTTTCGCGGGGCTTGATCGCACGTCGGATGGGTTGCAGCGCTGCCGCCCAACTAGATTTCCATGGGTGTCCCAAGTGGGCCTCACTGCTGCGTGAAGCGGGCGACTATTGGACGGCAGTCCTGGAATCAGTCGCCCGACATCCTGTTCCTGCAGAACGGCTTTGTACCTGCGTGTTCACTTCTATCCATACTCGGTCTCTGTTCTAAACAAGGCCAATGGACAGAGCCTCTGTGTCAACTCTCCACCCGGTCCGACCGAGCACGACGCTTTTGTCGAGCGCCCAGCGCAGCCGCCAAGCCTAAACCCATCAAAGCCAAACTCGATGGTTCGGGTACTTCAGCCGCCACATTGGTGATGGTGAAGTTGAAGGTGAAGGCGTTGGTTTCACGTTCCTGCGTAGTGAATCCGGTGCAACCCGAAGCCGCATTCGCTGCGGCACAGACTTCATCTGAGAGTGTGTAGAGATCTTCTGTCGGCGCGAAAAAGCTCACCTTGTAGGTATTCCCATCCAGGCTGAATGTGTTTTCAAGCACACCCGTGATCACAAAAATATCGGCACAAGGGCGTGTGCTATCCGTCACTACGCAAGTCGATAAGGGGACGTTATTAGCCGTTTCCACAAACTGGATGAAATACGGCAACGTCGCCGGTCCAAAATCTAAACCTGCGACTGGTGCAAGAGAAGAAAGAGTCAGGGATGATTGGACTATCGCCGTCTGCAGAGTCCCGGTAGTTGCCGTATTGTTGTAATGAACATAGGTATTGGCGATCCCTGCCGCGCCATTGGTCTGTATGACACCTGTGGCATTGCTGTTCACTATGCCAAGTCCACTGCGACTCGGGTTACCGATAGGGGAGAGGTTTGACGTACATGATCCCCAAGACAATAAGCTGCCGCTTATGGAGTTGCAACCACTTGAATTGGAAAAAGTGGGTGATGCGGTATCAAAGGCTGCACTCACGGTGTAGTTCCAATCCGTAATGACGGGACCAGCAACGGCAGAACCAGTCGTGACGCAGGCCAGTGTTGCCACACCTAAAAGCCAGGCGCATTTAATAGATTTCATAGTGAAAGTTCCTCACACATTGATTGAGATTTGAAGTCCCGGGAACACGAGGCCGCGACATTGATTTGTATCGGTCTCACCAATCAATTGACTCCTCCTTGATATTGAAATAAATTTCCTGAAACTGAAAATCTAGCTCTATAGGATTGGATCGGATTTTGAGGAGATTATTCTGCGCTTCTTATCGGACTGAGTGTGGGGTGGGCGCGATTCAGATGGGATTTCATCAATGTGGTGATGAGAACTCCCGCAATCACAAGAGCATTTACCAAAATATATGATGAGAGATTATTTGGCAAGTTGAGCCAAATCCCACCCAGAATATAAGTAATGGGGATGCTCATTGCATAACACTCTAAAGTGTTTTTTCCCACATTGGTTAGTAATTTCTCAATCCACCTGGCGTTATGCATCAGTATGGTAGAAAAGGCTGCCATTGTGGCTACGCCCAAAAACGCATGTGCAAAATTAAAGAAACCTAGATTGGTTTTAGAGAAGAAAGCACTATGCAATCCGGTGCCAATGCCTAGGCGAAAAATTACTGCAAAGATAGTAAAAATTATTAAAATGTATGCAATATTTTTCTTCGATTTGTCGAGCCATGCGAAAAAAGGTTTATGCATACCAATTTTCCCGAGGTACATGCCGATAAAGAAGATGAATTGCCAAGCAAATGGATTGAAATTCCATAACCAGTCCCCGTCTGGCGAGCCTCCTGGCAAATTGAAATGGGGGAAAAATTTCGTAACTAAAAAAATGCTGCCTGATATGCAGAAAAATAAAATTTTGTTGTACTGAAGTAGCGCCGCCGCCGCAGGCGTTAAAAGCATTAATAGAACATAAAGTTGTAACACGCCGAGTAAATAGGGGTGCTGAAGAAGTAGCAGGAACTTGGCGGTCGCGAAAAGTGGGTTATCAAGTGAATAGTTCAGGTCGGTGGCGACTTCAACCTTGTTTGGCAAAAAATAGACTAAGGTAATGACCAGGATATATGTCAATAAGTTGTATAGGTAGATTTTTCCAGCCCTAGAGAAAGTTTTTGATTTTAAATTGGCTTTGCCGAGATATACCAATCCAACCATATAGCCGGAGATTAGAAAAAATATTTCGGCTGACGAGGAGTAGCCAAAGTGAGTCAAGGTAGGAATGTTTATCCCTTGATAACCCAAATCATCCAGTAGGGAACCCATATGGTTCAACGCAATGGTAATCATTGCCAGACCTCGAATAATATCGATGCGAATTTCTCGATTCATGGTCTGTTCTGAAGTGTTAGGGCCGATATAACGGCGTGCGCCAATGTGTCACATGGAGCCAAGGTGCCGATACCGAGACAAACACGCAGCAACGCGCCACTGCGGGCCAGTCTCGTGAGTTCGGGGGATGTTGTCAGGGCAATTTTTGTGCTCCTATCCCGTATGAGGAAATTTGGGTTTCCTAAAACCCTTGTCTGTCTTTACTGGCGCAAGCTTGGTTGGCAAGCCAGTTGCCACACGACTAATCCAACTTTGTCTCGCTGCTTGATGCGAACCAAATCAGGAAGATCGGCCACGTTGGCTCAAGCAAGCTTGGGGCGACAGTTTCCCCAAGGGGCACAAAGCTTCAGTTCATCCGGCGTCGAACAACCAAGCCCATGATGGCTAGACCGGCGAGCAACATACCCAGTGTGTTGGATTCCTCCAGCGCCGCAACCGGGTTGTTCGATCGACCCTCGGTTGCCACCGTGCTGGTGGTCATCAGTTTGGGACGTGTCGGCTGGTCGATGCTGCTGGAGATAGCAGTCGTGGTGCGCAGGCTGTTGGCCTGAATTTTGGACTGTTCCACGGCAGCATGGACGTTTGTTAGGGCTGTGAAAGCCAAGGCCGTCACTGCAACTTTGATTGACATTCTGTGCATCATTTACTCCCCCTTAGCGCTGGACTTGCGCTAGTTCCTAGGGTTAGTATGTAGAAAATGCTGCGGCGCAACAATAGTCCGAAAGCACTAATTTGCAGAAAGTACCAGCAGACACAATGCGCTTTGAATGGGGCCAATTTGTCCGTGCGAACCGCATGTGGCGTGGCGCGAATCTTGCGAAAGCTGCGAAATGACCATTACTGAAATTTTGATTGCGTTACGTGCCCGCTGGCGAATTGCCGCCTTGGTATGGGTTCTTGTTGTGTCTTTCGTGGTCGGCATAACCTTGCTTCGCACGCCGCAGTACACGGCGACTGCCGCCGCCGTGCTGGACGTGAAGTCTCCGGATCCCATCGCCGGAGTAGTGCTCCCTGGTTTGAACACGGCTGGCTACATGGCTACGCAGTTGAACGTGATCCAGAGCGAGCGGGTAGCCATAAGGGCCATCGAAAAGTTAGGCTTGGATCAAGACGCCAAGCTCCAAAATCAGTGGCGCGAGGACACCGATGGCCAGGGGGAGTTCAAGTCCTGGCTTGCTGGCGGGATGATGCAGAAGTTGGACGTAACGCCGACCAAAGATTCAAATGTGATCACGGTGGCCTACACATCGCCTGACCCGGCATTTGCCGCCGATGTGGCAAATGCGTGGGTGAAGGCCTATATCGAAACTACGCTCGAGTTACGTGTGGAACCCGCCAAGCAGTACAACGGCTTTTTCGATACGCGGGGCAAAGAACTGCGCAGCGTGCTGGAAGAGGCGCAGGCTAGGTTGTCCGGTTTTCAGCAGAAAAGCGGCATCATTGCCACAGACGAAAAGGTCGATGCAGAGAGTCTGCGGCTAGCGGAGCTGACTTCTCAACTGGTTGTTCTGCAAGGTATATCCAACGAGTCCAGTGGCCGACAGTCTCAATCGGTGGGCAACCCCAACCGCATGCCCGAGGTTTTTAATAATCCGCTGATTCTCTCGATGTCCACCGAACTGGGCCGCGATGAAGCCCGGCTGAACGAACTGAGCGCAAAGCTCGGCGAAAACTATCCAGAAATAGTGGAGCTGCGCGCCAAGATTGCGCAGATCAAATCGGCTATCGACAGTGAAACCAAGCGTATTGTGGGGAGTTTGGTTGTCACCAACAACATCAACCAAACCCGCTTGGCCCAACTGCAGGCATCTGTTGCCGAACAGCGCGTAAAGCTTCTGGGCCTGAAGAGTCAGCGTGACCAACTCACGGTGTTGCAGCGAGACGTGGAAAACGCACAGCGCTCTTACGACGCCATTGTGTCCCGTGCCGGGCAGAGCGATATGGAGAGCCAAACTACGCAGACCAACGTGTCCGTACTCAAGCGTGCGGTTGCTCCGATCAAGCCGTCGTCCCCACGTGTCGCTCTCAATATTGCTGTCTCCTTCTTGGTTGGGGCCCTGCTTGCGTTGGCTGCCGCGTTGATGCGTGAAGCGCGCGATCGGCGTTTGCGTACCGATGGCGACGTGCTTAAAAGCTTGCGTCTGCCTCTGTTGGGAGTGTTGCCCGCCAAGTCGAATTCCAAACGCGGCAGTGCTCGTCTGCGGCCTGCTTCAGGTTTCAAAGCAATTAAAACGGCCTAACGCACCCTATGAAATCTATGCAAGGTGATGTAACCCCCCTACGTGCCATGAAAGTGCTGGCGGACAGCGAGCACCAAGAGGTGAACGCTGCGGCATCGCATTCTGCGCAGAGCGCGGATGCACGGGTGGTGGGGCGATCGATCGGTGACCTGATCCGCGAAGCACGCAATCTCAATCAGCAGCAGATTGAACAGGTCTTGCAATACCAACGCCAACACCGCGTGCCGTTTGGTGAGGCGGCTATAGCGCTCAAGTTTGCGACGCGGGACGACGTGCTTTGGGCTTTGGCGCAACAGTTTCACTACCCCTATGCCACCCAGGGCGATGTCGCCAATCTCAACGAAGAGTTGATTACGGCGATTGACCCGTTCAGCGACGAATCAGAGATTTTTCGTGACGTGCGCAGCCAATTGCTCGCGGGCATCATGGCCCCCGATCTGCCACCGCGCGCGCTGGCCGTGTTGAGCCCTGACGTGGGTGACGGTAAAACATTCTTTGCCGCCAATCTTGCTGTGGCGTTCAGTCAGCTTGGCGGGCGCACCTTGCTGGTAGATGCAGACATGCGTACGCCGCGGCAGCACGAGATTTTCAATGTACCTGGCCGAACTGGGCTCAGCAACATTCTGGCAGGGCGAGCAGAGGCGGATGTGATTCATGAATCCACCGCCTTGCCTGGCGTTTTTGTGTTGCCTGTTGGTGTGGTACCGCCTAACCCGCTTGAGTTGGTACAGCGCCCAACGTTTGGCTTGCTGATGCATGAGCTGTGCGCCAAGTTCGACCATGTGGTCGTCGACACCCCAGCCGCAACCCATGGCGCCGATGCGCGCGTCATTGCCGCCAAGTGTGGTGCTGCACTGGTGATTGGCCGCCGTGGCCGTAGCCGCCTGGATGCGATTGAAGTGCTGGTTGGGCAGGTCCAAAAAAGCCACGCCAGATTTGCAGGGGTCATGATCAATGAACACTGAGGCCTTGCACAACATTCTTGTCGTGATCCCGACGTTGAATGAAGCACGTGGCATTCAGCCGGTCATTACACGGCTGCTGGAAGATCTGCCCACTGAAGCCAGTGTTCGCCTGGTCGTGATGGATGGCGGCAGTACCGACGGTACGGTGGCGCTGGTTGAAAAAATGGCGGCCAGCGAGCCGCGGTTGCAAGTGCGCCCCAATCCCAAGCGCATCCAGAGTGCGGCGGTCAATTTGGCCGTGCGCCAATTTGGGCAAGATGCACAGGTGCTGATCCGCTGTGATGCGCATGCTGTTTACCCGCGTGGTTATGTGCGTAGTCTGGTGGAAAGTTTGCAGCGCACGGGTGCCGATGCCGTGGTGGTGCCCATGGACTCCACTGGCGACAACTGTGTGCAGCGCGCGGTGGCCTGGGTGTCTGACACGCCTTTGGGCTCTGGCGGTTCGGCTCACCGTGGAGGGCGCAAAAGCGGCTTCATCGACCACGGCCACCACGCCGCTTTTCGCATGGCCAGCTTTACCCGTGCCGGCGGTTACGACGAAAGCTTCTCGCACAACGAAGACGCCGAGCTGGACTGCCGCCAACGGGCGCTGGGTAGCCGCATCTACCTGGACGCCGAAATTCGCTTGGGCTACCACCCGCGGGACACTTTGCGTGGATTGTGGCGGCAGTACTTCGGTTATGGCAAAGGGCGTGCTCGCACCGTGCGTCGCCATCCGGGCTCCTTGCGTCCTCGGCAATTGGCGGTTCCGGTGCATCTGTTGCTGTCGGTCCTCTGCATTGTTTTGGCAGTGTGGCTCCCATGGTTGCTGGTTTGGCCGGCGCTCTATGTAGCCGCATTGATCGGCGCATCGTTGATGATCGCGCTGAGGCGGGGTTCGGTTTGCGGCCTGTTGGCCGGGCCTGCTGCTGGGGTCATGCACGCTGCATGGGCAAGCGGTTTCGTTTGGAGTTTTGTGTTTTTGCGCGAAAAGCAGTGGACTCCCTCTGCCGCATCGCCTTTTTGGCAAGACTCCTCTCTGCCGCAGGGCTGAGCTCAATGACAGCGGCTCATTTGCCAGCGGTGAAGTCAGCGAACCGGGAATTCGGTTTGCTCAAAGGCGCAGATGCGATTTTGGTACGCCGCCGAGTCGACCGATGGTTGACTTGTGCGCCTGTCATCACCGCCACATTTTTGTCGAAGATATCTATCCCACCTTTTGGCGCGCTGGGACTTTCATTGGCGATTCCCCAGCTCTGCCTGGCCGCCGCTGTGGGCGTGTTGTCTGGGCGCTTGCTTTTTGATGCACGCCGATTGCAGTTTTACATTCTGCTGTTGTCCTTCATGGCATTGGTGCAGGTGACGCGTGGAGATAACTATTCGCTCCCCTCGCTTCTTTTGTTCGGTGCCCTTCATTTTCCTTATGTGTTAAGCCTCACAGGGCGACCTGATTATAAAAAGGTGCTTGCCTTTTTTCAGAATGTTGCTCTTGTGATTGCTATTTTGGGGATTTTGCAATATTCGATTCAGTTTGCAATAGGGTCAAAGTTTGCTTTTCCTCTTGAGAATTTTTTTCCTGAGCCATTTTTGGTTTCGAAATTTAATCAACAAGGGTATTTGGAGTACGGTTCTGATGTCTACCGTGCCAATGGCGTTTTTATGCTGGAGCCATCGTTCTTCAGCCAATTCCTTGCTGTTGCAATAGTGGTTGAAGCCATTTCTTTTCGACGCCTGTGGGTATTTGGTATTTTTTTTACAGGAATGGTTGTCTGTTTTTCTGGCACGGGGCTGATGTTGTTGGCCGCCTGTTTGCCGTGCCTTGCTATCGCAAAAAGGAGGTTTGACCTTCTCGCCGCAGGTGCAGTGGGACTGGCGGCGGTGATTTTTTTGGCGATGCTGATTGACCATCCATTTTTGAATGTTTTCTTTAAGCGAGCAAACGAATTTTCGGCAACGGGATCCAGTGGCTTTGCTCGTTTTGTAGGTGGCTTCTATCTCTTTGAGCAATTCTTGTGGCCGGAGCCATTGCGGGGATTATTCGGGTTTGGTGCGGGTTCCTTACAGGCCTATCAGCAGAAGGCTACCCTGCCATCAGGCGGAAATGCTTTTTTCAAAATGGTTTTTGAATTTGGCATTGTTGGTGGCGGACTGTATTTCATTTTTCTTTATTATTGTCTTGCGCGAAGTGCTGCGCCAGTCATGATCCGGGTTGCGGTAGGCCTAACCTATTTCCTTAGCGGTGTTTACATTCCATTTTCACATGCGCTAGCGCTGGCTCTTGTGGTGTGGCCGAATCCTCCTCAAATTACTAAATCTGAAGTGGAAGATAATGAATAATTCTTTGAATGAGCGTGATACGCGAATTGATTTTATTCGTGGTTTTTTTATCTTGATGATGTGTGTGGATCATTTTGGTTATTTGCTTTCCTTGATAGGAACAAATGCCAAAGCCAAGATTTACACATATAATAGCATTGGTTTGTCGTCCGGTGCTGAGTTTTTTGTTTTTTTCTCCGGCTATGTGATTGCGATTGTTTATTCAAAATCAATGCAAAATCGAGGTTTTTGGAAAACCCAGTTAAGAGGCTTTCACAGGGCATGGGAGCTGTATGTCAGAAATGCCTTTATCTGGTTGTTGGCTGTCGCAATGTTGTGTATATTTTTTACAGACAATACAAAATTGTTTGAAGTCACGCAAATTGCTAGAGCAAATATTTTTCCAATGAGTGGCATTCCAGCATTCATGACTCTTCAGTATGCTCCAACATATTTGGAAGTGTTGCCTCTATATATGGTTTTGATGATTGTTGCGCCCGGCTATATTTGGCTACAGAAGCGTTTTGGCCATTTGTCAATTATATTTTCTGGATTGATTTGGCTGGCTGTGCAAATTCATCCGCAATTGAATTTTTATAAAAATGATTCGCCTTGGAATTTCAATCCATTTGCTTGGCAATTTGTTTTCTTTCTTGGAATGTGGTTCGCCAAGGAACTTCCTTTGACGTCGTTTAATCGCGACAATTTCAAAGTGAAGATTGCCGGAGTGATCGCTGTACTTATTGCTTTTATGCTTCTGAAGCTGGTTGATAAGTATGATGTCTCAATGCCAATCATTGGGTCTATTAACATTCCTTGGCACGATAAGCCTAATGTGGAACCATTGCGCTTGATCCATTTTATGCTGGTAATTTATTTGGTTGGTATTGTGATGCCATCGAATGATTGGGTGAAGAAACGGTTGTTAACAAGGGGCGTGGCTCAGGTTGGAACAAATTCATTGGATTGTTTTTGTTTCAGCATTCTCTTGAATTACGCCACAGCGGGTTTGTTTTCAATGACAGAGCGTGGCACGTTGGAATATTTCATTTTGGAGTTTGTGAATGTTGCCGGTGTTGTTTTGGCAGCATTTTGGTTTACGTGGTTGAAATCTCCTCCTTGGCGTCCTCCTTCCAGCGGCGCGTCCAAGGCCTCCGCGCCCACGCCAGTCGCTGCCACATCAGGTTTGTCGCACGCCTGATTTCTGAGGGCTTATGCATAAATACCGTGTTTCTTTTCTAGCTTGCCTGCTGCTGGCCGGTAGCGCTGGCGCGATGCCTGCTGCTCCTCTGGGCATGTACCTTGGGCCCGGTTGTGTCGGTGTGAAAAGGGTTGAGAGCTTCGGAAAATGGCTAGGCCGCAAGCCCGAGCGAGCGTCGGATTTCTTTAGCGACCACTCCTGGCTGGAAATGGCCAAGGCTGCAGAGCGAAGTACACGTTGCTGGACACCAACCGGCTTTGCGATGTCATTTGCCTTGCCCATGCTGCCGCGTGACAAGTCGTCTACGTTGGCTCGCGGGGCCGCTGGAGAATACGACCAGCACTTCGTGAAAATCGCAGAAATCCTGGTGCGTAATGGCCAGGCGAATGCAGTGGTGCGTGTGGGATGGGAGTTCAATAACACTTGGTTTGTATGGCGGGCTGACACAGATCCCGTGGCATGGGTGGCTTACTGGCGGCGTATCGTGACCGCCATGCGGTCGGTGGCAGGAGCGAACTTCAAATTCGACTGGTGCACAGCCTGGAGCGAAGGAAAAATTGCGCCAACCGAGGTCTACCCGGGAGATGCCTATGTCGACATCATCGGCATGGACGTCTACAACACCTCGTGGAATCCTCGCACGCCTCAGGAGCGTTGGCTTCTCAAGCTGAACGCACCCTATGGACTGAAGTGGCAGAAAGAGTTCGCTGCCGCACGCGGCAAACCAGTGTCATTCCCAGAATGGGGCACAGGCACTAGACCGGATGGGCGGGGTGGTGGCGACGATCCGTACTACGTCAGGAAAATGGCGGAGTGGATTGCGTCTTCAAACGTCGCTTATCACAACTACTGGGATTTTCCGGCCCCAGATTTCAATGCAATCCTGTCCGATGGCAGTAAGCCAGAGGCAGCAGCAGCGTTTCTTGAAACCTTTGGGGGGCCGCGTTGATGACTGGTTTTTGGGATGCCACACAAGCCGATTTGCTGCGCATGAAAGGGCGCACGAGCAAGGGACAAGTGGTTTTGGCTGCACTCACAAGACGCTGCTATCGCCCATTGTTCACCATGCGCCTGTGCCAGGCCTTGGATGGCTCGACCACATGGCGCTGGGCTTTGCCTATTGCGGTGTTGGTGCACCGTGCGGCACGCCACTTCGCTGGCTTGGACCTGCCCTGGAGTACGCGCATTGCGCCAGGTTTCCGAATCGATCATGGCTGGGGCTTGGTGCTCAACGCGGGCTCGGTGATTGGCAGCAACGTCACCATGTTCCACGGGGTCACACTCGGCCAACGTGACCGCGTAGCGCCCGACGGCACGCGTGTGACGGGCACGCCGCTTGTCGAAGACGAAGTATGGATTGGCCCACACGCGGTGATCGTGGGCGGTATTACCGTCGGACGCGGCAGCCGTATTGCGGCGGGCGCATTTGTCACCCAAGACGTACCACCCGCCAGCCTGGTGATCGGCAATCCGGCACAGATCGTGCGAACCGGTATGCCGCCCGACGTTGAAAACCCCTGGAGGCCCTAGCCCCATGCGTGTGACTTTTACCGGAACTGATGTCGCCACCTCGGCGATGGCGTTGGGTTGCGCGCGCCTGGGTTCTGCGTTGACACCGCTTGGGCGCCGGGAGTGTATTGCCTTGGTGGAGCAGGCGTTTGAACTTGGCATTCGCCACTTCGATACCGCCAGTGTTTACGGTCAGGGCGACAGCGAAAGATACATTGGTGAAGCCTTGGCGGCTCACCGTGGCGATGTCTGTCTGGCCAGTAAAGCCGGGCAGCGGCTTTCTGGCAAACAGATGCTGCTGTCGCAATTCAAAACACCTATCCGTTGGCTGGCTGCGCGGCGTGCCAAGGTGCGTGCAAGTGTGTCGGCTCACCGTGCGCAAGGTGTGCCGCGGTGTTTTGAAGTCGATTATGTGGAGCGTTCATTAGAGGCTAGCTTGAAGCGTCTCAACACCGGCTATCTGGACCTTTTCTATCTGCACAGTCCCGACCTGGAAGTACTCTCTGATGATGTGTTGATGGGACGCATGCAGGTGCTGGGGCAGCGTGGCCTGTTTCGCGCCTTTGGGGTGTCTTGCGACGAGATTGATGTGGCCTGGGCGGCGGCCCAACACGAAGCGGTGCAAGCGGTGCAGTTTGCGTTTGACCATTCCAGGGAACATCGCGCCTTGCTGGACACCTTGTCGGCTAACGGCAAGAGCGCAGTGTTGCGCGGGTTTGTGCATGGCGCAGCAGATGGTCAAGCCCCGGGCAGTGCCCTGAGTACCAGCTTTGCGCAGACCTTGCGCTTGCCCGCTGTGCGTGGGCTCATTGTGGGGACCACCAAGCTGCAGCATCTGCGGCAAAACGTGGCGGCGTTCGCGCGCGCGCTAGAAGACGGGGCACTGCATGATTCTTGATGCACTCAACGCGGAGGCCACGAAGGCGCTGCGCACCACCATCTGTATTGTGGGGGCGGGGGCGGCGGGCATTACCTTGGCTTGCGAACTCGATGCTACGGGCGTGCAAGTGCTGCTCGTGGATGCGGGGGCAATACATGCCAGCAAAGAGATTTCGCAAGACCCTTATGAGGGCTCCAGCGAAGGCGCGCATGCCACGCCGCGTTTTTTTCGTCGGCGTGGTTTTGGCGGCACCACAGCCATCTGGGGCGGGCGCTGTGTGCCCTACGACCCTATCGATTTTGAGGCGCGTGATTTTGTGCAGGGCAGCGGCTGGCCCATTGCTTACGAAGAGGTTGCGCGGCACTACCCCAAAGCCATGGCGTATTGCGATGCTGGCGCGTTTGAGTTCAATGCCAAAACGGCCTTCACCAAACCAGGTGACACCATTCCAGGGATGACTTCGGCCGATGGCATTCAAACCGATGGCATAGAGCGTTACAGCCTGCCCACACATTTTGGTAAACGTTATGGCGCTCAGCTCGCCGCTTCGGGCAACGTGTCGGTGTTGGGCCCTGCACAGGTGACGCGATTGGTGCGTGATGCGGCGAGTGGCCACATCGCCGCCATCGAATGTTGTGCAGAAGAGGGCGGGGCAGCGTTTCGTATCGAAGCCAGGCATTTTGTGTTGGCAACCGGCGGCATCGAAACAGCGCGCCTGTTGCTGGCTTCCGACGTTGGCAACACACACGATAACGTGGGACGTTATTACACCTGTCACATCGAAAACTTCGTCGGCACGTTACGGCCTCGTCGTCCGGGGGCGGCATTCCATTTTGAGAAAACCCACGACGGTGTGTATGGCCGACGCAAGCTGACCTTTGACCCGCAACTGCAGAGGCAAGAGCGTCTGCTCAACACTTCGTTTCGGCTGCACTACCCCAACGTGGCCGATGCCTCGCATGGCAGTGCGGTGTTGTCTGCTGTGTACCTCGCCAGACGTACCTTGATCCCCGAATACCGGCGCATTCTGCAGTACGGCGTGGGTGAAGCCGTGCGCACCTCTTCTGCGTGGGCCCATGCGCGCAACGTGGCGACCGGCCTGCCCCAGTTGGCTGGTTTTGGTGTGGACTGGACGCGTCGACGTATTCTGGCCAAGCGCAAACTGCCTTATGTACTGGTGCCCAATGCCGATGGCAGCTTCGTGCTGGAGTTCAATGCCGAGCAAACACCTTTGCGGCAAAGCCGCATCACGCTCAGCGATCAAAAAGACGGCTACGGTGTGCCGCGTGTGCACGTGGCGTGGAAGTTGGCCGATGACGACATCGAAAGCCTGTGTCGCGGCTACCGGCGCCTGCGCCAGAGTTTGCAGGAGGAGGGCGCCGCGGTGCTGGATTTCAACGACGCGGCGCTGCGAGAAACCATTGCGGCTTCTGTGCCGTTGGGAGGGCACCATATTGGCACCACCCGCATGGCCTCATCTCCTGCATTGGGCGTGGTTGACCGCCATTCGGCGGTATTCGATGCACCCAATTTATTTATTGCAAGCTCCAGTGTCTTCCCCACTTCGAGCCATGCCAATCCAACCCTCACCATCGTGGCCATGGCCATACGTTTGGCAGAGCATTTGCGCAACTCGGTAGCGCAGGAGAACAAGGTATGAGAGGACTCTGGATCACCAGGGCATTGCCCTTTCCGCTGGACACCGGTGATCGTATCTACAGCGCCCGCTTGATTCGCGCCGTGGCTGATGCCGGTGCCGATTTGACGGTGGTGGGCTTTGCTCCCACCCCAGCGAGTGCTGTACCTGAAGACTGGCCCGTGCAGTGGCGCCTGGTCGAGGGCGAGCCGCACGGCACAGCACGTGCGTTGCTCCACACCATGCCCCTGGTGGCCGCAGCCCATGCCACGCGAGGTTATCGCAGCCTGGTGCACGAACTCGCGCGGGAGCCGTGGGACTTCGTGGTGTTCGACCAATACGGCACTGGCTGGGCCATGCCCGAATTTCGCAGCCACAGAATCAGCGGCCAGGCCCCGGTGCTGGTGCATGTGGCACATGACCACGAAGCCTCGGTTTACGAGTCATTGGTTCGTGGTTTCCAGGGTTCCTTCTTTAGGCGTGCCGGGCTTTGGCAGAACTGGCTTAAAACGCGCGCGTTGGAGCGCCACATTGCGCGTACCGTCGACCTGGTCACCGCGATCACCAACGAGGACGCCAAGTTGTTTGCCGCTGATGCGCCGCGTACCGGCAGCGTGGTGCTTACGCCCGGTTATCTAGGCGCTGTTTCGCAGCGCAGCAGCATTGGCCCCGAGGTGCCACGCAACGTGATCATGGTGGGTAACTACAAGTGGGTGGCCAAATCAGAGAACCTGCGGCAGTTTGTGGCGGCTGCAGATGCTGCTTTTCACGCAGCCGGCATTACCTTGCATGTGATCGGCGCCATGACCGAGGCGCTTGCCAACGAGTTGCGCCAGAGCACGCGCGCCACGGTACTGCATGGTTTTGTGGACGATGTTGCGCCGCATTTTGCAAATGCGCGGATTGCCGTGGTGCCCGAGGAAATTGGTGGTGGCTTCAAACTCAAGTTTCTGGATTACTTTTTCGCACGCGTGGCGGTCGCCAGTTTGACCCATGCGACTGCCGGCCTGCCCGGCGAGATTCGTGATGCCATGATTTGCAGCCCCAACATAGCCGATTTGGTACGCGATATCGTGGCCCATATCGACAACACCGAAAAGCTCTCAAACCTGCAGGCCGCAGCATTGACGGCCGCACAATCGCGTTACCGCTGGGAGGATCGCGGCCGTGATCTGCTGGAGGCTATCAGTCGTCTCTCCAATGCCCCCGCCGGCCAAACAACAACGCGCTTGCCAGTAGTTGAACGGGCCCTGTCATGAGCCTGCATAAGGACGGCCGCCGTTGGTTGTTTGTCGATGCGATTCCGCATTTCGGCGGGCACGAGGTCATGCTGCTGCGCTGGTTGGAGCAGTTGCTCCAGGGAAAAGATGTGGAGCCGCGTCTGTTGGCGCGCGCAGGAAGCCGACTGCAGCAGCTCGCGCCGCAACAAACACTTTCCTTCGAGCCGTTTCCGCCTGAGATTCAGTCGGGCCGGCTGCGCGGGTTGCGCAACATCTGGCAGGAACTGAAGACTCTGCGCCGAGCGCTAAGCCTTGAGAAGCCCGAGTGT
Organism: Variovorax sp. HJSM1_2; assembly: GCF_049316285.1. NCBI lineage: Bacteria > Pseudomonadati > Pseudomonadota > Betaproteobacteria > Burkholderiales > Comamonadaceae > Variovorax > Variovorax sp. HJSM1_2. The sequence goes on along the minus strand of NZ_JBMOXA010000032.1, from coordinate 16,464 downwards.
GTGGTTTTTGCCTCGGGTGCGTTGGGCTACCAGATGCTGATGGTCACCGTGGCGCGGGTGCTGGGTGCGCGTGTGCTGGTGTATGTTCCGCTGCTTGATACCTTTGAAGCCATGGGCTACCGGGGTGGCCGCATCAAGGATCTTTTTGTGCGCTGGGTTTATGGGCGTGTGCCTAGTGGCTGGGTGGCGATATCCGAGAACCACGCCGAGCATTTTCGGCGCTGGGCGCGCCCGACCGGGCCTGTATTTGTGCTGCAAAACACGGTGGCACCGGCCATTGAGGCCGCGCCACGGTTGGCACCTCGGCCACTGAACGATGGTGACCGCCTGCGCGTGTTGGTGCTGGGCCGACTGGATGCCAAGCACAAAGGGCTGGACTGGTTGCTGGACTATCTGGACGCTGCGCCGGCGGAGGTGCAAGCCCAATTGCTGGTGTGTATGACGGGCGAGGGGCCCTTCCGCGCCACGGTAGAGGCGCGCCTGCAAGTGAACCCGGCCTTGGCCAGCTGTTTGACTCTGGGCGACTGGATGCCGGCTGAGCAAGCGTTGGCGGGCAACGATGTTTTGTTGATGACTTCGCGGTTTGAGGGGGTGCCCTTGGTCATGCTGGAAGCCATGGCCTTGGGTGTCCCTGTCGTGGGCTCCGACCTACCTGGCATTCGGGCCTACATACCAAGTCAGTGTTTGTTTGCGGTAGGCGACATTGATTCTGCCGTGCAAATATTAATCTCGTTACGCAGCCAGGCTCGCCGGCAGGTGTTGGCAGACGAGGGCCGTACCAGCTATGAGGCTTCAGCCTCGAGTGCGGCGTTTGCCAAAGCGGTGGCGCAGCTGGTGGTGGATGTTCGTGCCACTTTCAGAATCTCCACAACCCAAGTGGCTAAAGCCGTGACCATGGGTACATCGAAGCCCTAACCGTACTCAAAGGAAAAAAATAAATGTTAAGCCCTTTGCCAAATGTCGCTCCTGCCATCAAGGCACGTGTTGTGCCCAACCCCTCGGTAACCGTTTCCTCATCCGCGGATGCCATTGCAGCGCATAGAGTGGTCATGCAGAAACTAAGTGCTGAGCTGAATCGAATTGGCGATTTCATTCCCAGTGGATCTGCAATCGCCTATCTTGATTTTCCGGTTTACTTCAATGTCGGGGACCAGTTGATCAACTTGGGTACAGAAGTGTTCTTCAAGCGAATGGCCTACGATGTTCGTTTACGGATGTCGATGTTTGATCTATGCGATTTGGATTGGCAGCGACCAGAGCGTACCAAGCTGAAAGAGCTTGCGAGGCAGCGGCTCGCTGGGCTAGATAAGAACGTCATCCTTGTATTTCAGGGCGGGGGGAATTTTGGTGACATTTACCCTGAGTTCCAGATGATGCGAAAGGCGGTTGTAGCTGCGTTTCCTGATCGTCGTATCGTGGTACTTCCGCAGAGCTTGCATTTCTCTTCTCTCGAACAGGAGAAGTCAAACATCGAACAGCTTTCCAAGCATCCAGATCTTCATGTTTGTGTGCGTGACGTGGAATCTCAAAATACTCTGAGCAAGTACAGTGGCATTTCGAGTGCGCTACTCCCTGACATGGCGCATGCCTTGTGGGACACGGCGGGATGGCCGGCCCAAAATAAGGGCGGTAAAGGAACCTTGGTCATGGAGCGTACCGACTCCGAATCTACGGGCTTGGCAATGGCAGAAGGAATGTCTACGCGCCTTGATTGGCCGACGATCGTGACTTCGGTTGACAAGCTTGTGTTTCGTTTTGTTCGAAAAGCAATGGTGGCGAATGTTGATCGCAGCTACAGCGTGCCGCTGTTAGTTTGGTACAAGTTGCGAGATCGATTGGCGAAACGCGCCATTGGCATTTTTGGCTCTCATGATCGTGTGATCACCGACCGTTTGCATGGCATGATTTTGTCGACACTCCTGGCAAGGCCGGTGCAATTTTCGGATAACTCGTATGGAAAACTGTCTCGCTACGTAGGCGTTTGGTTGAAGGACAGCCCGTTGGTTAATCCCATCGTTCGTGAAGAAACGACGAAAAGTTCGGTATGAAAAATACTGAATCTGCCCCTAAAGTGACGGTGTTGATTCCGGTTTATAACGCCGAGCGTTACTTGCTGGAAACCCTGCAGAGTGTCTCGGCACAGACATTTCAGGACATCGAGATTTTGGTGATTGACGATGGTTCCAAGGACAACTCGCCGCAAATGTTGGCGGACTACGCTTTGACCGATCCACGCCTGCGCGTGGTGCGCCAGGCCAACGCTGGTATCTCGGCAGCGCTGAATGCCGGTATTGCGGCAGCACGCGGCGAATACATCGTGCGCATGGATGCCGACGACATCATGTTGCCTGAAAGGATTGCCGCGCAAGTCAGCTTTCTGCAAGTCCGCACTGAGCTGGGCTTTTGTGCCTGTGGCATGGAGATGATTGACAAGAATGGACGCGTGTTCGCTCAATACACGGGGCGACCGGGAACGGTTTCTGAGCTTGAGGCCATGATGGCCGATCAGTTGCCCATAGTGTTTACGCACCCCACTGTCACTTACCGTGCGTCCGCGGTGAAGGCAGTAGGTGGCTACAACAAACTGTATGAGCCTTGCGAAGACATGGAGTTATTTGGTCGGCTGATTGCCGCAGGCTTCCCAGGCATTGTGTTGCCAGCTGTGTTGATGCGGTACCGCGTGCATGGCGCAAGTATTTCAGGGTCCAAGGTTGCGCATCAGGTACGTACGCAAGACTTTGTGCGCGCCTCTTTCTACGCACTGCGTCAGGGGTTGCCAGTGCTTGAGCGCAGTGCTTACGAGCAGAAGCTCGAGAGAGCACCGGTATTGGAGCGTCTGCGTGAAGAGGCGCACCTCCGCTCGGACGTGCTGCAGCGTTCAGCGCTATACCACAAGGCAGAAGGACGGCGATTTCAAAGCATTGCAAGTTTGATCGGTGCGGCAGCGTACCGGCCGTGGCCAGCGGTGCGCGGTGTATGGCGACGTCTGACGGGCACAGACAAGGCTGCTCAGCCATCGCTCGCGAGTGAGGTTTGATGGCGTCACCTGCTGGGGCAAATCGAGAGGTCGCTGCGCGCGCGTTGGTCTGGACTCTGTTAGAGAGCTTTGGGTTGTCGGGCTTGTCCGTCGTCACGCTGGTGGTGTTGTCCAGGTACCTGGGCCCTGAAGAATTTGGTGTAGCCAGCGTGGCGCTGGCGATTGTTCAGATGCTGGTGGTTTTGGTGGAGCGCTTGTTTCACGACCCGTTGATTCAGCGCCCAGCGCTCGGGCCCAAAGATGCAGCCAGTGCCTTTACCGCCACGCTGGGTCTTGGCGTTTTCCTGACGGTGGCGGTGTGGTTTACCGCACCGACCTGGGGCAGGATGGTGGGCAAGCCGGAAATGACGCCGATTCTGCAGTGGATGTCGATCAGCATTTTGGGTGCAGCGTTGGCAAGTGTGCTTACTGCTTTGCACCGCCGGGAAATGGTGTTTCACGCTCTGGCAGTGCGTTCGCTTGCGGCGCGGAGTTCCGCTGCGGTCATTGCAATTGTGATGGTGGTGGCGGGCTTTGGGGTGTGGAGCTTGGTGGCACAGCAGGTGTTGACGTTTACGCTGAGTGCCGCCGCGCTTTGGTGGTTAAGTGCGGTGGCGCGGCCCAAGTTTGGTTGGAATAGCGCAGCGGTAAAAGACTTGCTCAAGGTGGGTATTCCAACTACCTTGCAGCAGTTCATTTGGATTGCAAACTCGCGGGTATTCTTAGTGTTTGCCGGGGCCCAGTTAAGCGCCTCCGCAGTGGGCCAGATTGCGTTGGCGTTTCGCGTCGTGGACATGATGCGCGACATGTTGGCTCAAGCGGTTTCGCAGTTGGCGCTGCCACTGTTTGCTCGCGTGGAGAGGGATGGTGGGGATCGCAGCTCGGTCTTCATCAAAGCGGTGGCCATGACGTCGGTTTCCATGTTTCCGGTGTTTGCTTGTCTGGCGCTAATGGCGCCCGAAGTGGTGGAAGTGGCGTTTGGGGCGAGGTGGATTCCTGCTGCGCCTTACGTGAGCCTCTTGGCTGTGTTGACCGTGCATTTTTTCCCGCGCATGTTTGTGACGCCACTGTTGAGTGCGCTGGGACGGCCATCGTCCATCATGGTCGGATCACTGTCGCAAACAGTCTTCATGGTGGCTATGTTTACAGTCGCGGCTACCAACCCCTCGCCAGCGTTGGTCATGGCGGTATGGGCCGGACGGCTGCTGATCAGTACGCCTATTGACATGTGGTTTTTGAAAAAGCTGTCGGGAATTGGCTATGTGGACCAATGGCGTGGCGCCTTTGTGCCGGCGCTGGCCTGTGCCGTGGCCGCAGCCGGGGTTCTGGGCCTGCAGTGGCTGTGGACGCCGCCGGCATCGGCTTGGTTGCGTTTGCTGATCGCTGTGCCGTTAGGTGCGCTGCTATATGTGGCTGCCGTGCAGGTGCTGAAGCCAGCCTTGTTGCGTGAGTTGCTGGGCATGGTGCGCATGGCGCTGGCGCGCAAGAAAAAGAGCCAGTAACCGGCCTTTTCTGTAGACGCTGAAACAGGCGCTGCGCAGCTTGCCATCTGCACACGAGCGCCTGTGTTGCTTGTGTGGATCGGGCTTTGAATGTCGCTGCGTGAGGGGTTTGAGTGCCGGCAGGGCTGGTGCCTCGTTGGCGACTTAAGACTGGGCAAAAAGGGCGGCCGCTGTGGCCGCCCTTTACTTTTAGAACAAGCTTTCGCGCACGTAGATCACGTCGTTCGGCTGCAGTGGCTCTGTCAGTTCGGGGCTGAATTTCTGAGTCACCCCCTTGGCATCCTTGCGATAGAGCTGTAGGCGTGATTCGGTGCCGCGGTTGGTCGTACCTCCGCCGGTGGCAAGGCCTTGCATGACGGTCATGCCCCGCTCAATCCGGTACGGGCCGTTACGTTGTGCTTCACCATAGATATAGAAGACGGGGGCGCGGTGCACATATAGCGTGTCTCCTGGGGCGACCGGAACGTCTTCTGTCGAGTTGGCGTCCAGAAACAAGGCTGGGATGTCAATGGTTTTGCGGAAGGGGTTGCCGTCGCGCACGCCGCTCAAGATGACGGTGTCGTCGCCGCTGCCGGTGGCGCCACCAGCCAGCGCCAGGGCGTCGCTGACGCGAAGCTTGGCCGTGTCGAGCGCAAAGCGGCCTGGGCGATTGACCTGCCCCAGCACCGAGAACTGGCTGCCGCGTACTTGCAGTAGCGTGATGTTGACCTGGGGCTGTTTGAGAAAGCCTCCGGTACGCAGTGCATCAGCCAGTTTTTTCTCGGCTGCCGGAATGCTCAGACCACCCAGCGCAATGGTACCGACCAACGGGTAGGTGACGATGCCGTTTTCAGCAATGCGGGTCTCGACCGTGAGGTCTGGGTTTTGAAACACCTGCACGCGGATGGTGTCGCCCAGGGAGAGCTGGTAGTCCTGTGCCGTGGCTGCTTTGGCCATCAGCAGTGAAAGCACGAAGAAGATGGCAACCAGAAAACGGGATGGATTAGTGAATGGCATACGCGTTGGATGTCCGTAGTGGGCTAAGGGTGACAGGGTGTGCTGGTGAACAGTCAAAACGTGATCTGACCTGAGACTGTTGCGCCGTGGGCTTTGTAGTCGTACCCAGTGGTGTTGCTCTGGTTGTTGATATTTTGCAAGGACAGACTCAGCGCCATGGTAGGCCGAGGACGCCAATCCAGGCCGAGCTGTATGGCGTCCAGCTTGTCGTGCCGTTCGAAGGCGGGCGCGCGGCCGGGCAGGGCACCGCCGAACTTTTCATTGCTTCTGGTGTACGTGGCCCGCAGACTGGTGTGGGCCGTGAGTTGCCAAGATGGCGTCAGGCTGAAGTTGTCCCGGTTGACGTAGCTGCTGGTGTCGGTTTGGTACGGGGCGATGCTGCGGCCCAGCGTCGTGGCAATGTTCAGTTTTCCGGTGGGCGCCCAGTTGAACGTGATGTCGCCAACCGGGCCACTGTAGTTTCGAACGCTTAGCAGCGGATGCGTGCGCTCGATGTGCGCTAGTCGCGCTTGCAAACTGGACTTGCCGGTCAGCGGCAACGAGGCGCGGAGCTCATGCAAACGCTCGTCGTAATGGCGCGGCAGCACCGATTGAATGGTTTGCACGCGGTTCAAGTAGTCGCCTTCTGCATTGCGCATGCGGTAGCTGAACGTGCTGCCCGAGGGGTAAATGTAGCGAAGTCCGAGTGAGTAATTGTGTGCCCGGTCGTCGCCCTCTTGCGCCACGGGCAGTTCGTTGCTGCGGCTGGATTGTTCTACCCCGGCCAGCAGGCGCCAAGCCGCGCCCAGGTTGCCTTCTGCATCGAATAACGTGGTCTTGGTGGTGCGGACGTTGCGCTCTCGTGAGTCGCGGTAGTCGGCGAAGTTGTTCAGCCCTTGTTCTTGGGTGGTCGACAGTTTGCCGTGCAGCCAGGGGGTGGCGCTCCAGTCCCAAATGGCAGCGTAGTTCACCGCGTTGAAGCTCAAATAGCTGTAGGTCTTGTATTGGTAGTCCACAAGACTTCCATTGAGGCGAAAGCGCTGCAAGGAGTAACTTTTGTCTATGGACATCAGAACAGACCCGGTATCGATTCTTTCGCTTTCGAGTTGGTTACCCGGCGTGCCAGATTGGATCGCCGCCGAGGACAGGCGAAACACATTGCTATCGGTTCGCACCGAGTACCTGGCCGTGAGATTCAGCGTGTCTTCCGCATCAGCCCGGGCCATGGAAACATGCAGCAATGGCAAAAGAGCTGTGGCCAGGGGGCCTAAAACCAGCCGCGAACGCATGCGCTTATGACGCAATCGATGGCACCAGCGTGCAAGCGGACATGGCCTCTAGTGATGAGGCACTGCGTTCCGTATCAAACACTTCGTCTGCACACTGCATCAAAACGCCTTGCTGTCGTTGAACACCACTTTCACGGTGCGGAAAATAATGTAGAGGTCCAGGCGCAACGTCCAGTTGCGCAGGTAGTCCAGGTCGTACTCGATGCGGTGGCGCATGTGGACCAGATCGTCGCCACCACGGTAGCCGTTGACTTGGGCCCAGCCGGTGATGCCGGGTTTGACCTTGTGGCGCACCATGTAGCCCGAAATGAGTTTGCGGTACTGCTCGTTCACGGCGATGGCATGCGGGCGTGGGCCCACAATGCTCATCTTGCCTTCGAGCACGTTGATGAACTGCGGCAGTTCGTCTAGCGATGTTTTGCGTATGAACGCCCCAACGCGGGTCACACGTGCATCATTGCGGGTGACTTGGGTGTAGGTGCTCTTACCGTCTTCGGTCACGGTCATGGAGCGGAACTTGTAGACCAGGATTTCTTTGCCATCGAGCCCGTAGCGGCGCTGCTTGAAGATGACGGGGCCGGGCGAGGTGAACTTGATGGCGGCCGCCACTGCCAGCAGCACCGGCGACACCAGCAGCAGAATCAGCGACGACAGGACGATGTCGCTCAGGCGTTTGGCCGCGCCATTGGTGCCGCGGAACGGGGTCTCGCAAACAGCAATTACCGGCATGCCGCAGACCGAGCCGCTGCGACCCTGTATCAGGTCGGTGACAAACATGTCGGGCACGAAATAGATCGAGGCGGTGGTGTCTTTGAGGTCGTCGAGCACCTGCAGGATGCGTGGCTGCGAGGCCATTGGCAGCGACAAGTAGATTTGCTGAATGCCGTGTTCTTTGGCAAAGGCGGGCAGGGCTTTGAGTTTGTCTATGAGCGCAAAGCCAGGTGGTGCGTTGAGCCGGTGCAGTTCGCGGTCGTCAAAAAAACCGGTGAGTTCGATTCGAGAATAGGGTGTTTCACGAATTCGCCGTGCCAAGGCAATGCCTTGGGTATTCATGCCCACAATCACCGCACGGCGTGGCGGACCTTGCAGTGCAATCACAGCCGGTGCCGCTAGGCGCAATGCGCGGTGTGCGGCGATTTGTGAGGCCGGCGCGACCCACAGCCAGGCGAGCACAGCATTGGTTGAAAACTCGTTGATGTAGCGGGTGACGATGCCCGTGACCAACACCAGTGCAGCCACTACTATCCAGTTGATGAGCGTTTGGCCGACCAGCTTGGTGAAAGATGACTGGAGATGCGAAGTACCTGGGAAAGTCATTGCGAAGACAATGACGGACAGGATCAAGTACGCAGGCGGCACCGTTTTTTCATAAAAAATTGCCACTGCCCACAAAGAGAGCACCAGCATGCCCGGGTCGATTAACGACTCTATCATGCTCAGCAACGTGTCTCTGCCGACGCTTCCAGCTCCGGTTCGGTTCATTTCCAGAGGCGAACCGGCGCTTTGCAAAGTTTGGCTATCCATTGAGTGTGCTGTCCTTGAATCTGGAAACGGCCTGGGCCCGGTTGTAGACATCCAGCTTCTTGAAGATCCGCTGCATGTGGTTCTTCACAGTGAAGGCACTAATCTCAAGAATCGTGCCAATTTCACCGTTGGTTTTGCCTTGACGCACCCAGCGCATGATCTGGCGCTCTCGTTCCGACATCGGTGCAACACCTGAGCGTGCGGCCGCGCTGGCGGCGAGTGCCGCCGGCTGACTGTCAGGGATGTCTGCCGGGGTATGCATCACCTGGCGCAATGCGTTGTCAATGTAGGGCAAGAGGACACCGAGCGCATAACGACTACTGGGCGGCAGCGGTTGTTTGCTGAAAATGGCGTAGATGCAATCGTATTGGCCGCGATGGTCGGTAATGCCGTGCACCACACTCGCCTGCATCTGTTGCAGAGCTCTGCCCAGAGGCGAGCCTGCATATCCTTCGGGGAGATCAAACCCTTTGCTTCCGACCTGTATGGCATACGGGACTTTTTGTCCGGTTTGCCAGCGCTTGAACATGTCGCTCATCAAAGGCGCTGCAGCACGCACGTTGATGTCGTCTGTGCGTATGCCCGTCAGCGGCGAAACAATGTCGATGTGTAATGCACCGCTTTGAAAATCGCCCCAGGCCGCGACCAGAATGTCATGCGGAAGAAAGCGCTGCAAGCCACCACCTAGCCACATGAAGAGGTCAAAGTGTGAGTGGATGTCCGGCACCTGTCCCGCCACTTGGAAGAAGTGACTCTGATCGTCCTCTGAGAAGCTGGTCAGAAATGACATATAGGCTTTTAGGTTTTATCTTGCTGTGTTCGTCGAAGCGGATCGTTGTCTTGGGGAAGTCAAGATCTCCGCTTCTCGGAAGCGTTAAATAGTTGTGAATATCGGTGAGTAGTTACCCTTGTATGTTGCAATCAATTGATGACGCGCACTTACTTGGGCGGGTTTTTTTAGTAAGTGAACGCAACGACTCGACGGTTATGCCCAACATGAAGCGCCAATTCGTTCAAATTGGTGCCAGATGACCGACACAATTAGAGAGCTTTGTTGCGCTTGCAGGAACCGTACCGGGTGGGGCTGGCCATTTCGCGGTGATCCAAGAGGGGTTGAGCGCAAAAAAGGCGATCCATGGACCAACTTGCTTCGTACATCTTGTAATGAATGTGCGGCATCGTCGGCCGGGGATGCCGTGGCCTTGAGTCGCAAAAAACCAACGTTTTGATCGTTGTCGCCTAACGCTGGGCTTTTGGGGTGCGCCGACGGGTAAATTGCCGCCGGTTAAACTTCCGGGGTTTGTCATGTAAACGTCACATTCTGGCGTTCATCCCCCATCCTGAGGAGTTACGCCATGTTTTTTGGCAAGTTGTTGCCGCGCGAAGGCAATTTTTTCGAAATGTTCAATCAGCACGCCGACCGTATCGTCGAGGCGGCGCATGCGTTTGCCAAGCTGGTGGGGAACTATGCGGATCTGGATGCGCGGGCCAAGTACAACGCCGAAGTCGACCGGGCCGAGGGGGCTGCGGACCGCATCACGCACGAAGTCAACCGTGCCTTGCACAAGACCTTCATCACACCTATCGATCGCGAGCAAATCCACTCGCTGATCAACACCATGGACGATGTGGCCGATCTGATCCAGGATTCGGCCGAGACCATGGCGCTGTACGACGTGCACCATATGACCGACGAAATGGTGCGCCTCACCGAGTTGAGTGTGAAGTGCTGCGAGCGTCTGAAGGACGCCATCTACATGCTGGAGCGCATTGCCGACCCGGCCACGGCCGAGGCTGCGCTGAAGACCTGTGAGGAGATTGACCGCCTTGAGTCGGATGCTGACCGTGTGATGCGTGCGGCCATGAGCAAGTTGTTCCGTGAGCAACCCGATGTGCGTGAATTGATCAAGCTCAAGGCGATCTATGAACTGTTGGAGACCATCACCGACAAGTGTGAAGACGTGGCGAACCTGATCGAGGGCATCGTCCTCGAAAACTCCTGATCACGCGGGGCTAGGGTATGGCAACCGCGCAAGTGGCCCTGTGGGCCGTGATTTTGTTGGTCGTGTTGGCGCTGGTGTTCGATTTCATGAACGGGTTTCATGATGCGGCGAACTCCATCGCAACCGTGGTTTCTACCGGTGTGCTGCGCCCTGGGCAGGCCGTGGTGTTTGCCGCTTTCTTTAACTTGCTGGCGCTATTCGTTTTCCATCTGAGTGTGGCGGCCACGGTGGGCAAGGGCATTGCCGATGCCAACGTGATTGACATTCATGTGGTGTTCGGCGCGTTGACGGGTGCCATCACCTGGAACCTGATCACCTGGTACTACGGCATTCCCAGCAGTTCATCCCACGCGCTGATCGGTGGCATCGTGGGCGCCGTGATCTCCAAGGCGGGTACGGGTGCGCTGGTGGCCTCGGGTATATGGCGTACCGTGTTGTTCATTTTTGTGTCGCCAGTGCTGGGCTTTTTGCTTGGTTCACTGATGATGGTCCTGGTGGCCTGGATCTGCCGGCGCTCCACGCCGTCCAGGGTGGACCGTTGGTTCCGTCGGCTGCAACTGGTGTCTGCGGGTGCTTACAGCCTGGGCCACGGCGGCAACGACGCCCAAAAAACCATAGGCATCATCTGGATGTTGTTGATCGCCACGGGTTACGCCTCGTCCTCTGATGCGGCGCCGCCCACCTGGACGATTGTCTCGTGTTATGCGGCCATCGCCGGTGGCACCATGTTTGGTGGCTGGCGCATTGTGCGCACCATGGGGCAGAAGATCACCAAGCTCAAGCCGGTGGGTGGTTTTTGTGCCGAGACCGGTGGCGCCATCACCTTGTTCCTGGCGACGGTGCTGGGTATTCCGGTATCGACCACACACACCATCACCGGCGCTATTGTGGGTGTGGGCTCGACCCAGCGTGCCAGTGCTGTGCGTTGGGGGGTAGCGGGCAATATCGTCTGGGCCTGGATACTGACGATCCCGGCATCCGCCTTTGTGGCAGCGATTGGTTACTGGATCAGCCTGCAAATCTTTTGATGACGGCGTGCCAGCCAGAATCAAGAATCTGGCTGGCTGATCTTTTGCGCTTCTTCTATCTGATACTCAAAGTAGCGTTGAAAGCTGAAGGCCAGGCTGGCCATCAACACACCCGCGCCTATCAACAGTGAGCAAGCCAGGGCGCCGACTGTGAGCCAATTGGTTTGGCCGCTGGCCGCATCTGGGCCAAGCTCGGGGTTGAACCGCGCATTCCACTTCTCGGGTGTCATCAAACCATAGACGATGGCCGTAAGGGCTCCGATGGCGACCATTAGCCCGAGCAGGGGAATCAGCAGCCAGCTCAGGTGGTCGTCCAGGCCCAGGGTTTGGGCGCGGCGCACGCCGTAGACGCCGAGTGCCGTGGGAATGGGGCTGAGCCAGCCCCAGATGTCACCCAATCCATGCAGATAAAAGCGCTGCAAGCCCAGTGGTTGGCCCAGGATTGACAGCCAGGCCGCCAGAGTTTTGTTTTTCATGCGGGGTTGGCTTGCTGTGTTAAACCGGGGCGGTAGTATTGCCCGCGCCTATGAATTTCTCCATCAGCACGATGTCCAGCCAGCGATCGAATTTCCAGCCGCAAGACTCGAAAACGCCCACTTGTTTGAAGCCTGCCGCGCGGTGCACACCAATCGAGCCGGCATTGGCGGAGTCGCCAATCACGGCGATCAGTTTGCGCACCCCGGCGCGTTCCGCCTGGGCCGCGAGTTCTGTCAGCAACAGGCGGCCAAGGCCTTTGCCGCCTTGGTCTGCTGCTACATAAATAGAATCTTCGGCGGAGAAGCGGTAGGCCGGGCGCGGCTTGAACCAGTTGCAGTAGGCAAAGCCGACGATACGGCCCTGGTCTTCGGCCACGATGTAAGGAAGCCCTTTGGACAAAACGTCGGCGCGGCGTTCGCCCATGGCCTGGGTATCTGGCGGCGTGGTCTCAAAAGAGCCGGTTCCGTGGAGAACGTGATGGGCATAAATGGCCGTGATGGCAGCGACGTCGTCTTCTCGACTAGGGCGTATGAGTGGCATGTCTTGGTTGTTGCTGGAGAAAAAGGTATAATGATGGGCTTTTCGGCGTGTCGCTGGTCGGGTGGTCAGTCGCGTGTCTCAACGCTGGAATAAAACGTCGGTTCTCAAGACCGATATTGTCGGCTGAATTTGTATTCAGTCCTCCCAAAGGATAAATCATGGTCGTTATTCGACTCTCCCGTGGCGGTTCCAAGGCACGTCCCTTCTTCAACATCGTGGTGACTGACAAGCGTACCCGTCGCGATGGCCGTTTCATCGAGCGCGTGGGTTTCTACAACCCATTGGCTCGCGGTGGCGAAGAAAGCATCCGTATTGAACAAGACCGTTTGACCTACTGGCGTGGTGTTGGCGCCCAAGCGTCCCCCACCGTGGAACGCCTGGTTCAACAAGCCGCTAAGAAGGCTGCTGCTCCCGCAGCCGTTTAAGGCCTTTTCAAGACCTTGAAAGCTCGTCGCCATTGGCGGCGGGCTTTTTTTCATTGGAACTTATGAATCTCATTTTGGAAGCGGCCGAGCTGCCTGAAGACGCCATAGAAGTGGGGCGTATTGCCGACGCCTGGGGCATCAAGGGCTGGTTCAAGGTGCTGCCCTACAGCGCCGACCCGGAAGCGCTTTTTTCGTCCAAGCGGTGGTACCTGCTGCCCGCAGAAAAGGGCGCCAAGACGTTTTCTGGCACTTTGCTGATGAAGGTGCGCGAAGCCAAGGACCACTCCGGCACCGTGGTTGCCACTGCCCAAGATGTAGACGATCGCAATGCCGCCGAAGCACTGCGCGGTGCGCGCATTTTCATTTCGCGCCAAAGCTTCCCTAGCGTGGGGGCGGACGAGTTTTACTGGGTTGACCTGATTGGCCTGGACGTGGTGAACCGTGAAGGTGTGAACCTGGGCCAGGTGGCCGAACTGATGTCGACCGGCCCGCAAACCGTGCTGGTGATCCGCTCGCAAGGGGTGGACGACAAAGGTCAGCCGAAAACGCTGGAATGCATGATCCCGTTTGTTGCCAACTTTGTCGACGGTGTTGAGTTGGCGGCGCGCCGTATCAACGTCGACTGGTTGCCCGATTATTCGGTTTGATCGTGGCTGGCCATGCGATTTGACGTCATCACCCTGTTTCCTGAGCTGTTTGCGCCATTCCTGGAAACAGGTGTGACCCGGCGCGCCTATACATCCGGGCTGGTGCAGGTGCATTTGTGGAATCCGCGCGATTTCGCCGAAGGCAATTACCGCCGTATCGACGATCGCTCGTTTGGCGGCGGCCCGGGCATGGTGATGATGGCCGAGCCACTGGCTTTGTGTTTGCACAAAATTCGGGCAGAGCGTGCGGATGCCGAGCCTGCGCCGGTTGTTCTGTTTTCGCCGCTGGGCCCGGCGCTGAACCATTCGGCCGTCGCGCACTGGTCTGACAGCGCTGGCGCCGTGCTTTTATGTGGCCGTTACGAGGGTGTGGACCAGCGGTTTGTCGACGCTCACGTAACGCATCAAATCAGCCTGGGTGACTTTGTATTGTCCGGCGGCGAGATTGCGGCCATGGCGCTGCTGGATGCGGTGGCCCGGCTGCAGCCTGGTGTGCTGAACGACGAGGGCAGCCATCAACTCGACAGCTTCAACCCGGCGCTGGATGGTCTGCTCGACTGTCCGCATTACACCCGCCCCGAAGTATGGGCCGAGCGTACGGTGCCGGATGTGTTGATGTCCGGCCACCACCTGAAGATTGAGCGTTGGCGCCGTGATCAACGCCTGGCCATCACGGCCAAGCATCGCCCTGATTTGATAACCGCAGCACGCACTGCGGGACGGCTGGACAAGCTGGATGAGAAGGTCCTGCGCGAGCTGTAGCGCGGTTCAGTACATTGTTTGCCTTGAGGCGGTCTAAACTGTTATACTCAAAGGCTTTTCGATCCTCTGCCCGGCCGTTTTTTGGTCACTTGATTGGCACCAACGGAGCAAATCAAGTCCACAGAACTTTGTGTCATCCCGACAGCGCGGACACGATCATTGAAGGAAATTCATGAACCTGATTCAAACTCTTGAGCAAGAAGAAATTGCTCGCCTCGGCAAAGACATTCCTGAATTCGCCCCCGGTGACACCGTCATCGTGAGCGTGAAGGTGGTTGAAGGTGCCCGCAAGCGTCTGCAAGCCTACGAAGGTGTTGTGATCGCCAAGCGTAACCGTGGCCTGAACAGCGGTTTCACCGTGCGCAAGATCTCCAGCGGCGAAGGCGTGGAACGTACGTTCCAAACCTACAGCCCATTGATCGCTGCCATCGAAGTGAAGCGTCGTGGCGATGTGCGCCGCGCCAAGCTGTACTACCTGCGCGACCGTAGCGGCCGCTCGGCACGTATCAAGGAAAAGCTGCCACAGCGCGCCGCCAAGGTGGCTGCTGTTACCACCGCAGCATAAGCACTCGCAAGCCGTGCAAAACAAGCCGCCACAGCGAAAGCATGTGGCGGCTTTTTTCATGGGCGCGCGCTTCTGGAGCCGTGCCCGTTGGCTCGCCAGTGCCGAGTTTTCATCGCTGAGCCTGTTGCCTTGAATCCATCCGACAAACCATTGCCAGCGGCGTCCACGCCGTTGTCGAAACTGCCAAATTTCGATCCACGCCATGCGCCCTTGCTGGGCAATGACGCGGGTTTGCCGGCGATTGCGCTCGAGCAACTCTTGCCGTCAGCGTTGCGCGCGCGATTTCAGGCAAAGCCTGTGTGGCAGCCCGAGGTGTGGCTGGAAAAGCGCTTTGCCGACCGTCTGCCCATGCAGGCGGCGGTGCTGATCCCTATCGTGGCGCACCCGCCGGAGCAGGGTGGGGTGACGGTGCTGCTGACCGAGCGTGCCAGTCATCTGTCGACGCACTCCGGCCAGATCGCCTTCCCGGGGGGCAAGGTTGATGCCGACGACGCCAGCGTCATCGATGCGGCCAAGCGTGAAGCTTGGGAAGAGGTGGGGCTGGAAGACGGGTTTATTGAAGTGCTGGGCACGCTGCCCGAGTACGTGACCGGCACGTCGTTTCACATCACGCCCGTGGTGGCGCTGGTGCGACCCGGCTTTGTGCTGCGGCCAAATCCGGATGAAGTGGCGGCGGCTTTTGAAGTGCCATTGGCCTTTTTGATGAACCCGGCGCACCACCAGCGCCACGCCTTTGATTGGCAAACACCAACCGGCCCGGAACGCCGCGAATGGTTTTCCATGCCCTACCAGGATGGTGCGGACGAGCGATTTGTCTGGGGTGCCACGGCGGGAATGTTGCGCAACTTCTACAGATTCCTGTCCGTGCCGTTGATGCTGCCCGCAGGGCGTTGATAGGCGCCTGATCCGACGTGTTGCCCTGCAGTGCCTCGTTATGATGCACGCATGAGTTTCTTTGCCATTCTCTTTGCTCTTTTGATTGAACAGGTGCGCCCTTTGGCGCGTGATAACGCGGTGCACATGGCGCTGCGCGCATGGGTCGGCACCATGGCCCGCAACTTCGACGCTGGCCGCCCCGCACATGGCTGGGTGGTGTGGTCACTGGCGGTGCTGGTGCCCACGGCAGCCGTGCTGGGCATGCACTGGGCCCTGCTGTGGACGCTGGGCTGGCCGGCCGCCATTATCTGGAACGTGGTGGTGCTCTACGCTACACTCGGTTTTCGCCAGTTCAGCCACCACTTCACCAGCATCCGTGATGCACTGGAAGCGGGTGATGAAATCCAGGCCCGCCAGCTCCTGGCGCAATGGCAGCGGGTCGATGGCAGTGCGCTGCCGCGCAGTGAAGTCGTGCGCCACGTGATCGAGTATTCGGTGCTGGCCGCCCATCGCCACGTGTTTGGCGTGTTGTGCTGGACCCTGGTGCTGGCCGCCGTGGGGCTGGGGCCGGCGGGCGCGGTGTTCTACCGCTTGAGCGAATTTGCCTCGCGCTACTGGCAGGCCAACAACCCGTTTGCCCAGCAGGATTCCAGTCCCGCCGTGCGCGGTGCTGCAGCCAGTGCCTGGATGCTGATCGATTGGGTGCCGGCGCGTGTCACGGCGCTGGGTTTCGCGGTGATGGGCAGCTTTGAAGACGCCATCGACAGCTGGCGCAACTATGCCGAACACTTTCCGAACGACAACGACGGCGTGATTCTCGCCGCCACTTCCGGCG
>NZ_JBMOXA010000031.1:0-54271 GCF_049316285.1 Variovorax sp. HJSM1_2 | reverse complement strand
CCTCCAGCAGCTCGACCGGGTCGCCCCAGCGTTTGGCTGCGGCCACAACGCTGGGATCGCGCAAGGCACACAAAAAGCCTTTGTCGACCAGCAGGTTTTCGCCTGCCGTGACCGTGCTGTCCAGCGTGACCAGGTCCATGTGCACCGGCGGCTCCTCCCAGTCGGGCATGACGCGGCGGATGTAGTCGCTGGGCTGCGCCAGATCAATACCAAAATGCAGGGCACCGGGGGCATTGGAGCCTGCCGGGTACACCGTATGGCGCGGTGCCTTGGGGTTGAAGCCGCAGCCGCCGCCTTCTATCATGCGCCCGCCGACCAGCATGTCACGCAGGATGCGCGCTTCGTCTGACTCGCCTTCGACCCGGCTGACCGTGTCGCCCTCGAAGAACACCCCAATCCTTTCGGCAAAAGGTCGCGCAAAGCCCACCGCCCACTGCGGATAAAGCACACCGGACATGGGCACCACGGCGCTGAAGTCATTCTTCACCGAGTTGTGGTCCCAGAAGTTGGGCCCGTGTGTGGCCAGGTAATGCACGTAGCAGCCGTTTTCTTCGGCCGTCATCTGCCCGCGCCAACGGTTGGTGGCCAGTTGGTTGTCGCGCATCTCGGGCGTGAACGCAATCCGGAAGTCGCTGCCACGTTCGTCGGTGAAACGCAGGTCGAAGTTCTGCCCCTGCGGGTAGCGGCTGGCCGTGGCGCGGATGATTTCGCCCACCAGATCCAACGGAAAACGCGCCTGCGGGGTGTGCAGCAGGTCCAGGTTGCGGAAATAGGTGATCTTGACCCAGCGTTGGCCTTGGCGGCGCAGCTGTATGCACAGCGGGTCGAGGATGGAGCAAAACCAGGTGGAAACCACAAACGTCGCCTTGGCCAGCAGCGCATGCACAGTCTCGGGCACGGCCGTCACCTGTGTGCTGGGCTCCATGTAGATGCGCACACTGGCCCCGCGCGACTTGGCCAGGCCGATCACAGCGTCGATCACACGCGGATCAAGCAGCGGGTCGGCCAGAAACAGCACCTCGTCGCCGGGGCGGATGGCGAACACACGCTGAAAGTTGTCCAGCGCCTGGAAGAAGTATTTGGTGGCGGTGACCGCAGGGTCAGCCGGCGGCGGCAGGCCCTGCCAGGTGTTGCCGGTTGAATAGGTTGGCGCGGTGGCGATAGCGGGTTGGGGCATGGAGAACATCGTCGGATCCAATATCTGAAGTCGGTGGTTTTTAATCGGTCGAAGCCCCGGAAGACTTCACCGCTGCCCCCCAGCGGGCGATCTCGGCCTTCACAAACTGGCCCAACTCGGCGGGTGAACCGGGCGCGACCTCAGCACCACGATCCGCCAGCTGTTTTTTCAGCTCCGGGTCGGCCAGGGCTTTGCGCACCGCCTCGTTCAGCGTGGCCACAATCGGCGCCGGCGTGCCAGCGGGCACAAACAAACCGTCCCAGGCGCTGACGTCAAAACCGGGCACGCCGGATTCCGCAATCGTCGGCAAATCGGGCATGCTCGCAACGCGCGACGCGGTGCTCACCGCCAGGCCACGCAGCTTGCCACCACGCACTTGTGGCGCGGTGTTGGGCATCACATCGATCAGCATGTCGACCTGCCCACCGATCACATCGGTGATGGCCAGGGCGCCGCCACGGTAAGGCACATGCAGCATCTGCAGCCCGGCGGTGGACTTGAGGATTTCGCCCGCCAGATGCGAGGTTGTGCCGTTGCCGGCAGAGGCAAAGGTGTACTTGCCCGGGTTCTTGCGCACCAGGCTCAGCAGTTCCGGCATGGTCTTGGCCGCAAAGTCCGGCCGTACCACTACCATGGCCGCGATACGCGTGAACTGGCTCACGGGCTCGAAATCCTTCACGGCATCAAACCCCGGGTTCTTGTACAAGGTCTGGTTGATGCCGTGGGTGCCATTCGTGCCATAGGCCAGCGTGTAGCCGTCAGGCGCAGAACGTGCCGCCGCCAGCGTGCCGATGTTGCCGCCCGCGCCCGCCATGTTCTCGATCACCATGGCCTGCCCCAACTCGCGGCCCACCCGCGTCAACACCAGGCGTGCCAAAACGTCACCCCCGCCGCCCGGCGGGAAGGGCACGATCACACGTATCGGCTTGCTGGGATAGCCCGCCGCGCCCTGTGCCTGGGCTGGGCTGGTGGGCAAGCCCAAGGCCAGCGCCACCACGGCACAGGAAACTGCAGCGCCCAGCAGATGGCGACGGCCTTGCCGCGGGGTGTTTTGAGTAGCGGCTTGCGCCTGGTTAGCTGGGGGCTGAACAAAAGAAGAAAAGCGGCTGATGCGCATGGTGAAGTCTCCGTGGGGATCTGCTGAGAACGCAGATTTGTTTTGTAATTGCGTGCAATATTAATATTAGCACCCTAAGTATTTTTTGAAAATTAAGGGATAACACTCAGAAAAGCACTCAGTCGCCTCAAGAAAATGCATGCAATTTAGACTTTCACCTCCTTTCAAGCATCTTTATGGCATCGCAAATCGAACGCGTCACGCAGGCTTTGCGCCGCTGCATCTTCTCGGGTCAACTGGCGCCGGGTGAGCGGCTGGTGGAGCTGCAGTGGGCGGCAACATTGCAGGTTTCGCGCACCCCGCTGCGTATTGCGCTGGGTGAGCTGGAGAAACAAGGTTTGCTGGAACGGCTGCCCAAACGCGGCTTTCGCGTCAGGGCATTCACGATGGAGGCCATCAGCGACGCTATCGACGTGCGCGGCGCACTCGAAGGCTTGGCAGCTGAGCGCCTGGCCGAAAAAGGTGTTGCGGCCGAGCCGCTGGCCACCTTGCAAGCCTGTCTGACCGAAGGGCGGGCGTTGGTGGAGGCCGCGCGCGCCGACGGTTTGCGTCTGGACGCCGCGGGCTGGATCGCGATGAACGCGCGCTTTCATGCCTGCCTGGTCGAGGCCGCAGGCAATCAAATGCTGAGCGACGCGCTGGAAATGGTCAGCAAGACACCGATGGCCGGAGCTGCCTCGCTGGGGCTGGACGGCGCGTTGCCGGTGCTGGAGTTTGCGCTGATTGCACGTGCACAGGAAGACCACGAAGACATTGTGCGGGCCCTTGGCAGGCGCGAAGGCAGCCGGGCCGCCAGCCTGATGCGCGAGCATGCGCGCCGCAGCCGCGACAACAAGCAGGCCATACTGTTGCGGCGCCAGAACCCCTGAAACACCGGTTCAGCTGCGTGTTTTGCCGGCGGTGTTGCGCACCGCCGCCTCGTCCGGGGCAGCGCGAAAACCTGCCTGCAAGCCTATTCGCAGATGCTGCACAAACAGCGACACGGCCCGCGGCACGTGCAGGGAATAGGGACGAATGGCGAATATTTTTTCGGCAAATGCGTGCACTGGCCGCCACTGCGGCAGCACTTGCACCAGTTGGCCGCTCGCCAGCGCGGTTTGCACGCTGAAATCCGGCACCAGCGCAATGCCCAGGCCCGCCAGGGCCGCGTCGCGCAAGGCTTCGCTGTTGTTCGCCGCCAGGGGTCCGGCAATCGGCACGGTGGTGCGGCCTGCAGACTTCAAACGCCCCGCCTTGGGTTCAAACGACCAGACTTTGGAGTCCGCTCCACGGGGGTAGTGCAGACAATCGTGCGCGGACAGTTCGGCGGGCGTCTGCGGTGTGCTGCGCCGGGCAAGATATTCCGGACTGGCGACCAGCAAGGAGCTGACATTGCACAGCGGCCAGGCGACATGGGTGTCGGGCGGTGCCGCCGTGTGGCGAATCGCCAGGTCAAAGCCTTCTGTGGCCAGCGAATTGAAGCGGTCCGAAAGCTCCATTTCTATGCGGATGAAGGGGTGTTCGCGCAAAAAGGCCGACACCCGTGGCACCAGTTGCTGGCGGCCAAAAGCCACTGGCGCGGTCACCCGCAACAGGCCACGCGGCTCACCCCCCACGTCACGTGCACCGTTGAAGCTTTGGGCGATGCGCTCGAACGACTCGCGCGTTTCGTCCACCAAACGCTGGCCGGCTTCGGTCAGGCGCATGCTGCGTGTGGTGCGCCGCACCAGCGCCACACCCACCGCGCGCTCCAGCTCGGTGATATGCATGCTCATGGCAGCTTTGCTGACACCCAGCCGCGTCGCCGCCCCGGTGTAGCTGCCTTGGTCGGCCAATACGATGAGCCAGCGCAGGTGCGCCCACAAGCTCTCAATGTTTGGCGGCTCCATCATAGTTGTCACTTTATTGTTCATTTAATTGAACAAACAGTTTAGCGCCGTGGCATAGGCAAGGAGCGCTCAAATTTTTAGACTGACGGCCACGCTTTTGTCTTCATTCCTCATCGTCATTTCACCCTGTCCCTACCATGAGCACATCCAAGATCTCCAGCATTGACCACTACTTCAACGGCCAGGTGGTTGCCGGCACGTCCGAACGCTACCAGGACGTCTACAACCCGGCCACCGGCGCGGTCAGCGGCCGCGTTGCGCTGGCCGATACGGCTGAAGTCGGCAAGGCCGTGGCTGCGGCGCAAGCGGCCTTTCCGGCCTGGGCCAACACGCCGCCGATTCGCCGCGCACGGGTGATGTTCAAGTTCCTGGAGCTGCTGAACCAGCACAAGGACGAACTCGCCCATCTGATCACGGCCGAACACGGCAAGGTGTTCACCGATGCCCAGGGCGAAGTCTCGCGCGGCATAGACATCGTGGAATTTGCCTGCGGCATTCCACAGCTGCTCAAGGGCGACTTCACCGACCAGGTCAGCACCGGCATCGACAATTGGACCCTGCGCCAACCGCTGGGTGTGGTGGCCGGCATCACACCCTTCAACTTCCCGGTGATGGTGCCGATGTGGATGTTCCCGGTGGCGATTGCCGCCGGCAACACCTTTGTGCTCAAGCCCAGCCCAACCGACCCCACACCCTCCCTTTTTATGGCCGCGCTGCTGCAGCGCGCCGGCCTGCCCGATGGCGTGTTCAACGTGGTGCAAGGCGACAAGGTGGCGGTCGATGCGCTGCTGGTGCACCCGGATGTCAAGGCCGTGAGTTTTGTCGGCTCGACACCAATCGCCAACTACATTTATGAAACCGGTGCGCGCCACGGCAAACGTGTGCAGGCCTTGGGTGGCGCGAAGAACCACATGGTGGTGATGCCCGATGCGGATATCGATCAAGCCGTGGACGCACTGGTGGGTGCGGGTTATGGCTCGGCCGGCGAGCGTTGCATGGCCATCAGTGTGGCCGTGTTGGTGGGCGATGTGGGTGAGCGTTTGCTGCCCAAGCTGATAGAACGCACCAAGACGCTGAAGGTACTGAACGGCGAGAACCTGGCCGCCGAGATGGGCCCCATCGTGACACGCGCCGCACACGAGCGTATCACCGGCTACATTTCCACCGGGGTTGAAGAAGGCGCCAAGCTGCTGGTGGACGGACGTGGTTTCAACGGCGCCCAGGCAGGCAATGGTTGCGACAACGGTTTCTGGATGGGCGGCACGCTGTTCGACCACGTGACACCCGAGATGCGCATCTACAAAGAGGAAATTTTCGGCCCGGTATTGAGCTGCGTGCATGTGGCCGACCTCAAGTCGGCGGTCGACCTGATCAACGCACACGAGTTTGGCAACGGCGTTTCCTGCTTCACCCGCGACGGCAATGTGGCGCGTGAATTCAGCCGGCACATCCAGGTCGGCATGGTCGGCATCAACGTGCCGATTCCGGTGCCCATGGCCTGGCACGGCTTTGGCGGCTGGAAAAAAAGCTTGTTTGGCGACATGCACGCCTACGGCGAAGAAGGCGTGCGCTTCTACACCAAACAAAAATCCATCATGCAGCGCTGGCCTGAAAGTATCGCGAAAGGCGCGGAGTTTGTAATGCCTACCGCAAAGTAATGAATTGGGCCTCCCGGCTTTGCACGCCGCACAGCGGCGTGTCATTCGCCTCCTCCCGGGGAGGAGGCGTGGCCGGCTTGGGGCGGCCCTGCGCTCTGCCACATCAGCGTTAACAGCGCGCCATGGAGACTGGGAAACACCAGTCCCGAAAAACAGCGGAGACAAGCTCAATGAGCGACAACAGTTTTGACTACATCATCATCGGTGGGGGCACCGCTGGCTGCCTATTGGCCAACCGGCTCAGCGCCGACCCACGCTTTCGGGTGCTGCTGATCGAGGCCGGTCCTAAAGATGATTACCACTGGATCCACATCCCCGTGGGTTACCTCTACTGCATTGGCAACCCGCGCACCGACTGGCTCTACAACACCGAGCCCGACGCCGGCCTGAACGGGCGCAGCCTGCGTTATCCGCGCGGCAAAACACTAGGCGGTTGCTCCAGCATCAACGGCATGATCTACACCCGCGGTCAGGCGCGCGACTACGACCAGTGGGCGCAACTCACGGGAGACAACACCTGGTCGTGGCATAACGCTCTGCCCTACTTCAAGATCCATGAGGACTATCACAAAGGCGCAGATGCACTGCACGGCGCCAAAGGCACTACGCCTGAGCTGTTGCGCGGTGCCCATCAGAGCCTTGACCCATATCTGCGCGCACTCGACCGCCGCAAGTCAGGTGGTGAATGGCGCGTGGAAAAACAGCGCCTGCATTGGCCCGTGCTGGATGACTTTGCCCAAGCGGCACAGCAGGCCGGCATCCCCGCCAGCAACGACTTCAACCGCGGCGACAACGAAGGCGTGGGCTATTTTGAAGTCACCCAGAAAGACGGCTGGCGCTGGAACACACCCAAGGCCTTTTTGCGCCCCACCTGTTATGGCCGCCCCAACTTTGAGCTCTGGGCGAACGCCCAGGTGACCCAGCTGGACTTGCAAACGCTGCCCGATGGCAGCCAGCAATGCACCGGTGCCACGGTGTGGACCGGCAAAGACATGGTGAAGGTACACGCGGCGCGCGAAGTGATCTTGAGCGCAGGCGCCGTGGGCTCGCCGCAACTGCTGCAACTCTCGGGCATTGGCCCGCGCGCCCTGCTGCAACAGCATGGCATAGAAACCACGGTGGACCTGCCCGGCGTGGGCAGCAACCTGCAAGACCACTTGCAAATTCGGGCCGTGTTCAAGATCAAGGATGCGCTGACCTTGAACGAGATTTCCAGCACTGCGTGGGGCAAGCTCAAGATTGGCCTGGAGTACGCCTTTAAACGCACCGGCCCCATGAGCATGGCGCCATCACAACTCGGTGCCTTCACCCGCAGCGACCCCAGCCAACCCTATGCCAATATCGAATATCACGTGCAACCGCTGAGTCTGGATGCGTTTGGCGAACCGCTGCACAGCTTCCCGGCCATCACCGCCAGCGTGTGCAACCTGAACCCCACCAGCCGCGGCACGGTGAATATTCGCAGCGCACGGTTTGAAGATGCGCCAGCGATCGCTCCCAACTACCTCAGTACGCCCGAAGACCGCAAGGTGGCCGCCGACTCATTACGCGTGACGCGCAAAATCGCCGCGCAACCGGCACTGCAGAAGTACCAGCCCGAAGAATGGAAACCGGGTGTGCAGTTCCAGACGGACGAGGAACTGGCCAAGTTGGCTGGCGACATTGCCACAACGATTTTTCACCCAGTGGGCACCACCAAGATGGCACCGGCCAGCGACCCCATGGGTGTGGTCAATACGCGCTTGCAGGTCTACGACGGGCGCGGTGGCGTGGTGCGCGGCCTGCGCGTGGTGGATGCGGGCGTGATGCCCACCATCACCAGCGGCAACACCAATGCACCGGTGCTGATGATTGCCGAGAAGGCGGCCCACTGGATCTTGCAGGACGCCGGTTAAGGCGGCGCAGAACAAGCCCCTTATCAGGTGGTAAAGGCCAACGCGTTCTTGATGAAGGCGTTGAATTGCTCCAGCGAAGCCGGGCGCGGTGCCATGCGCGTGTGCTCTTGTGCGCCAATGTACTGATCTAGTGCCGCGTTGTCGCCGCTCTCAAATGCAAGCATGGGCAATGCGGCCCCAGCCAGCGAGTCGCGTACCGTCAGCAGCAAGCGCACGCGCTCTTCTACCAGTTGCTCGGTATCGACCACCAGCAGGGCGAAGTCTGAGTCGCGTTCTATGGCATCCCACACGTCCTGCTCGTTGTTCACCACCTGGATGCGCCACGCAAGTTGCTTGAGCCAATCCGTCAAGGTGTTGCGCCATTCGGCGTCTTTGGCCACCAGCAAGATGGCACCCCGGTCTTCCACGTCCTGGCCCAGGGCCACGGCTTTAATCAGCTCATCAGGCGGTTGCACACCCACTGCCTCGCCAATTTCGCGCCAGAAGTCGGCGCCCATCACGCGCAACACTTCGTCCACGGTAGTAAAACCCCGGCGCACACGGTCCAAGGCACTTTCAGACAGGAAGCGCATGCCTTCCTTGCGTGCCAGTGCACGTACATCGCTCAGCGGTGCACCTTGGGCCAGCAAACGCGCAATGCCGGCGCTATTCGTGAGCACCTGCATGATGGCGCGGCGCCCACGGTAGCCGGTGCCGCCACAAACCGTGCAGCCCACGGCACGCAGGCTGCCCTCGAGCCCGGCATGGGCATGCAGCCAGGCTTCAGCCGGAGTAAACAAGGCCTGCGCGGGCTGGGTGCACTGATGGCATAAGGCCCGCACCAGCCGCTGCGAGACAATGCCGCGCACAGCCTCTGCAGCCAGGTCTTTGGCCACGCCTAGGTCCGTCAGACGCGGCAGCACACTCACGGCATCGTTGGCATGTACAGAAGCAAACACCAGGTGGCCTGTGATGGCCGCCTGCATCGCAATGCCGGCGGTTTCGCGGTCGCGGATTTCGCCTATGAGGATGATGTCCGGGTCTTGCCGCACCACAGAACGCAAGGCGCTGGCAAAGCTCAAACCAGCCTTTGGATTCACTTCGGTTTGCGCCAGGCGTGGCATGCGGATCTCTACCGGGTCTTCCACGGTGACGATGTTGACCTCGGTGGTGTTTTTCTCGGCCAGCACGCTGTAGAGCGTGGTGGTTTTGCCCGACCCTGTAGGCCCCGCCACCAACACCACGCCCATGCTGGAGTTGATGAGCCCCTGAAGTTGCTGCCGCTCACCTTCGGGCAAGCCCAAATCCGCCATGCGCACCACACTGTGGCCGCCCAACAGGCGTACCACCAGCTTTTCGCCACCGGCCACGGGCAAGGTGGCAATACGCAAGTCTAGGCGGCGCTTGCCCAGCACGGCGCGTATATGGCCGTCCTGTGCACAGGTGCGGTCGGTGGGATCCATGCCCGCCACGGCCTTCACGCGGGTGATCAGCCGCATCATCACCGGCAGCGGCAGACGCCCGACTTTGCGCAACTGGCCATCTATGCGCATGCGCACCAAGCCACCGCCCGAGACCGGTTGCACATGTACGTCGCTGGCGCCGCGCTCAATCGCCTGGCGCAACATCAGGTTGGACAGCCGCACCACGGCCACGTCGGCCACTTGGTCTTCCACACTGATCTCACCCACGCGTGTGCGCACCGCGCCGGTATCGGCCGCATCGGCTTCGTCCGCCACATCCGGGCCCAAGGTTTCGCGCAGGGCACGGATGTCTGCCGGCGGCGCCACCACCAATTCAATCGGGATGCCGCAGGCAAAACGCAGGTCTTCGTATAGATCGGGTTGCGCAGGGTTGGACACGGCCACCACCAGGTAACCGTCGAGATGGCGCAATACCACAGCGTCGTGCTCGCGCGCCACGCTGGTGTTGAGCCAAGTGGCGGCCTCCGCAGGCAAACTGGCCGGAAGCGACTCAATGCGCAGCCCATACTGACGCGCCACTTCACGCGCCAACGCCCATGGCGTCAAGCCGCTGGACGCCGCAGCCAACGCCCAGGCCGGCTCCAGCTCGGCAGGCAAGACCGGTAGCGTCTTGGCCAGCCCTGGTTGCATTTTGTCGAGCACCTGGGCCAGCCACGTGGAGTCCATCACGGGATGAAGGACGACGGAGGGGGTGGTGAGCATCATGGGTTCTTAACTGTCAAGCGTCGACCATCGCTGAGATTCACGGAAAGCTGGTAACCGCCGCGCACCCGCAGGTAGGTCACACCCACATCCAGCGGCATGACGGTTTGCAGGTCTTCTGGATAATCGCCGTTGACCTGCACGTGGTCGGCCAGATTGGCGGCCAGCAACTCCAGCATGGCGCGGCGACCACGGTCCAGGTCGGCAGGACTGGGAGGCGACGGTGGCAGCAACCACCACAACGCGCTGCACAGCAAGCCCACCAGTAAAAGCAAGGTGGCCACCTGCCGCCAAGGGGCCCGCCTTACCTCGTCGAGCGCCATCGATCTGGGCTGAAGTTGTGCTGCGCGCGCCTCGCTTGTTTCTTCCTCTCGGGAAGCGCGTTGCACCAGTTGCTCCCAGTTGGGCGCCTCGCGTAGCTCGGAGCCGGGCGCTGCTGGTTCAGTGTGAGGAGGGGTGGGGGTACTCATCGCTTTGCCGCCGATGGGGTGGACGAAGCCGTTGTTGCCGCTGGTGCAGGCGTGCCGGCACGTACAGCCGCAGGCATGGCAATCTGAATGGAGGTTAGCTTGCCATTCCACTTGATGGGTGGATCGGTCGGCCAGTAGTAGGAAATGCCCGTGACCTCAAAGCGGCAGCCGGTGACAAGCTCGCCGCGGCTGGCATTCGCACTCAGGCCGTCGACCTTGAACGACGTCTTGCCGTCGGTCAAATTGCCCAGATCATCCCAACTGCGTTGGGTTTTCTGGCCGTCCCAAGTGGTCACGTCCAGAATCACTTTCACATGTATGCCCGCGTTCACGCCCGTCAGCAACTTGCCGTCCGTGCCATATACCGACAAGGTAGCGGCGCAGGTCCAGGTGTTGTTGGATCCCGGTGTGCTCCCATCTTCCCAGTCACCGCCGCCCGTGGGCGGCACCACTGCACCCGCGGCCGCACGGTTCACCAGCGGGAAGGCCAATTTGTCAGCGGTGAGCCAAATTTTGTCCCCTGCGTCGAAAGGCAGGGCTTGGCGCAGTTCTGCCAGGCGTTCAGCGCTGGCGTTGCCGGTGAGGTCGGCAATCAGCCCATAACGCGCCTCATTGGGCGAGGAAGCGAAAAAACCGGCGGGTGCGCGGATCAACAGCAAGCGTAAACCGCCAGGCTCGTTGAAAGCAGCATCAGGCACCACCTGCAAGCGCGGAGGCGCTTTTCCGGGCAACGCCCCGCGCTGCAAGGCACGGCGGCCAGAGGCATCTTCAATTTGCACTGCGGTGGAAATCTGGTCCACCTGCAGCAGCAGTTGCGCCAGTTGCGCCCGCTCTACATAACGCAGGTAGCTGGGCACCGCCAAAGCCACCAGCACGGCCGCGATGGCCACCACAACCAACAACTCCAACACGGTAAAACCGCGACGGCGAAGCAAAGACGTTGGATGCACGATCAGACCATCTCCCTGGGCGAAGTTGATCAGTATGCCAATGAATATAAAAATTGGGCTCCAAGGTGTCGGTCGCGAACAACGCCTGCCTGCATGCAGGCAAAACACAGCATTCGCGCCCAAACGAAATCGAATCCGAACCCAAGCGCCGCCATTCGCACCGCACGGATGGCCCAAATGGGAGGGAAACCCCCAATGCACTGAATATGTGCGCCGGATAAAGTCTCGTCACTCGCTTACAGGGGCCTACAAAGCCGCTGATAAGCACGAGGGGCCGAGGAGACAAACCTAGCCACACGACCAAAAATATTCAGCTAACATCCGCACGAGATGTATTCACAAAGCGCCGCATCGTCGGCGCTTTTTTATTTGCCCACGGCGCCCAAACGCCCGTCTGGCCTCACATTCCCCCCTTTGTCTCCTTCGTTTTTGCCTTAGCGCCGTTCGGTCATGGATTTGTTTGTTGTTTCCCTAGCGTCCTTGCTGGCGGGTTTTGTAGACGCCATCGTCGGCGGCGGCGGCCTTGTTTTGGTCCCTGCGCTGTTTGCCACCTTCCCCTCTGCGCACCCGGCCACCCTGCTCGGCGTGAACAAAGGTGCATCAATTTGGGGCACGGCTTTTGCCACCTGGCGCTTCAGCCAACGTGTGGAAATGCGCTGGAAAACGCTGCTGCCGGCCGCAGGCGCCGGGTTCACTGGGTCGATGACCGGCGCCTGGATGGTGACGGTGATGTCGCCCGACTTTCTGCGCAAGCTGCTGCCCCTGGTGCTGGTGGCAGTGCTGGCCTACACCCTGGCCAAGAAGGAACTGGGCCGCGTGCACGCGCCGCGTTTCAACGGACCGCAAGAGATCTGGGTGGCCAGCATCATCGGGCTGACGATTGGCGTGTACGACGGCTTTTTTGGGCCGGGCACCGGCAGTTTTTTTGTATTTTTGTTCGTGCGCTGGCTGGGCTACGATTTTCTGCACGCTTCGGCGGCGGCCAAGCTGCTGAACGTGGCCACCAACCTGGCGGCGCTGATCCTGTTCACAGCAAAGGGCCACATCTGGTGGCACTTTGTGGTGGTGATGGCAGTGGCCAACGTCGTGGGCAGCCTGATCGGCACCCGCCTGGCCATGCAACATGGCGCAGGCTTTGTGCGCAAGTTTTTCATTGTGGTGGTGTCAGCGCTGATTTTGAAGACGGGTTACGACGCCTTCTTGCGCTGAGCACCTGGTTTGGCTTAGCGCACCATGCACGGGCGCTTGGCGTCAAACTTCCAGCCCGGAATCAGATACTGCATGGCGATGGCGTCGTCGCGCGCACCCAGACCATGGTCGAGGTACAGACGGTGGGCGCGCTCCACGGAATCCATGTCCAGCTCCACGCCCAGGCCCGGCTTGGTAGGCACCTTTACTTTGCCGCCGACAATTTGCAGGGGTTCTTGCGTGAGGTACTGGCCGTCTTGCCAGATCCAGTGGGTGTCGATGGCGGTGATCTGGCCCGGTGCGGCAGCCGCCACGTGGGTGAACATGGCCAGGGACACGTCGAAGTGGTTGTTCGAATGCGAACCCCAGGTGAGGCCCCATTCGTGGCACATCTGCGCCACGCGCACCGAGCCTTGCATGGTCCAGAAATGCGGGTCGGCCAATGGAATATCGACGGCATGCGTTTGAATCGCGTGGCCCATCTGGCGCCAATCGGTGGCCACCATATTGGTGGCGGTGGGCAAGCCGGTGGCCTTGCGGAACTCGGCCATGACTTCGCGGCCGCTGAAGCCGTCCTCGGCACCGCAGGGGTCTTCGGCATAGGCCAGCACACCATGCAGGTCGCGGCACAGGCGGATGGCGTCTTTGAGCAGCCAGCCGCCGTTCGGGTCTAGCGTCACACGTGCTTCCGGGAAACGTGCATGCAGCGCACGAATGGCTTCGACTTCTTCGTCACCCGACAACACGCCACCCTTGAGTTTGAAGTCATTAAAACCGTAGCGTGCATGTGCGGCTTCGGCCAGGCGCACAACACTGTCGGCGTCCATGGCTTTCTCGTTGCGCAGACGGAACCACTCGTTGTCGCCATCGGGCTCGGTGCGGTAAGGCAGCTTGGTGGCGTTGCGGTCGCCGATGTAGAACAAGTAGCCTAGCATTTCGACTTCGTCGCGTTGCTGACCTTCGCCCAGCAACTGCGCCACCGGCACGCCAAGGTGTTGGCCCAAGAGGTCGAGCAACGCAGCCTCCAGTGCGGTCACGGCGTGCACGGCAATACGCAAATCAAAGGTTTGGTTGCCACGGCCACCCACGTCCAGACCGGAAAACGCCTGACGCGCCTTGTTCAGCAGTTGTTGGTAGCGGCCAATCGATTCGCCGACGACCAGGTCGCGGGCGTTTTCCAGGGTCTTGCGAATGTTTTCGCCACCGGGCACTTCACCCACACCAACGCGGCCGGCACTGTCTTTGAGCAGCAGCAAATTGCGCGTGAAGTACGGCGCATGTGCACCGCTGAGGTTCATGAGCATCGCATCCTGGCCCGCAACGGGAATGACGCGCAGCTCGGTGATCACGGGAGTGGAGGAGAAAACTTGTGATGACATGGATCGCCCAGATTCAGAATTAATGCGTGAAACCAAAGAAGGCAATTGTTAACGATAACAAGCAATCGCGCAAGTTTGTTCGCAACTTTGAAACCAGCGCTCTGGAAAAAACCGCAAAAACCACGCCCGCCACGCCCGCGTCAGGCGGCGCAGCCGCCATCAGGGAGCGGAAAGACTGATGTCGCTGGCCAGGCGGGGCGTGCCTATGGGCGCTGCGCCCTGCCCCTTGCGCACATTGGCGATGTCTTCCTCGCTGGGGTAAATGCCTTTGAGCCAATAGTCAAATACCCGCCGCGCAATCGGTGCGGCCACACCCGCACCCCAACCGGCGTTTTCCACGATCAAGGCCAGCGCGATCTGCGGATCTTCAGCCGGTGCATAGGCCATGTAAACGCCGTGGTCACGTTGGCGTTCCTCCATCCGGGCGCTGTTGTATTTCTCTTTCGCGCCTATGGTCACCGCTTGGGCGGTCCCGGTCTTACCGCCCGACAGGTACTGCGCACCGGCAAACACCTTGGTGGAGGTGCCTTCCTGTGTCACACCCACCAAGGCACGACGCACGATGTCGACATTCTGCGGCTTGTAGCCAAGGTCGATCGGGGCGTTCTTGCTCACCGGCTCGCGCGCATGGGTGATCGGATCGATCAGCGACAAGCCCAGATGCGGTTTGTATTGCACACCGTTGTTCACCAAGGTGGCTGTGGCCGAGGCCAACTGCAGCATGGTGAAGTTGTTGTAGCCCTGGCCAATGCCCAGGGAAATGGTTTCGCCGGCGTACCACTTCTTCTGTTCGGCGCGTTTATAGGTCTTGCGCTTCCACTCGGTGCTGGGCAGCACACCACGCACCTCGCCGTTGACGTCGATCCCGGTGATCTGGCCAAAACCCAAGGGTTTCATGAAGTCGTAGATGGTGTCCACGCCCATGTCATTCGCCAGTGAATAGAAGTACACATTGCTCGACAACACAATGGCGCGGCGCATGTCCACCGCGCCGAGTGCAATGTCGCCGTGGCTGCGAAAGGTGTGTCCGCCAAAGGTCCAGGAAGCGTTGTCCTGGATGATGGTGCCGGCCGCGCGTTTGCCGGTTTCCAGCGCCCCCAGGGCCATGAAAGGTTTGTAGGTAGAGCCTGGCGGGTAAGTGCCACGCAGTGCGCGATTGAGCAAGGGTTTGTCGATGGATTCGTTCAACGCCGCCCAGTTTTCGACATCGATTCCATCCACAAACAGGTTGGGGTCAAAGGTTGGCTTGCTGACAAAGGCCAGTACCTCACCGTTCTTGGGGTTGATGGCCACCAGTGCGCCGCGCCGGTCGCCATACAGGTCTTCCACCAGTTTCTGCAGCTTGATGTCTAGCGACAGCATCACCGATTTACCCGGCGTGGCGGGATTGCTGGCGAGCTTGCGCACGGCCCGGCCACCGGCCGAGGTTTCCATTTCCTCAGCGCCCGCCGTGCCATGCAATTGCGACTCGTAGCTCTGCTCTATGCCGAGTTTGCCGATGTATTCGGTGCCACGGTAGTTGTCGGCTTCGTCCGAATCGTCGATCCGCTCCTTCTCGGCGCGGTTGATGCGGCCGATGTAACCCACCACATGGCTGGCCAATTCACCGTAGGGATAGGTGCGGAACAAGCGCGCCTTCACTTCCACACCAGGAAAGCGGTAGCGCTGGGCGGCAAAGCGGGCCACTTCGTCATCGGTCAATCGCGAACGGATCGGCAGCGACTCGAAGTTGCGCGAGTCTTCCATCAGCTTTTTGAAACGCTTGCGGTTGCGCGGCTGGATGTCGACGATCTGTGAAAGTTCGTCGATGGTGTTTTCCAGGTTCGCCACCTTGGAAGGCGTGATTTCAAGGGTGTAGGCCGAGTAATTGGAGGCCAGCACCACGCCGTTGCGGTCCAGGATCAGGCCGCGGTTGGGCACCACCGGCACAATCGCCGTACGGTTGTTTTCGGCCTGATCGCGCAAGTCTTGGTAACGCACGATCTGCAGATAAACCAGGCGCGCGACCACCCCCGAAAACGCCAGCACCACCACCAGGCTCGCCACCAGGATGCGCTGACGAAAACGCCCGAGTTCAGCCGCGACGTTCTTGATCTCGGTCATAACGGCCGGTCCGCGTCCGGGTTCGGCGCTTTACGCTGTGGCGCCAGCAGCAACACACTCACGGCCGGCCACAGCACGGCCTCGACCACCGGCGCCAGAATCGCCTGCCAGCCGGGAAAACTGCCACCACCGAGCATGCGCAACGCAGCCTCGATGAAATGCGCAGCAAAGAACAAGGGGAACACCTGCAATGCCTGAGAAGGCACGCTGAACCACAACAAGCGGCGGTGGATGGCAATCGCCAGATAGGTCAGTACGGCATAGGACAATGCGTGTTGCCCCAGCAGCGTCGACTGGTGCACATCCATACACAGGCCGTAAACAAAGGCCGTGCCGATCCCCACACGTTGCGGCTGATGCACCACCCAGAACACCAGCAGCATGGCGACAAAGTCGGGCACCCAGGGCGCACGCCCCCACAGCCCCATGTTGCCAATCATGTTCAGCAACAGTGCGACAAGCAGGCTGGAGCCAATGAAGATGGGTTTCGCCGGCAGCAACAGCTGCTGGCCTTGCGGCATGATCATGGCTGACCCCGTGGCACAAACAACATCGGCATCATTTCTTCACGCCCTTGGCTGGGGAAGCTGGCTTGGCGGGCCCTTTGGCCTCGGTCGCTGGCCCCGGCATGCTGACAGCCGTTGGTTGTAGCACGACCACGTGCCGGACACCAGACATCTGCCCCATAGGTTTGCAATAGATGCGCGCAAACGCCGAGTCGGCGCGCCGGTCGATACGCTCGACCGTCGCCACACGCAGACCACCTGGATAAACCCCGTCAGCGCCGCTGGTGGTCAACATATCGCCCACTTGCACGTCGGAGTTGCCGGCCATGAAACGCAGCTCCAGCACCCCGCTGCTAGACGCATCGCTGTAACCATAGGCGACGCTGCGCAAACCGGTACGCGCGTTCACCACCGGGATGGCCTGGTCTTTGTCGATCAGCAGCGTCACCTCGCTGACCATGGGAAACACACGCGTCACTTGCCCCAACACGCCGGACTCGTCCATCACCGGCGATCCCGCCTCTACACCCTGGGTCGCCCCCTTGTCGATGATGACCTTGCGGCTGTAGGCGTCTGCCGTGTCGTACAGCACCTCGGCCGCCTGGCTTTTCACAGCCAGTTGCTCGCGCAGTGACAGCAGTTGGCGCAGCCTTTGGTTTTCCTG
Source organism: Variovorax sp. HJSM1_2 (assembly GCF_049316285.1). Classification (NCBI taxonomy): domain Bacteria; kingdom Pseudomonadati; phylum Pseudomonadota; class Betaproteobacteria; order Burkholderiales; family Comamonadaceae; genus Variovorax; species Variovorax sp. HJSM1_2. Next base: position 37,131 of record NZ_JBMOXA010000031.1, on the reverse strand, counting down.
GCTGAGTTGCTCCACCTGGCTTGCGCGCACCGACTGCAGCGCCAACTTGTGTTCGGCCTCGTCTGCCAGCGCTTGGGCTTTCGCCAAAGACTCGAAATAACTCCCGCCACCCTGTACCAGGCGAACCGGGCCCATGGCGAGCCATTGCAGCGGATACAAAGCCGTGGCAATCGACGCCCGCAAGGGTTGAATCAGTTTAAAACGCGCATCGGCCACCATCAGAAACAGGGCCAATGCGCTGAACACCATCAGCTTTGTGAGAGCCGAGGGGCCCTGCTTAAAGAACGGTGGCGGAGTCCGGTCCAGCGTACCGAGTGGCATCGCTGCGCCTCAACGTTATTCGCTGGTGAAAATCGAGCCGCCGAGGCGCTCCATGCGCTCCAGGGCAATGCCGCAGCCGCGCACCACACAGGTCAACGGGTCTTCGGCCACCAGCACCGGCAAGCCGGTTTCTTCAGCCAGCAGACGGTCCAGGTCGCGCAGCAAAGCACCACCGCCGGTGAGCATCATGCCGCGCTCGGCAATGTCTGCACCCAGTTCGGGAGGGGTTTGTTCGAGCGCGTTTTTCACGGCGGCGACGATGTTGTTCAGCGGATCGGTCAAGGCTTCCAGGATTTCGTTGCTCGAAATCGTGAAGCTGCGCGGCACACCTTCAGACAGGTTGCGGCCCTTGACTTCCATTTCCTTGACTTCAGAGCCGGGGAAGGCCGAGCCAATTTGCTTCTTGATGGCTTCAGCCGTGGGTTCGCCAATCAGCATGCCGTAGTTGCGGCGGATGTAGTTGATGACGGCGTCGTCAAAACGGTCGCCGCCGACGCGCACGCTGCCCTTGTAAACCATGCCGCCGAGCGAGATCACACCGACTTCGGTGGTACCGCCGCCAATGTCCACCACCATGGAGCCGCTGGCTTCGCTGACCGGCAGGCCAGCGCCAATGGCGGCTGCCATCGGTTCTTCAATCAGGTAAACCTCGGAAGCACCGGCGCCCAGGGCCGATTCACGGATGGCGCGGCGCTCCACTTGGGTGGAGCCGCAAGGCACACAGATGATGATGCGCGGGCTCGGGCGGAAGATGCCGCGGGGGTGCACCATCTTGATGAACTGCTTGAGCATCTGCTCGGTGACCGTGAAGTCGGCAATCACGCCGTCTTTCATCGGCCGTATGGCTTCGATGTTGCCGGGCACTTTGCCCAACATGGCCTTGGCTTCTTTGCCAACCGCCTGAATCGTCTTTTTGCCTTGGGGTCCACCTTCGTGGCGGATGGCCACAACCGACGGTTCATCGAGCACAATGCCCTTGTCACGAACGACGATCAGGGTGTTGGCAGTGCCAAGATCGATCGCCAAGTCGGTAGAAATGTACCGACGAAAAGCTCCAAACATGAAATTCCTCTCGGGCGCGGCCGGCACTTCGGCAGACCGCCACCACTGTAAAACGGGTAAAAACCTAGATTTTTGATGCTGTTGTGACCGAATTCGCAGCCGTTACACCAAAGGCGGGATAATACCGCATCCCCTGTGAATAACCATTGCCGGACCCAAGGCAGGCGCAGATTTACCTGCGCTTTTTAATGTAATTTTTTATGGCTCTGACTCCCCAAGATCTTGACCGCATTGCCAATTTGGCAAGGCTGGAGCTTCAACCTTCAGAGAGTGAGCACATGCTCACGCAGTTGAACGGGTTCTTCGACATCGTGGAACAGATGCGGGCTGTGGATACCTCGGGTTTGGAACCCCTGGCGCACCCCGTGGCCGTGATCCAGGACATCACTTTGCGCCTACGCGCCGACGCCGTGAGCGAACCCAACCAGCGCGATCTGAACCAGCAGTCTGCTCCAGCGGTGGAACGCGGCCTGTTCCTGGTTCCCAAAGTGATCGAGTAAGTGATCGAATAAAGCCAAAATTTCATGACCTCTGAAGCACATCTCTCGTCTGGTGCCACGCCAGATCTGCACGACCTGACCGTCACCGCGCTGGCAAAACAGTTGCGCGACGGCAAAGTATCGGCTGTTGAAACCGCCCAGCACTTCCTGGCGCGCGCCAAATCTCAAGCCGCATTGGGCGCGTTCCTGAGCATCGACGAAGCCGCGACCCTGCAACAGGCGCAAGCCGCCGACAAACGCATCGCCGCTGGCAGCGCCGGTGTACTCGAAGGTGTGCCGATCGCGCACAAAGACATCTTCGTCACCAAAGACTTCCCCACCACCGCCGGCTCGAAGATGCTAGCGGGCTACCGCTCACCTTTCGACGCCACCGTGGTGTCGCGCATGGCCACCCTTGGTGCGGTCACGCTGGGCAAGCTCAACTGCGATGAATTCGCCATGGGCTCGGGCAACGAAAACTCGGCCTACATGCCGGCGCTGAACCCCTGGGACACAACGCGTATCCCCGGCGGCTCGTCGGGCGGCAGCGCCGTGGCCGTGGCCGCGCGTCTGGCTCCTGCGGTCACCGGCACCGACACCGGCGGCTCGATTCGCCAGCCATCGTCGTTCTGCGGCATCACTGGCATCAAACCGACCTACGGCCGCGCCTCGCGTTACGGCATGGTGGCGTTTGCCTCCAGCCTGGACCAAGCCGGCCCCATGGCGCGCACGGCCGAAGACTGCGCGTTGCTGCTCAGCGCCATGTGTGGCCCGGACCTGGACCGCGACTCGACCTCACTCGACGTGCCTGCAGAAGACTACAGCCTGCGCTTGAACGATTCGCTGGAAGGCCTGCGCATCGGCCTGCCGAAAGAGTTTTTTGGTGAAGGCCTTTCTGCCGACGTGCGCCAAGCCATAGACGCCGCGCTCAAAGAATACGAAAAGCTGGGCGCCAAGCTGGTGGAGATTTCGCTGCCGCGCACCGAACTGTCCATCCCCGTGTACTACATCATTGCGCCGGCCGAAGCGTCGAGCAACCTGAGCCGCTTCGACGGTGTGAAGTTCGGCCACCGCGCCGACCAATACACCGACCTGCTCGATATGTACAAGAAGAGCCGCGCCCAGGGCTTTGGTGACGAGGTCAAGCGCCGCATCATGATAGGCACCTACGTGCTGAGCCACGGCTATTACGACGCCTATTACCTGCAGGCGCAAAAGATCCGCCGCATGATTGCCGACGACTTCCAGCAAGCGTTTACGCAATGCGATGTGATCGCCGGCCCGGTGGCACCCACCGTGGCGTGGAAGCTCGGCGCCAAGTCCGACCCGTTGGCCAACTACCTGGCCGACATCTTCACCCTGCCTTCTTCGCTCGCCGGCCTGCCCGGCATGAGCGTGCCCGCAGGCTTGGGTGAAGGCGGCATGCCCGTGGGCCTGCAGCTCATAGGCAACTACCTGCAAGAGTCGCGTTTGCTCAACGCCGCGCACCGCCTGCAGCAAGCCACCGACTTCCACCTTCGCCAACCCTCTGCTTCCAAGCTGGTTTCCTGAATGAACAAACCATCCACCAAAGACAGCAAGTCGACCACCAAGTCGTTGCTGGTACAGGGCTACGAAGTTGTGATCGGCTTCGAAACCCACGCCCAGCTCTCCACGGCGAGCAAGATTTTCAGCCGCGCTTCCACCGCCTTTGGCGCCGAGGCCAACACCCAGGCCTGCGCCGTGGACATGGCCTTGCCGGGCACCCTGCCGGTGATGAACGTGGGTGCGGTGGAACGCGCGATTGAGTTCGGCCTGTCGGTCGGCGCACACATCGCACCACGCAGCATCTTCGCGCGCAAGAACTACTTCTACCCCGATCTGCCCAAGGGCTACCAGATCAGCCAGTTCGAGATTCCGGTGGTGCAAGGCGGCTCGGTGGAGTTCTACCTGGGCGACGAGAAAAAGTCGGTGCGCCTGGTGCGCGCCCACCTGGAAGAAGATGCCGGCAAGTCGCTGCACGAAGACTTCATCAACCAGACCGGCATCGACCTGAACCGCGCTGGCACACCACTGCTGGAAATCGTCACCGAGCCCGACATGCGCTCGTCCGCCGAAGCCGTGGCCTATGCCAAGGAACTGCACAAGATCGTCACCTGGATTGGCATCTGCGACGGCAACATGCAAGAAGGCTCGTTCCGCTGCGATGCCAACGTGTCGGTACGCAAGCCGGGCGAGCCGCTGGGCACGCGCCGCGAAATCAAAAACCTGAACAGCTTCAAGTTCATGCAGCAAGCCATAGACTTCGAGGTGCGCTGGCAGATCGAGCAAATCGAAGATGGCCTGGCGATCCAGCAAGCCACCGTGCTGTTCAACCCCGACACCGGCGAAACCCGCGCCATGCGCACCAAGGAAGACGCCGCCGACTACCGCTACTTCCCAGACCCGGACTTGCCACCACTGGTGGTGGCCCCGGAATGGGTGGAACGTGTGCGCGCCGCCATGGTCGAACTGCCACGTGTGATGGCAGCACGTTTTGCCGCCGACTACGGTTTGTCGGACTACGACGCCACCGCGCTCACACAAAGCCAGGCCACCAGCAGCTACTTCGAAGCCGCGGCCAAGGCCAGTGGCCAAGCCAAGCTGGCCGGCAACTGGATCATGGGTGAACTGTCGCGCCGCCTGAACGCCGATGACCTGTCGATCGACCAGTCGCCCGTCAGCGCCGAGCGCCTGGGCCAGTTGATCACACGCATTGCGGACAACACCATCTCCAACAACGCCGCGCGCCAGGTGTTCGAGGTATTGTGGAGTGATGCAGACGCCGAGGTCGACGCGGTGATCGAGGCCAAGGGCCTGAAGCAGATGAACGACACCGGCGCCCTGGAAGCCATTGTCGACAGCGTGATCGCCGCCAATGCCAAGAATGTGGCGGAGTTCAAGGCCGGCAACGACAAGGCGCTGAACGCGCTGGTTGGCCAGATCATGAAAGCCAGCGCTGGCAAGGCCAACCCCGGCCAAGTGAATACGCTGTTGCGGGCCCGACTGGGTTGATATCAGCCGAACCGCCTGGTCAGTTCACTGGCCAGGCGTTCGCGCACCGCGACACTAAAGACCGCCGTTGCCCCAGAGCGGTTTCAAGCGCACAAGCTCATCGTCAAAGCGCTCGTTCACGCGCTTCTTCTCCTGCTGTTGATCGTTGATGAAGCGTTGCTGGCCGCGCACACTTTCTTCTTGCTCCGCAATCTGCCGACGCACCTTGGCCGGCGCCTTGCTCGGATCCTTTTTGTAGAACTCCATCTCGGCATCAATCGCTGCCCGCTGTTGGCCCAGCTCGGCCAAACGTTTGTTCGCGGCTTCCATCACCCCATCGACCTGCTTGAGCGCAGCTTCACGCTCACGGTCGTGCGCGGCGCGGTCTGGGTAACGCATCAAAAGCGCGCGGTTGCGGCGGCGTTCTTCGTTGACACGGGCACTTTGCTCAGCTTCTTTGCGTTGCTGCGCTTCCAGCTGCTCACGCTCGGCAGCCGTCAACGAAGGGCCTACAGCGCGTCGGGTAGAGCCGCTCGGATTGAGCTCGCGCTGCTCACGGTCCAGGCACTCTTGAATAGGCCGGTCCGAGGTCAGCTTGCGCCCCTTGGAATCGGTGCAGCTATAGATACTTTGCGCCTGGGCTAGTCCTGCAAAGCCCACTGCACACAAGAGAATTGTTTTTAGTTGCACCGTCCAGCCAGCCACACAACCCCTTAATTTACGCCGTAGCGTTGTCGGTAAGCCAGTACACGCGCGTGGTGCGCTCCCAGGTCCGGCGTTTCATGATGGGCGAGATACTGCAATAAATCGGCCAATTTCGCAATCGAGCAGACCTGCAGTCCAAGTTGATTCTGCACATATTGCACCGCGCTGTGGGGCACGTCCTGGCCGTTCTCGGTGGCCATTTCCTGGCGATCCAGCGCAATCACCACCGCGTGTGGCGTGGCGCCCGCAGCCTGGATGATGGAGATGGATTCACGCACGGCGGTGCCAGCCGACATCACGTCATCCACCACCAGCACACGGCCCTTCAAGGGTGCGCCCACCAGATTGCCACCCTCACCATGGGCCTTGGCTTCCTTGCGGTTGTAGGCAAACGGCACGTTGCGCCCCAGGCGCGCCAACTCAATCGCCACCGAAGCGCCCAGTGGAATCCCTTTGTAGGCCGGGCCAAACACCATGTCAAACTCGATGCCGCTGTCGAGCAGGCGGCGCGCATAGAACGACGCCAGGCGGCCGAGCTTGGCGCCATCGTCAAACAGGCCGGAGTTGAAAAAATACGGGCTCATGCGCCCGGCCTTGGTTTTGAATTCGCCAAAGCGCAACACCCCCGAATCGACGGAGAATTGCACAAATTCCTGGGCCAATGCGTCTTGTTCGTTTGGCGTTGCGCTCTGAGCCGCGCCCTTGTTGTCTACCGTCATGGAGAAGTCCTTGTTCAAATTAACCAGCCTTAACCTCAACGGCATCCGCTCCGCCACCACCAAGGGTGTGGAAAAGTGGATTGCTGGTATTGCGCCAGATTGTATTTGTGTGCAGGAAGTGAAGGCGCAGGCCGCCGATGTGCAGGGCAAGTTTGAGCAACTTGCCGGCCTGCAGGGCCACTTTCATTTCGCGCAGAAGAAGGGTTACTCGGGCGTAGGCCTCTACACCCGCCACGCACCCAGCGAGGTGATCGTGGGCTATGGCTCCACAGAATTCGATGCCGAGGGCCGGTATGTGGAGGCGCGGTTCGACACGCCCAAACGCAAGCTGTCCATCATCAGTTGCTACTTCCCCAGCGGCTCGTCGGGCGAAGAGCGCCAGCAAGCCAAGTTCCGTTTTCTGGCCGAGTTCTTGCCGCACCTCACCGAACTCAAGCGCACGCGCGAATTCATCTTGTGCGGCGACGTCAACATCGCCCACCGCGAAATCGACCTGAAGAACTGGCGCAGCAACCAGAAAAACAGCGGCTTCACCCCGGAAGAACGCTCGTGGATGACCCACCTGCTGGCCCGCGCCGACCTCGACCCGCTGGCCGCCAACGGCCTGGGCCTGATCGACGTGTACCGCCAATTACACCCCGACACCACCGACACCAGCTACACCTGGTGGAGCAACCGTGGCCAGGCCTACGCCAACAACGTGGGTTGGCGCCTGGACTACCACCTGGCCACCAAGGGTGTGGCCGACAAGGCGCTCAACGCCTCGATCTACAAGGATGAGAAGTTCTCCGACCACGCGCCTTTGACGATCGAGTACGACTGGAGCATTTAAGCCCGCGACGATGAAGTCGACGTGCCGATCCTGCGCCGCAGCCAGCGCAGCACGGTGCCCAGCAGCGGCAGCTGCTCATACAGCTCGGCCGCCGCGTCCCAATAATCGCGGTGGTATTGGATGCGCCCCGCAGGGCTCAGGCGCAGGTGGCTGCTGCCGTGCACGTTTTGCGGCCGGCCGCGCAGGATAAAGCTGAAGTCCCAGGTGAGGAAACACTGGTTGCCATCGACCAACACGTCCAACACCTTGAAGCGCGGCGCCTCCAGGCCGTCGAACATGTGTTGGTAAACCGCCTGGATGGCGGGCAGGCCACGCACTTCGTTGAACGGGTCTTTGAAGTAGGCCTGCGGGTCGTAATACAGCTGCAGCCGCGCCACGTCTGCAGGTTTCATGTGCTCGAACATCGTCACGATCAGCTTGACGCGTGGGTCCATCTTCAAATTCCTCAAAGTCCGGTGACGCGGTGCACCACGCGAAAGTAGAGCCCATAGGGCAGCAGGCGCATGAACTTCAGCCAACGCGTGAAGCGTTTCGGGAAGTGGATTTCAAAACGCCCGGCGGCCCAGCCGTGCATGATGGCCTGCGCGGCCTGTTCGGGGCTGATGAGCGCAGGCATGTTGAAATCGTTGCCAACGGTGAGAGGTGTGGCCACAAAGCCTGGGTGCACCACCGACACCCCTAAGCCTTCACTCGCCAGGTCGAGGTACAGCGATTCGGCCAGATGCGTCAGCGCCGCCTTTGACGGGCCATAGGCCATGGCCTTGGGCAATGCGCGGTAAGCCGCCACACTAGACACCAGACTGATGTGCCCGCCTTTTCCCGCTTTGGCCTGGCGCAACAGTTGTGGCAGCACCGCGTCCAGAAAATTCAACGCCCCCACGTAGTTGGTGTGTATGTGGCGCAGCGCCTGGTCCAGCGAGAACTGCTGCGCTCTCATATTTTGATAGTGGCCCGCGCAATAGATACAAGCGTCCAGTTGCCTGTGGTGCATTAAAAGTTCGGCCACTGCGGCGCGCAGGGCGGCAGCGTCTTGCACGTCCAGCGGCAGGGCCATGCAGCCCCGGTGTGTCTGCACAAATTCCTGCAGCAGCTCGGCCTTGCGCGCCGACAGCACCACGCGCGCACCCGCTGCGTGCAGCGCCTTCGCCAGCGCCAGCCCTATGCCGCTGGAAGCGCCCACGATCCACACGGTTTTGTCGCGCCAGTCTTGCAATGATGGGTTGTTTGCCATGGTGCAGCGTCTAGAGCTTGGTGAACGACAAGGTGAGGTCGCCCACGTGGATGCCAAACTTGCTCATCCTGGTTTTGTTGAGCAAAAGCTTGTCGTCCATCAGGTACATCCAGTCATCAAAATCGACGTCGTACACCGACCCGTTGACCGGCACCTGCAAGGTGTAGCGCCAGCGCAAGGCGTTGCCTGCGGCCTCACCACGCGCCTCGCCCACCACGTCGTCGGCACGGCCGGTGTAGCGGCCACCACCGAGATGGCGCAGGCGCCAGATACGGCGCTGGGTTTCGCCGTCGCTGTACAAAAAGTCTTCTTCCAGCGTGCCGTCATCGCCTTGCCAGGTGCCTTTGAGCTGAACGGTAAAACGCCGCAGCACCTTGCCCGCGCGATCGGTCACCAAGCCATGGGCGACGAGTGGGCCATTAAAGTACTGGCGCAGATCGAGCAGCGGTTTTTCGTCGGCATAGTCAGCCGGCGTGGGGGCCGATGCACAGCCCGAGAGCAATAACGCAGCAGCACCCCAAACGAGCAGGCCACGGCGATTTACGGTGGGGCGCATAAGGCCTCCTTGTCGGATTGGATGAACAGGCGAAACAGCAAGGCCACAGCACCGAGTTTTAAAACACAGGGCAGCACGCAATAGGCGATGGTCAACGCCTGCAAAGCCTGCGGGTCGCGCTGGCCTGGCGTGTAACCCAGGCTTTGCAGCAGCGGCAGGGCCAGGCCAGCGGCCACGGCCAGGTTGAGCTTGGTGGCGAAGTTCCACCAGCCAAAAAACGCGCCCTCGGTGTGCCCCGCCAAACCCGCGCGTTGCACCACCCGCGCCAGCATGGCGCCGGGAATGGCGAGGTCGGCACCCAGGGCGACACCGCTGCCCAGGCATACCAGCAAAAAGCCTGTTTGGTCGCCGTTGGACAACACGGCAGCCCAGCCAAAACACACAAGCGCCAGCAGCATGGCCATGGCCCAGGCGCGCGCTTGGCCCAGCCGCGCCACCATGCGTAACCACAGCGGCAGCGAGAGCGCTGCGGCCACGAAGTAACTCGCCAAATAAAGCGCTTCAGACTGCGGGGTTTGCAAACGGTCGCGCACAAAAAACAGCAGCAGCGTGGCCGGGATGGCGGCCGCGATGCCATTGAGCAAAAACACCGCCAGCAACGGCTTGAAGCCTGGCGTGCGCCAAGCCAACCCTGCGTCATGCTCACCCGGCTGCGATACAAACTCAGCCCTTGGCGCACGGCGCAACAGCACCAAGCCCACGAGCAAGCTTACGGCGAGAGCGGCACTGGTCACGCCCAAACCGACTAGCGAAGGCAACACACTGGCGCACAACACGCCGCCCAAGGCCATGCCTTCGCGCCAGGCCACCACACGGGTTTGCTGCAGGCCGTCGCCCCCCAGGCGCGCACCCCAGGCCTGGTGCATCACACTCAGCACGCTGTAGCCCAGGTAGGTCAACAACAGCGCCAGCGTGCACCACAGCAACAAGCCTGTCTGGCCGAGCGCGGGCGGGAAAAACAGCAACACAAAGCTGATGGCCAGCAGCAAAGCAGCCACGACCATGGGACGCAGTGGTGTGCTGGTGCTGAGCCAGCCATCGGCCAGGCGGCCAATCCACGGGTCGACCAATGCATCGGCCAAACGTGCGCCCAGCAACACCAGGCCCAACGCGGCCAGTGGCACACCGTAGTTTTGTGCGTAGTAAGCGGGCAACGTGACGTAGAGCGGCAGCGCTACAAACGCCAGCGCGAAGCCTAACGAACCGTAGCGCAGACCATCAAGCCGCTTCATGACGGCAATCCCAACAGTTTTTTGCGCAATGCGGGCTCAGAGGTTTGCGGCGCCAGCCAGATGCCAAAGAACAGGCGGCTGAACAACGGGTCGGCCACGCTGCGCGAGGGTTTGCCGTTGACAAAAAACGCGGCCCCCACGGCCGGGTCGTGGCGGCCGCTGATGCGGTCGCCCTCTTTCACATCGGGGAAAGCGGCCTCCATCTCGGCCAGCCAACGTTGCCCCGTGGCGTCGTTTATGCTTTGCTGGCGGCGCATTTCTTCGAGCGAACGTTTGGCAATCTCCTTGCCTTGCAGGCTGCGCGCATAGGTCAGCTCCAGCGCCAGCGGCTGCGTCCACCATTGCGCGCCAACCCGAGCGGGTGCCCACAGGCGAATGTCGTAGACCAATAAGCCGAAGAAGCGCATTTGGCCGTCGCCCTGCAATTGCCAGCCGGGTAACTCTTCGGTGTACGCGCGCAAGCTCAATGGCAGCGCGGCCAACGCCGCCAATCCCATGAGCGTACGCCGCCGGTACACGCTAGTCCCGCACCAGGGTGAACTGCATGACATTGGTATTGCCCGCCGCAAACGCCGCTTCGCAGTACGCCAGGTAAAACTCCCACAGCCGCATGAAGCGGGTGTCGAAGCCCAGTTGCCGCACCTCGGCGTCACGCTGCATGAAGTCTTCGCGCCAGCGTCTCAGGGTCTCGGCGTAGTCCAGGCCAAAGGCCAGTTCGTTGACCACGCGCAGGCCAGCCTTCTCGGCTTGCGCGCGGAACACGCTGGGGCTGGGCAACATGCCGCCGGGAAAGATGTACTGCTGGATGAAGTCGCTGGAGCGGGTGTAGCGCTCGAACAGATCGTCGCGTATGGTGATGCTTTGTATGCAGGCACGGCCGCCGGGCTTGAGCTGCCGGTGCACGGTCTGGAAGTAGCCATCCCAATAGGCGCGGCCCACGGCCTCGAACATTTCGATCGACACCACGGCATCAAACGCGGGCTCGTGGATGTCGCGGTAGTCCTGCAAACGTAATTCGGCCCGGTCTTGCAAACCGGCGTCCAGCAAGCGTTTTTGTCCCCAGGCCAATTGCTCGCTAGACAGCGTGACACCCGTGAGCCGGGCGCCGAAATCGCGCGCCGCGCATTCGGCCAAGGCGCCCCAGCCGCAGCCGATTTCCAGCACACGCTGGCCCGGCGCCACGTTGCATTCACGCAGCGCGCGTTGCATCTTGGCTTGCTGCGCTTCGCCCATGGGGCGCTGCAGGTCGCCGTCGAACCAGGCGCTGGAGTAGTTCATGCTCGGGTCCAGCCAGAGCTTGTAGAAATTGTTGCCCAGGTCGTAATGGGCGTGGATGTTTTTGCGGCTGCCGGCGCGGCTGTTGCGGTTCAGCCAGTGCTGCACGCGGTGCACCAACGCGCCCAACCAACTGCCGTAAACCACGTCTTCCAGCGCTTCGCGGTTGCGCACAAACACCTCCAGCAGAACGCGCAGGTCGGGTGTGCTCCAGTGGCCGGCCACAAAACTCTCGGCAAAACCTATGTCGCCTGAGCGCAGCGCCGCCGAGCAGACGGCCCAATCCTTGATGCGAATTGCGGCACGTGGGCCTTCGGCGCCGCCAAAGTGCGCCGCGCCGCCATCGGGCAACTGCACGTCAATACTGCCGTACTGCAGCCGCGCCAGCAGTTTGAACACGCTACGCGCGGCGGCGGGGGCGCCGTTGGGTAGACGAAACGATGAAACGAGGGTGGAAGAATTCATAACCATACAGCGTTATTTCGCGCAGCCTCAACGAGTCAAAAAATGGTGTGGCGCCACAGGCTTGCCAAAAAACGGCGTGCGTTTGACCCACAGCCGCAGCGCCTGCCAGTGGATGCGCGCCATCAGCATCAGGCTGAACGCGGGCAGTGCCCAAAAGGCCGCACGTGCGCTGTGGCTGGTGAGCGGCTGCAGCGCGCCGGAGATGCTGGTGTGCAACAGCGGGCCGCTGGCATCGTCGTGCTCAATACGCGCCACGGTGCGCTCACCGCTGTGCAAAAAACGAAAGCGGTAGCCACCCTCCACCGCACAGAACGGCGACACATGGAATACCTTGGCGGCGGTCAATTCGCGGCCATAGGCCAACGTGGGCCCGGCCAGCAGATAACAGTGGCGCTCACCAAAGGTGTTGTTGACCTCGACCACGATGGCAGCCAGCGCACCATCCGCACGCTGGCAGTACCAAAAACTCACCGGCTTGAAGGCATAACCGAGCACACGCGGAAAGCAGTGCAGCCAGACCTCACCGGTCGCGTCGGTGATGCCCTCACGGGCCAACAACGTGTCCAGCCAGGCCAGCGCATCAGGGCCGCCGTCGCCATGGTCGGCATCGTGAAAACTCAGCCAACCCCAGCCGTTGCGGTTCAACGCCGCACACGCCTGGGCGCGCAAAGTGCGCATGGGCAGCATGAGAAAGTAGCTGTTGTAGCGAAACTGGTGCGCGCGCGGGCGCAGGCGCTTGTGCAGCACCGGGCCACGGCCGATCAAGGCCCGGGCGGGCCGGTCGGCCATGGGCGCCATGGACTTCATGACATAGCCCTGCTTTGCAAGTCCAGGGTGGCCGCCACTTTTTGCGCCACACGCAGGCCCGACAACAAGCCGTCTTCATGAAAGCCATAACGCGTCCAGGCGCCGCAGAACCAGACCTTGCCGTTGCCCTGGATGTCGCCCAGGCGTTGCTGCGCCTGGATGGCAGCCTGGTCGAACACCGGATGGGCGTAGTCATACTCGCCCAGCACACGGGGGGCGGCAGGCTCGCGCACCGGGTTCAGCGACACCATGGTGGGCTGTTGCCACGGCAGCGGCTGCAAACGGTTCAACAGGTAGTGCAGGCAAACCGCCTGGCTCTCCTGCCCGCCCGCGCCGCGCTCGTAGTTCCACGCCGCCCAACTGCGGCGGTGGCGCGGCAGCAGCGTTGTGTCGGTGTGCAGCACGGCGCGGTTCTGGTGGTAACGCACGGCGCCCAGAATCTGCTGTTCTTCGCGCGAGGCATCGGACAACAAACGCAGCGATTGGTCGCTGTGGCTGGCCAGCACCACGGCATCAAAATGCTCCACACCATGGGCGGTGCGCAGCACCACGCCGCCGGGCTGGCGTTGCACGCCAAGCACGGGTGTGTTCAGCCGCCTCTCGGTGATTTGGCGCAGCAGCTTGTCGACATAGTGGCGCGCCCCGCCACGCACGGTGAACCACTGCGGCCGGTTGGCCACCTGCAGCAAGCCGTGGTTATGGCAGAAGCGGATCAGCGTCTGGACAGGGAACTGCAGCATCTGCTCCGTAGGGCACGACCAGATACACGCCACCATGGGCAGCAAATACCAGTCACGAAACTCGGCGCTAAAGCCGTGTGCCTGCAAAAATTCGCCAATCGGTTGGGCCAGGGCGGCCTCCTGGCCTTCTTCCGCCAACGCGGTAGTGATGCGGTTGAAGCGCAGCAGGTCGCGCAGCATGCGCCAAAAGCCCGGGCGCAACAGGTTGCTGCGTTGCGAAAACACGCTGTTGAGGTTGCTGCCGCTCCACTCCAAGCCCTCGCGGCCATGGCTGGGCAGTTGCACCGAGAACGACATCTCGCTGGCCACCGTCTCCACGCCCAACTGCGCAAACAACTGGATCAACAGCGGATAGGTGCGCTCGTTGAACACCAGAAAGCCGGTATCCACACCGCAGCGCTGGCCCTCCAGCGCCACATCCACGGTGTGGGTATGGCCGCCAAAATACACACCCGCTTCAAACAGCGTGACGTGTGCCTGCTGGCTCAGCGTCCAAGCGGCGGACAAACCCGCAATGCCCGAGCCCACCACCGCCACGCGCGCACCGCGCCCGGTACCGGCCCATCCGGCGCGTTGCCCCAAGCTCGCCAAATAACCCGACAGCCCCACGGCATGCGCCGCTGCCCCCTGCGGCGGAACTTGGCGCAGCGGAAGCGCATGCTGCGATTTTGCCGCCACGGCCCTCGCCCCCGGCTGCGCCTGGGCGGGCCTTGGCGTGGGAGACAATGCGTAAGTTCTGTTCATGTTTTGTCCTAGTCAAAACGGCTTTCGGTCGCTATATTAAGTAGAAATTCATGTTTTGTCTCATCTTTGTCCAAGACAAAAAATTCCTGATGGCCAATCCCAAGCTGCCCAAGTCGGCCCACGCCAGGTGTTTCCATGGCTGAAGCGGCTGCTTTGCTGGGCATTGCGGCGGTGGAACGCGACACCGGCATCAGCAAAGACAGCCTGCGCATGTGGGAACGGCGCTACCAGTTCCCGCAACCCCAGCGCGACGCGCAGGGTGAGCGCGCCTACCCGCTGGACCAGGTGCAAAAGCTGCGGCTGATCAAACGCCTGCTCGACCTGGGCCACCGCGCCGGGCGACTGGTGCCCACCGACGTCGACAGCCTGCAAGCCCTGCTGGCACAAGCGCAGCAGCAAAGTTTTGGCGCCGCGCCCGCACGCCCTGAGCTGACACCGTTTTTGGACGACTTGCGCGCTCATGACGTCGAAGGCCTGCGGCGCAAGCTGACCCAGGCGCTGCTGCGCTCGGGGGTGGGAGATGGGGTGATATCGCTCATTGCACCGCTGACTACGCAGGTGGGCGAGCTTTGGATGCGCGGCGAGCTACAAGTTTTTGAAGAACACATCTACAGCGAGTCGCTGCAGCTGGTTTTGCGCCAAGCCATTCTGAGCATGCCGCAGCTGGCGCGCCACGAGCGCCCACGCGTGCTGCTGACCACGCTGCCCGACGAGCAACACGGCCTGGGCCTGCTGATGGCCGAGGCCTTGATGGCGCTGGAGGGTTGTGAGTGCCTGTCACTAGGCGTGCAAACCCCCGTGGCCGACATCGTGCTGGCCGCCGCCGCACATCGCGCCGACATCGTCGCTTTAAGCTTTAGCGGCTACCTGGCGCCCAACCAGGTGAGCGAATCCTTGGGCGCCTTGCGTGCACAGCTGCCCACCGCGCTGGAGTTATGGGCCGGCGGCAACAGCGCGGCATTACAAAAGCGCAGCGGTCACGCGCGGCTGTTGCACGTGACCCAACTGACGCAGATCGCCGAGCAGGTGCAGCGCTGGCGAGCCGAGGCCGCAAGCACATGACGGCCTAGCTCGATGCAAGGCGCAAGGCTTGCGGCGGCAGACGCCTTGGCGATCGACTACGATGCCATCCCCAAGCTGCTGCCGTGAATGCGTTGAAAAGAGGCCCGCCATGTTCCCCATAGACACCCTTCTCGCCTACCTGGCCGCCTGCGTGGTGGTGGTGTTATCGCCGGGGCCGGACAACATCCTGGCCATCAGCCGTGGCCTGAGCCAGGGGCGCATGGCAGCGGCGTTGTCGTCCCTGGGCGCGGGCATTGGCATCATGTGCCACGCGCTGGCGGCAGCGTTTGGGCTGTCGCTCATCATCCAGAGCTCGCCGCAGGCGTTCTGGCTGGTGAAGGCCGTGGGCGCGCTCTACCTCCTGTGGCTGGGCTACAAGGCACTGGCGGCGGGTAACCTGATTTCGTTCACACCCTCGGCCCATCTGCCACTGCGCAAGGTGTTCATCACGGGCGTGTTGTCCAATGTGCTGAACCCCAAGCCCGGCCTGTTTGTGCTGGCGTTCCTGCCGCAGTTTGTGCACGCCAGCCGGGGCTCGGTGACGCTGCAGATGCTGGGTTACGGCGCCATCTTCGCGCTGATGACGGCCATCATCTTCACACTCATGGGTGGCTTTGCCTCACGCCTGGCGGGCTGGCTGCAGGCCCGGCCCCGCGTCATCAAGGGCGTGAACATTGGCGCCGGACTGACGTTTATGGCGGCCGGCCTGTCGGTGCTGACCTTGAAGCAGCGCAGCGTTTAAAGCTCAGCCAGCAAGCTGCGCCAGCAGCGCGCCCACACCGGCCAGGGCGGCTTCCTTCACATCCATAGGCGCCTGGCTCTCGGCCAGGTAAGCCGTGACCAGCCAGGGTTTGCCTTGTGGTGGCACAACAAAACCCACGTCGTTGGCGCCCGTTTTGTTGGTGCCGGTTTTCTCACCCACACGCCACTGCGCTGGCAGCCCGGCGCGCAGGCGTTTGCCGCCCGTGGTGTTAGCCTCCAGCCATTGCTGCAGTTGTGTGCGTGAAGCCGGCGACAACGCGCTGCCGAACAACAGCTTCTGCAGCGTGGCGGTCATGGCCTTGGGTGTGGTGGTGTCCAGGGGCTCATTTTTGGCGGGCAGGTTCAGGCTCGGCTCGGTGCGATCGGTGCGCGTCACCTGGTCGCCCAGGCTGCGCAGAAACTGTGTCAGGCGCTTGGGGCCGCCGTAGCTCTGCAAGATCAAATTGGCCGCCGTGTTGTCGCTGGTGGTGATGGTGGCGTGGCACAACTCGGCCAGCGTCATGCCTTCGCCGCCCACGTGTTTTTCGGTGATGGGCGACCAGTCGACCAAGGCGTTTTTCTCGAAGCGTATGCGGCGCTCCAGCGACTCTTGCTTGCGGTCTACGCGCGCCAGCACCAGCGCACTGGCCAAGGTTTTGAAGGAGCTGAGCATCATGAATCGCTCGTCCGCCCGGTAACCATGGCCCTGGCCAGTGGCGGTATCCAGGATATAGACGCCCAAGCGCCCCTGGGCGGTTTTTTCGAGCTGGACGAACCTGGCGTCCAGATCCGTTGCAAGGCTCCTGGCCCAGAGAATTCCTGGGCTCGCCAGCAAGGCCGTGGCAGCTACGCCATAACCGGTAAAAGTACGTCTCGTGAGCATTGTTTTCCTCTGTAAAAGCGCGAATCGTAGTGAGCGACGAGTCTTCTCACAAACGGGAATAATTGCACCCTGCCCCGAGAAAAACTTGGGGCTCAAACAAAACGCAGACCCTATGGACTTGCCCCTCAATGCACTACGCGCCTTTGAAGTCTCGGCGCGGCACCTGAGCTTCACACGTGCCGCTGTTGAACTGCACCTCACACAAACGGCGGTCAGCCAGCACGTCAAAAACCTCGAGGCGCGCCTGGGCGTGCAACTGTTTCGGCGTGTGCCACGTGGCCTGGCGCTGACCGACGAGGGCCAGGCGCTGCTGCCGGTGCTGGTGGAATCGTTCGAACGCATCGCCACCACACTGCAGGTGTTCAAAGGCAAACAAAAACGCGAGGTATTGTCGATTGGCGTGGTCGGCACCTTCGCCGTGGGTTGGCTGCTGCCACGTCTGCGCGACTTTCAAAACCGCCACCCGTTTGTCGAGCTGCGGCTGCTGACCAACAACAACCGCGTGGACCTGGCCGGCGAGGGGCTGGACTTTGCCATTCGTTTTGGCGACGGCAATTGGCATGGCACGGCCGCGTTGCCGCTGATCAACGCCCCGCTCGCGCCGGTGTGTGCCCCGGCTTTGGCCGAGCGCATTCGCCAGCCCAAGGACCTGAGCCGCGAGGTGCTGCTGCGCTCTTACCGCTCGGACGAATGGCCCACCTGGTTTGCCGCCGCCGGCCTGCCTGCACCGCTGGTCAGCGGCCCCATGTTCGACTCGTCGCTGGTGATTGCCGATGCCGCCGCTCAAGGTGCTGGCGTGGCCTTGCTGCCGACCAGGCTGTTCAGCAGCGCGCTGCAGAGCGGCCGGCTGGTGCGCCTGTTTGACGTGGAAGTGCAGGTCGGCCAGTACTGGCTGACACGGCTTGGCACACGCAAACAAAGCGCCACCATGCGCGCATTCAGCGATTGGATTACGGCCAAGGCAGCCGCAGCTTGATGCTATGAATAACGCAGCTGCCGAGGCTTGTTCAGCAAGCCTTAACTGCCAAATTTTTTAAAGACAGATCAGCGTTTTTGCGACTGCTCGTACAGCCCTTGCACCTTGGGCAGGTTGTCTTCCAGCTTGCGGATGCGGTCCGGGCCTTGGGGGTGCGTCGACAAAAAGCCAATGCCGCCAGAGCCACCGGCCTGCGACATCTTCTGCCACAAAGTGACCGATGCACGCGGGTTGAAACCCGCGCGTGCCGCCAACTCCAAACCCACTAAATCGGCTTCGGTTTCATCGCTGCGGCTATAGGTCAGCGTGAGCAACTGGGTGCCCAAGTTGGCCGCCACATCGCCGAGTTGCCCCAGTCCGAGCAACTGCGCACCCAAGGACAAACCCAGCGAGGTGCCGGTGCTTTTGGCCATGCGTTCACGCGCATGTTCACGCAGCGCGTGCGCCATTTCGTGGCCCATGATCATGGCCACCTCGTCGTCGTTGAGCTTGAGCTGGTCCAGGATGCCGGTATAGAACGCAATCTTGCCGCCGGGCATACAAAACGCATTCACCTGTTTGCTGCCTATGAGGTTGACCTCCCAGCGCCATTGCGTCGCGCGCGGGTTCCACTGTGTGGCGAAAGGAATGATGCGCCGCGCAATCCCGCGCAGACGCTGCAGCTGGGGGTTGTTGTCGGATGCCAGGGCCCCCTGGGCGCGCGCCTCGGACAACATTTTGCTGTACTCCTGCTGGGCAGCATCCTCCAGCTTTTCGGCCGAAACGAACTGGCGTGTCCAGGAGGAACTGCCCACATCGACCTGCGCTGCGGCAGGCAACACCGCCGCACCCGCCGCCGCTGCAGCGCCCAGGTGCAGAAACAGGCGCCGCCGCGCCGTAGGTTGCAGACCGGATTGGGATTTAGCTTGGCATAGAAAACACATGGCTAATAATAGTCATCAATCTCTGTGCCACTATGTCAGACAAAGCATCTCTTTCCAAATCCCCCATCTCCTGGCACACGGCATTCAAGGTCTATGGCGAACGCGCCACCCTGCGCATGCTGGCCCTGGGCTTTTCCGCCGGGTTGCCGCTGCTGCTGGTACTGGGCTCCCTGAGTTTCTGGCTGCGCGAGGCGGGTGTTGACCGCTCCACCATAGGCTATCTGAGTTGGGTGGGCCTGGCCTACGCCTTCAAATGGGTCTGGGCACCGCTGGTCGACCGGGTGCCGCTGCCGGGCTTGACGCGCTGGCTGGGCCGCCGGCGCAGCTGGCTGCTGCTGTCGCAACTGGGCATTGCCGCCGGGCTGGCCGGCATGGCCGTCACCGATCCCAGCGTGGCACTGAAACCCATGGTGTGGTGTGCGCTGGCGGTGGCGTTTTGCTCGGCCACACAGGACATTGCGCTGGATGCCTACCGTATTGAATCGGCCGACGTGGACCGCCAGGCCGCGCTGGCCGCGGCCTACCAAACCGGCTACCGACTGGCCATGATCTGGGCCGGCGCCGGTGTGCTGTGGATTGCCGCACGCGCCGAGGTGGCCAATGCCGCCACCTACCAGGCCGGGGCCTGGCAAACCGCCTACCTGGTGATGGCGGCCAGCATGCTGAGCGGCATCGTCACGGTGCTGGTTTCGACCGAACCACAGCCCGCACCACGGGCGCCGGCACGCAACGCCGCCGAATGGCTGCAAACTGCGCTGTTCGACCCGTTTGCCGACTTCTTCCGGCGCTACAAGATGCAGGCGGTGTTGATCCTGGCATTGATCGCCACCTACCGCATCAGTGACGTGGTCATGGGCATCATGGCCAACCCGTTTTATGTGGACATGGGCTATACCAAGGACGAAGTCGCCGCCGTCACCAAGGTGTTTGGTGTGGTGATGACCTTGGTGGGCACCTTCATTGGCGGCGTGTTGTCCATGCGCTTGGGCGTGATGCGGGTGTTGATGCTGGGCGCCGTGCTCAGCGCCGCCAGCAACCTGCTGTTCGCCTGGCTGGGTGGCCATGGCCACGATGTGCAGGCGCTGGTGCTGGTGGTATCGGCTGACAACCTGGCCGGCGGCATAGCGTCGGCGGCCTTTATTGCCTATCTCTCCAGCCTGACGAGCATCAGCTACACCGCCACCCAGTACGCCTTGTTCAGCTCGGTGATGCTGCTGTTGCCCAAATGGCTGGCCGGCTTTTCCGGCGTGGCGGTTGACCACTATGGCTACGCAAGCTTCTTCACCGGCACGGCCCTGCTGGGTGTGCCGGTGCTGCTGTTGATAACACTCGCCGGGCGCTTGGCGCCCGCGCCATCCGCGGCCCTGCCGGAGTCCGCCAGCAAGTCGATTGCCTCGTAGAACACGCTGGCCCTGCCCAGGTTTACCTATCTTTACGGAGGGGACAAACCACGGCGCCACGCGCCAGGGAATATCGCTCATCCCATATTCCCAAGTCCGGGATGGCCCCCAAAAGCCATCGCCAAGACTAAACTGATCCCATGAGCGCACAACTTCTGATGATTGAAGACGACACCCGCCTCTCCCACATGGTGGGTGAGTACCTGGGTTTGTCGGGCTACACCGTGACCGAATGTGCCACCGCGCAGGCGGGCCTGTCACACCTGGAAGAGCCACCGACCGGCCAACGTCCGGATCTGGTGATCCTCGACCTGATGCTGCCCGATATGGACGGTCTGGAGGTCTGCCGCCGCATCCGCGCCGCCGAGGGTGAGCTGGCGCGTATTCCGGTGCTGATGCTCACCGCCAAGGGCGACCCGCTGGACCGCATCATCGGCCTGGAACTTGGTGCCGATGATTACCTGCCCAAACCCTTTGAGCCACGCGAACTGCTGGCCCGTATCCGCGCCGTGTTGCGCCGCCGTGTTGAAGGTGCGCCAGCCAATGCCAAGCTGCTGCGCTTCGGCTCGCTGGAAATCGACCGCGACGCGCGCGCGGTTTCGGTCGCCGGCCAGCCCGCCGATCTCACCGCCTACCAGTTCGACCTGCTGGTCACGCTGGCCGAGCGTGCCGGTCGGGTGTTGTCGCGCGATCAAATCATGGAAGCCGTGCGTGGCCGCGAACTCGAAGCCTTTGACCGCTCCATCGACGTGCACATGGGCCGCATCCGCGCCGCCATCGAGGCCGACCCGAAGAATCCCAAACGTATCGTCACGGTGCGTGGTGCGGGCTACGTCTTCGCCAAGCAGCAAGACTAGGGCTGCGGATCGCCATGCCCAAACCGTCTGAGGGCCACGCCGCCCTGCCCGCGGTACTGCAACGTTTGTATGTACGCATCTGGCTGGCAGTGCTGCTGGCCGTGGCGGTGTTGACCATTCTGGTGGGCTGGGCCTGGCGCGCTGCCACGGACCCTCCGTTGCGCGACCTGGTGGTGCGCAACGATGCCGGGCAAATCATAGGCCAGGGCATTTCGCGCCGGGGCCACAACCCGGAGGACGAAGGCCAGGAAACCGCCGACGCCACACCGGTGCCGCGTCATCCGGATCAGCCCAATACGGACAGCGAAGACGAAAACCGCGCCCCGGCACACGGCGCCAGCCGCCTGCTGCCGCCCATAGACCCCGATCTGCCGCCGCCCCCGCCGGCCTACACCCGTGGCCCCGAATTCGTGGTGCGCATGGCCGACGGCCAGCATCTGCTGGTGCACCTGCCGCGGCCCCCGCGCGCGCAATGGAATCGGCCGCCGTTCGGCTTTTTCTGGATGCTGGGCCTGGTGGGCGTGGCCATGGCCTTGGCCATGTACCCCATCATCCGGCGGCTGACGCGGCGGCTCGAATCGCTGCAGCGCAGCGTGGACCAATGGGGCCAGGGCGATTTGTCGGCGCGTGTGCCGATCAAGGGCAACGACGAAGCCGGGCTGCTGGCACAACGCTTCAACGACGCCGCAGACCGCGTGGAAAGCCTGGTCAAGTCGCAAAAGTCTCTGCTGGCCAACGCCTCGCACGAGTTGCGCTCGCCGCTGGCGCGTATCCGCATGGGGCTGGAGTTGATGGGCGACGCCTCATCGGCACCGAAAACCGAGATCAAGCGCAACATCGCCGAACTCGACGAGCTGATCGAAGAGATTTTGCTCGCCAGCCGGCTCGATGCCCACGAGAGCGACCTCGGCACGGTCGAAGAAGTCGACATGATTGGCCTGGTGGCCGAGGAGTGCGCGCGCACCGGCGCAGGCTTTGTGACCGGCGCCCATCCCGACCCTGAGGCCGAAGTCGGCCTCGACACGGAAGACAGCGATGGCCACCCCGTCATCGTGCACGGCGTCACCAAGCTGTTGCGCCGCGCGGTGCGCAACCTGCTGGAAAACGCGCGCCGCTACACCACCGGCCCCGTGACCGCGACGCTGCAACCCGCTGGCGACAGCGCTGTGCTGCGCGTGTTCGACCGCGGCCCAGGTGTGCCACCCGAGCTGTGTGCCCGCATCTTCGAACCGTTTTACCGCTTGCCCGGCGCCAGCGAGCGTGACGGTGGCGTAGGCCTGGGACTGGCGTTGGTCAAATCCATCGCCGAGCGCCACGGCGGCAGTGTGCGCTGCGAAGGCCGCGAGGGCGGCGGCGCCTGCTTCGTCATCGAACTGCCGCGCCAAGCCGCCTGATCGCGGCTGGCGGGAGAGCGCGAACAGAGCCGCAACAGCCTGGTCAGGCCACGGCCGCAGGCAGGGCGCTCAACGCGGCATCGAAGTCACAGTCGGCCACCAGTTCCGCCACGCGTTTCAAGGGGTGTGCCAGAGGGGTGCCGGCGGCCAGCATTTGCAGTTCGTCGACCACCGTTGCCGCCTCCATGTCGCCCTCGGTCAGCAACAGTGCCAGCTTGGCCAGACTTTGCTGCAGCACAACGCTGTCTACCGGTGCAACAGCCACCATCGATGTGGGCGCTGCGGGCACACTGGCTTCGGCAGCTTGCAGCGCGTCCAGCCCGGCCATCACCGTGGCCAGTTCGCTCAAGGTGCTGGCCAGCAAACGTTTAATGGTGTCATCATCGGCCCCCGCTGCACACGCCTGCTCAAGTTGCCCCGCAGCCGCGGCCACCGCTTTGGCACCAATGGTGCCGGCCGTGCCTTTGAGTGTGTGTGCCGCGCGCGTGGCGGCGCTGGCATCTGTGGCAACACGCGCCTGCGCAAACAACTGGTCAAAAGCGCCCTGGGTGTCGTGGAATTTGCCGAGCAAACGCCGGTACAGCTTTTCGCTGTCCATGACGGCGGCCATGCCGGCGTGCAGGTCAATGCCCGGCAAGCCCAGGGCGAAAGCGCCGGCAAGGCCACCGGCCACGGCGTCAGAAGACGCTAGCTTCTGCGGCGCTGCAGCACCAAGGGCGCGGCTACCGGTCTTGGCCAATACCCGCTTGGGCTGTATCCATTGGGCCAGGGTGGTAAACATCTGCGCCACGTTCAAGGGCTTGGCAATGTGGTCCTGCATGCCCGCCTCCAGCACCTTCTCACGGTCACCGGCCATGGCATTGGCGGTCATGGCGATGACGGGCAAGGCATCGTAGCGCGCCATCTTGCGGATCTCGCGGGTGGCGGTGTAACCGTCCATCACCGGCATCTGGCAGTCCATCAGCACGCCGTCAAACTCAATCGCGGCCGTGGCCAGCGCATCCAGGGCCTCCTGGCCGTGGTTGGCCACCACCACCTCCATGCCGGCGTTGCGCAACAACTCCGTGGCCAGTTCCTGGTTCATGTCATTGTCTTCCACCAGCAGCACACGCGCACCAACCAGCCGGGCCATGGCCGAGGCGGCGGTGTCGGCCCGGCTTTCGGCACGTGTCTCCACCACAACCCCTTTGCCCAGAGATTCCCCCACAGCCTCCAGCAAGGTGGACGAAGTGATGGGCTTGGTGAGTACCGTGGACAGCGCCAGGCCGCGCTGGGCAGCGGCACTGAGGGCATCGTCGCGGCCATAAGCCGTGACCATGATCACATTCGGCGTATGTGTCAGCTCCTCGGTGTGCAATTTCTGTAGGGTGGTCACCCCGTCCATCTCGGGCATCTTCCAATCCATCAACACCAGGTCGTAGGGCAAGGACTTTTGGTCGGCCTCGCGCACCATGCGCAACGCATAGGCACCGGTGTCGGCGGCATCCACGGCCAAGCCGAACGAGCCGGCCATGGTGGACAGGATTTCGCGTGCAGACGCGTTGTCGTCGACCACCAGCACGCGCAGGCCCGCGAGTTCGTCGGCACGGAACATACGCCTGGCCTGGGGTGCGTCCTGCACGCCAAATCGCGCATGGAAATGAAACGTCGACCCCTTGCCGGGAGTGCTCTCGACCCAGATCCGCCCGTGCATCAGTTCAACCAGCGTCTTGGAGATCGCCAAGCCCAAACCGGTGCCGCCATACTTTCGGGTGGTCGAGGCATCGGCCTGGCTGAAGCTCTGGAACATCCTGCCGCACTGCTCCTGCGTCATGCCTATGCCGGTGTCCTGCACCCAGAAATGCAGGTCCACACCCTCGCTGTCTTCACCGGCCTTCTCAATGCCTATGATGATTTCGCCTTTTTCGGTGAACTTGACGGCGTTGTTGCCCAGGTTGAGCAACACCTGTCCCAGGCGCAGCGGATCACCACGCAAGGCCGTGGGCACGTTCGCCGCCGCATTGAACAGCAGCTCAAGCCCCTTGTCTTCGGACTTGAAACTCAGCAGATTGGCCAGGTTGTCCATCACATCTTCGAGACGGAAATCGATGCTCTCCATGCTCAGCTTGCCGGCCTCTATCTTGGAGAAGTCGAGGATGTCGTTGATGATGCCCAGCAGGTTCTCGCCCGAGCGGTGCACCTTCTCAATGTAGTTGCGCTGCTTCTTGTCCAGCTGCGTTTGCAGCGCCAGATGGCTCATGCCTATGATGGCATTCATGGGCGTGCGGATCTCGTGGCTCATATTGGCCAAGAAGTCGCTCTTGGCGTGGGTCGCCTCCAAGGCCAATTCGCGTGCCTGCCGGATATCGTCTTCTGTTTTTCTCTGCTGCGTGATGTCCTGGTAGGCCCCGTACATGAACAACAGCTTGGCGGTCGCCTCGTCGTGCACCATCTTGCCCACGGCATGCACCCAGACCACCTCGCCATCGACGGGACGCTTATAGGCGTAAATCGAGTCGTACATCTCGTACTTGCCGTCGACCGCGCCCTGGTAGCGTTCCACCGCGGTTTTCGCCGCTTCCGGATTGGCGGCCTGCAGGCGTTCAAGCCATTCGCTGTCGAGTTTGTAGCGCCCATCGGCTTTGATAGGCTCACCCAGCAGGCGTGCTGCACGCTCCGATTGGTAGTAATGGCCCGGGTCGTTGTAGTCCACATACCAGTAGCCGCTGCCGGTCAGCTCCAGTGCAATATCGCTGAGGAAGTTGATGCGCTGAATCTCCGACTCCATGCGCCTACGCTCCGTCACGTCGTAGACCCAACTGACCAATTGGCTTGTGCCTTCATGCACCATGCGGTTGGCACTGATCAGCACCGAGCGCACCGCACCGTCCTCGCGCAGCAACTCGGCTTCATAGTCTTTGACAACCCCGTCCTGCAGCAACAGCTCGACAAACTGCTGACGGTTTTCCGGGTGCTTCCACAACGAGGCGACATTGCGCGCCAGCAATGCATCCACCGTCAGCCCCATCAGCTTGGACATCTGCAAGTTGGCAAAGGCGGTGACACCGGTTTCGGAATTGATGGTCACCCCCACGGGGCTGTTCTGCAGGATTTGCTGCAGCCGCTCGCGCTCTTCGGCAACCGCGTGCTCGGCCGCCTTGCGCTCGGAAATATCCTCCATCATCCAGATGGCCGCACGCTGGTAACCGGCCACCTGAACCGACTGGCCCGATATGGCCGCCATGAAGTCGGCGCCATCCTTGCGCGCAAAACGCCATTCGGCGGCAAACACGTTTCCCGCCCCCAAGACAGGCCCGGCCATACGGCCAAACGTCAGATAGGCCTCCTCGGAGGCATGGATGCAGGCGGCCGGTTGCCCGACCAGTTCTTCCAGCGTATAGCCGAGTTGGTCGGCGACCCGCTGGTTGGCGCGCACGATCACACCATCGGCGGTGTAGATGATGCCGTTGGGCGCATTGCGGAAAATGGTTTCCTGCTCGCTCAGCAGCTTCGCGATCTCCTGCTCCTGCTTCTTGCGCTCGGTGATGTCGCGCACCGAGGCAAACAGGCTGGTCTCTCGCCCCTCCACCGCGGGCAGCAACGCCAGCCCGACTTCGAGCGCAAACTCCGAGCCATCCTTGCGCCGCCCCAACAGCGCGTGTTTGGCATCGTCCAGCTTGAGCGCGGTGTCGCTTGCCAGAAAATGATCCCGCAGGTCGACGCGGCCATGCGGCTGCGCCACGGGCACCAGCAGATCAATCGGCTGCCCCATCAGCTCCGCTTCGGCATAAGCAAAAATCTCGCACAGGCGCGGGTTGACCATGGTGATCTGCCCCTGGCGGTTGGCCACCAGCAAGCCATCGGGCGAGGCCTCGATGATGGCCCGGAACCAGGCCTCGGTCGATTGGATGGCGTTCTTCTGCGCCTCCAGCTCCACGGCCTGTTGTTCCAGCGTGGCTGCTTGCTGCTGCATCGCCTGGGCCTGGCCGCGGGTTTCCTCCAGCAGCCGCTGGGTGCGCAGGCTGCGCTCGAGGATTTCCAGGTTCATGGCGACTATGGGCAACAAACCTTCGAGCAGGGATTGGGCGCGCTCATCCATGGGCTCAAACGAGGCGATCTCCAGCACCCCCAACAGCCGACCGCTGCGCAGCAAGGGCAGCACGGTGATCACCGCCGGCGCAGCCTTGCCCAGACCCGAGCTGATGTGCAGGTAACCGGGCGGCACATCGGTCAGCACGATGGGGTTACGCTCCAGCGCACACTGCCCCACCAGGCCTTCGCCGAGCGCAAAGCGTGGGGTGAGCTTCGGGTCTTCACGCATGGCGTAGCTTCCCAGCTGACGCAGCTGACGCGTCTCTTCCTCGAAGAGGTAGAAGGCGCCGTGCCCCACATGGGCCAGCGGCGCCAGTTTGTGGAAGAGTATTTGCGACAGCTCGGAAAAGTCCATTGCCGCTTGCAGGGCGTTGGCAATGTCGGCTTGATGGCTCTTGACCCAGCCCAGGCCTTGCGTCGACAGTGCACCGGCCTGCAACACCTGGATGGCCTTCGCCATGTCGCCAATTTCGTTGTTGTAATCGGTGTGCGGCACCACCACACCCAGGTTTCCTTGCGCCAATTGCTGGACCGCGTGTTCAACCGCCGCCGAAGGCCGGCGTATCGACCTGGCAATCAGCAGGCTGACGGCCACCGTCACCAGCAGCCCCAGCGCCAGCAGCCAGACCGCGCGCTGAATCGCTTCAGCCATGTTGGCCACCGAATTCTTGGCCCACAGTTTGGCATCTTGTTCCATGCCATTCGCCACTTCGTCCAGCGCTTTGTTGGCCCTCTGCCCGGGCGCACGAAACTGCTGCGACGCCAAATACGCTGAGACCTCGGACTCTTCGCCACGTGCCATCATGGCCATTGCGTTGTGATGGTTGACCATCCAGCTGGCGTACTCGGTTTCAAACACCTCGAGCAGCTTGCGGTTCTGCTCGGTCAGGATACGGCCACGCAACTCTTCAATCCCCCGCATCACCTGGGCATCGGCATCGCGTACGGTTTGCAGTGCGCCATCGCGCGCACTTCCCGGCCCGGCCAGCGCCGCCTGGCGGATTTCACGGCCGATCAGCATGAACTGGATCTGCGCGTTTTTGGTGTTGGAGATGCCCAACAACTGGTTCTGGAAAAGGACCTCGATCTCGTGCGCCACCAAACGCTGCGCCGACAGGCCGGTCAGACCTATTGCCGCCGTAACGCCCAGCAAAACCAGCACCACCAGGGTGAGTTTGGTCTGCAGTGTGCGGCGCTCCAGCGCGCCGGTGAAAACGTTCATGTCTCGGCCTTTTCGGTATTCGGACCGCTGGTGACGGCATGGCCCCCCGGCCCGTGGCGCCGCAGGCTATCCAGCTGGCTGGTCAGCAGTTGCACCAGATCATCCATTTGGTGTGCCGCCTCCACCCCCGGGCGTTCGCGTAGCCCCAACTCGAGCACACCCACCAGGCGGCCCGCAGCCAGCAGCGGCCGCAGCGACAACACCGCGGCACGCGCACCACCCAGGCCTGAGCGCAGGTTCCACACACCTTCGGGCGGGGTATCGATCAGTTGCGCCCGGCCATCGGCGGCACACTGCCCCAACAGCCCCTCCCCCATGGCGATGTAGGGCGGCGGCATGTCGGCACAGGCACTGAAACCTGCGAGCCACAGGCCGGGCGCGGCCGGTTCCAGCGGCTCTACCCAAGAGGCTTGGGTGACATACAGCACACCCTGCACCGCCCCCACCAGTTCGCGGGCCTGACGGAAGAAAACCAGAGACAAGGCTTCAAGACTGCCAGCGGCCTGCATCTGCAGCGACAACTCACCCAGGCTTTGGCGAAAATCTGCGCGTTGCTGTTGTTGTTCAGCATGGCGCTGCAACTGCGCTGCAGCCGTGCGCTCCGCTCTGCGGCTGTGCAGGATTTGCACCAACATGCGCGCCAACACCAGCGCGAGCGCGCCAGCCAGCAACGCGCGGGTGGCGCTGTCGTCCCAAGTAATGGTGCGCGACAAATCCTCCAGCACCACCAGCGTCCAGGGGCCCGACGGGTCGTTCCAATCCACCTGTGCCGCCGCCAGCGCATAACGCTTGCCGTCCAGAGATTTAAAGCCTGCCGTCAAGTCCAGCGCCAACAGGGCCGGTGCCTGCTTGTCAAACTGATCGCCGAACTGTTTGAGTTCGCGGATCGCCTGCAGCCTCTGCGGCGTGGCCTGTCCCGTCAGTTGCCCGATCCACTCCGGCCGGCTGGCCGCAAACACAATACCCTGCGGCGACAACAGCATGGCGGCGTCGAACTTGCTGGTCAGCAGTTGATCCACACGCGCCAGCGAGGTGCGCGCGACCACAGCTCCGGTCCCAAACGACTCACGCACCTGATTGAAGAACACCGGCGCCGAGTAGAACAGCGAGCGTTCACCACGCACCAGGCTGACCGCCGCATAAATGCTCGTCTGCCCCTTCATCGCCAATTGGACATAGGGGCGAAAACCGACTTCTGTGCCGGTCATGAGCGGGCCAGCCTTTTCCCACGATGAGGCCACCTTGCCATCGCGCCCTACGACGAACACCCCGTCGGCGTTGTAGGCCTGCCCCACCGTGGCCAGCACCGGTACCACGGCCTCGTCCCAGCCGGGCACCCATTTATCGGCCTCTGCCTTGATGTTGCCGTCCAGCAAACCCAGCAGTGCAACCGCCCCCATCAAGCTGCCATTCAAGGTAGCCGACATCAGCTCCACACTGCTGCGCCGCGACTCGGTTTGCAGCAGGTCCAGGCGCTGGTATGCGCGCAAGCGCTGATCGCTCCACCACACCACACTGGCCACCAGGCAGGCAAACACCAGCACCAGCGTCCAGAGCGTTCGCGGACGCTGCAACATGCGGGTCAGGCTAGCCGATGGCTGCACGCCCGCTCACCCTCGGATGAGCTTCAAGGTTTCAGCTTTTTCGGCCAGCTCACCGTCACTGTCGGCAAAGGTGAGTGCGATCTGCTGAAACTGGTCAGCCACGGCGACAAAGGCGTCCACCATGTCCGGGTCGAAATGGCTGCCACGCCCCTGGGTGATCACGGCCACCGCACTGTCATGCGACATGCCCTCCTTGTAGACGCGGCGACTGATGAGCGCGTCGTACACATCGGCCACGGCCATCAGCCGGGCGGAGATCGGAATCTGGTCACCCGCCAAACCCTCGGGATAACCGCTGCCATCCCACTTTTCCTGGTGGCCGTAGGCGATTTCCTTGGCGTATCGCAGAAAAGCCACCTCCGTCCCCAGGCTGGCTTCCGCGTGCTGAATGGCATCCCGGCCAAGCCGGCAATGGGTCTTCATGATTTCGAATTCGTGCGGTTCGAAGCGCCCCGGCTTAAGCAAGATCCGATCCGGAATGCCCACCTTGCCGATGTCGTGCAAGGGGGCCGACTTGTACAGCATGTCAATCGTCTGCTCGTTCAGGTAGGCCTCGAAACGCGGGTGCTGGCGCAGTTGCGTGGCCAGCAAGCGGATGTAATGCTGGGTGCGCCGAATATGGTTGCCGGTGTCGCTGTCCCGGGTTTCCGCCAGCGAGGCCATGGCGAGGATGGTGACGTCCTGGATGGCGGCAAGTTCGCGCCCGCGCCGCTGCACTTCGGTCTCCAGGTATTCGTTCTTGTCGCGCAAGAAATCCGCTGCGGCCTTCACCTGCAACTGCGTGCCCACACGTGCCAACACAATCGGCGGATTCATGGGCTTGGTGATGAAGTCCACGGCCCCGAGTTCCAGGCCCTTTTTTTCTTCCTCGGTGTTGTTCAGCGCCGTCAGGAAGATGACCGGGATGTGCCGCGTGGCGGGGTCCTGCTTGAGCTGGGCACAGACCTCGTAACCCGACATCTCGGGCATCATGATGTCCAGCAGAATCAGGTCCGGCTGCGGCTGTGCATGCGCCATGGCCAAGGCCTTCATGCCGCTGTTGGCAATCTTCACCTTGTAGAGCTCTTTGAGCAGCTCCGACACCAGCAAGAGGTTGTCGAGCGTGTCGTCAACCACCAAAACGATAGGCTTTTGAGAACTGCTCGGTAAATTACTCAAGTGTTTGCCCGGTTGCAAGAACGTTGAACAACATCCGGTAAGAGCCTGAACAGACCGTAGACAAGCTCCACGAAACCTTTCGCACCTGTAAACGAGTATGTATCAGAGAGCAAGCACTTGTCCATCATGGCCGAACCTGCCCAACGCCATTCCATCCTCAAGCGAGCGCCCCGGTACACACATGCCGCGCTTGCCCGGATACTCGATGCCTGTTCAACAAAGGCTTTGACATGGAAAAATCGGTCCTCTCGCTGGCGCTTGCATTGGCTGCAGCCCGCCGTTCGCATACCGCCGTGGACGCCGCAGGCTGGGAAGTGGCCGTGCCCGACATCGGCACTGCCTACGCCGTACAAGACGCCGTAGCCGCCACGCTGGGCTGGTTCCCCGGCCCGGCACCAACACACTGGAAGGGCGGCGCACCCAACACCGGCAGCCCCGCCAGCTATGCGCCGCTGCCGTCTGAGGGAGTGCAGACCTCGCCCGCCGTCCGCCCATGGAGCGGCCACTTCCTACACACCTTCGAAGCCGAAGTGGCCGTGCGTGTGGGCACCAGCCTCAGTGCCACGCAAGCCGCCAGCATCAGTGTGGCCAACCTGGCCGACGTACTCGACGGCATGGCCGTGTCGATTGAACTGGTGGACAGCCGCTGGCAACAAGGCACGGACGTGGCGCCCCTGCTGCGCACCGCCGACATGCAAGTGCACGGCGCGCTGACGCTGGGCGCGTGGCAAGCCTTCACCGCGCGCAGCGCAAGCGATTGGGCGGCGCAAACCTGCGAGGTCTATGTCGATGGCAAACCCCATGGCGACCAGCGCAGCTACACCGGCTCACACCCCACAGGCGACCCGCTGTGGGTGGTGCCGCTATGGCTGCGCCATGTGGCCGAGCGCCACGGCACGGTGCCCGCCGGCAGCATTCTCACCACCGGCAGTTGGTGTGGCCTGCTCAGGCTCAGCGCGCCGGGCACGGTGCGCACGGTGTTCCCGGGCATTGGCGAAGCCAGTCTCACGCTGAACTGAAGCCCTGGTGTCTATGGAATCCCTGCGGGGCGGACGGCTTTGCACGGGCCGTCACGCCGGGGGAAAACGCGCTCCCTAGAATGAATTGACCTCATCCCATTCACCCGCAGGAGACACCCGCATGCCCTATTCCGCCGCCGCCAACCGTTATGACACCATGGCCTACCGCCGCAGCGGGCAAAGCGGGCTCAAACTACCGGCCATCACGCTAGGCCTGTGGCATAACTTCGGCGACGCCACCCCTTTCGAGAGCCAGCGCGCCATGCTGCGCACGGCGTTTGACCTGGGCATTACACATTTCGATCTGGCCAACAACTACGGCCCCACCGCTGGCGCGGCCGAGATCAACTTCGGCGAACACCTGCGCCGCGATTTCCGGCCCTACCGCGACGAGTTGCTGATCTCCACCAAGGCCGGTTATGACATGTGGCCCGGCCCTTACGGCAGCGGCGGCTCGCGCAAGTACGTGCTGTCCAGCCTGGACCAAAGCCTGAAGCGCATGGGGCTGGACTACGTTGACATCTTCTACTCGCACCGCTTCGACCCCGAAACCCCGCTGGAAGAAA
This sequence comes from Variovorax sp. HJSM1_2, assembly GCF_049316285.1. NCBI lineage: Bacteria > Pseudomonadati > Pseudomonadota > Betaproteobacteria > Burkholderiales > Comamonadaceae > Variovorax > Variovorax sp. HJSM1_2. The sequence goes on along the minus strand of NZ_JBMOXA010000031.1, from coordinate 5,075 downwards.
CCATGGGTGCACTGGCCACGGCCGTGAAGCAGGGCAAAGCCCTTTATGTGGGACTCTCCAGCTACTCCGCCGGCAAAACCCGCGAAGCCACGGCGCTGCTGCGCGACATGGGTGTGCCCTGCCTGATCCACCAGCCCTCGTACAACATGCTCAACCGCTGGGTCGAAGAGGAACTGCTGGACACGCTGGAAAGCACCGGCGTCGGCTGCATCGCCTTCAGCGCCTTGGCCCAGGGCCTGCTGACCACCAAATACCTGAATGGTGTGCCGGCCGATGCACGCATCAACCGCGCCGGCGGCGGCACCTTCAAGCAGGACCATTTGGCAGCAGAAAACATCGCCCGCGTCAAAGCGCTGAACGACATCGCCGCTGAACGCGGCCAAAGCCTGGCGCAGATGGCCGTGGCCTGGGTGCTGCGCGACCCGCGCGTCACCTCCGCGCTGATCGGCGCCAGCCGCCCCGAACAGATCACCGAACTGGTGGGTGCGCTCAAGCAAAGCGTGTTCTCGGCCGAAGAACTGACGGCCATAGACAAACATGCGGTGGACGGCGGACTCAACCTGTGGGCGCGCTCTTCAACAGCCTGAGCGGGGAAAAAATGACTCGAAAACTACGTCTGGCCTTGCTGGCCGCTGCACTTTTCATGAGCGGCTTGGCACATGCCGAGATCGACACCAAAGTCGCAGAAGAGCTGATGCACAAGGCCGGCCTCTGGGACCAGCTTGGGCAGATGGGGGCCCAGGCCGAGGCTGGATTCGCACAGCGGCTGAAGCAGTCGGATTCCACGGCGACGAGTTCGGAAGCCCAACGCGCGTCCGCCGCCATGGGGCGGGCTTTCGGGCCCGAGTTGTTGCGCGCGACCAGCACCAAGGTGCTCGCGCAAAACTTGAAGCCCGAGCAGGTGGCCACATTGCTGCGCTGGTTTGACTCGCCTCAGGGCCAGGCCGTACGCCAGGCGGAAGTCGATGCCGCCAAGAAGATCGTCAGTCCCGACGCCAGCATGCGCGAAGGCCGCGTGTTGTTCGACGCCTTGCCGGATGCCCGAAAGGCCTTGTTGGTACGCATGGTGCAAGCCACCCGATCCGCCGAGTTCATGCTGGAGACCTCGGGCAACATCGCCATCGCCATGATGCAGGGCGCACGTTTGGTGCAACCCGAAAGCGCGGCCGTCACCGAAAGTGAAATACGCGCCCAACTCGCGGCCCAACGCCCGCAGATGCTCACGCTTTATGCGGCGTTCTCCATCGCCTCCTTTGCCACCATGTACCAGGACATCCCTATGGAGACCTTGCAAGCCTACGCCGATTTTCTGGAATCCGAGGTAGGCCGGCACTTCAACGATGTCACGCTGCAGGCGGTCAACGCTGCTTTTATCCAGGGCGCCAAGGACCTGGGCCAACGGCTGCCCGGCACCAAGGACGCCTCCAATGTCTGACACCCGAGCATGGCGCCCTCGCGCCCTGCTCGCTCAGGACAAAAGCATCACTTCGCTGCCGCCACCACGGGTGCAGCGTCGAGCAGCGTCACAACGTCTTCCTTCTTTTCTGAACTGAAGCCCATTTGTGCGGTGACGGCGATCTTGCCGTCTTTGCCCTGCACGGCGCTGAACGAGGCGATGCCCATGGCACGCTCAAACAAGGCGGTTTTCTGGCCGCTGCCGAGGTCCGCCGCCACCACCTGCGTCAGGCCGCCTTCCTGCGACACCAGGATGGGCCGGCCTTCCGCATTGAACCAATTGATACGCCAGAAGTAATGCGTCATGTTGGGCGCGCCGTTGGCCTGGAACAGGCTCTCGTACGAATCCATGCGCTGGCATTCGGCCATCATGAAGTTGCGCTGGCGGCAGGCGCTCATGATCTGCACCTGTTTGTCTTCGATCGCGATGTTGATCGGCACCAGCTTGCGGTTGTCGATGTTGAGCAGCGCGTAATCGTCCTTGCGTGTCATGCCCAAGGTGCTGCCCAGCGCCTTGACGCTGCCGATCAGCGCGCCCAGGCTGTTGTTCGCCCCGGCCTGCTGTTCCGGGTTGCGCTCCAGCAGCAGGTAGCCGGTGCCCGAAACGTTGCCGCTTTGCAGCGACGCGATGGAGAAAGCTTCTGGCGCGGCAAACGAGGTCATGCCCTTGCCCGGCACGTAGCGGTAGCCGGTGTTGTCGCGCGCTACGATAAAGCCGCGCGCCAGGGGAATCAGGCGCTGGCCGGAGAACTTCTTGCCGCTGGCGGACACCACGCTCCACATGCCGCCGCGCGACTCGGCCTTGGCGATCTCGATCGGTTCGGCGCCGCTGGCGGCGCGGCCGCTCTTGAGCACGAACTGGCCCGCGCCGGTTTGCGCCAGGTAGGTGAAGTCACCCGTGCTGGCATCAAATCCGTAAGACGTGATGCGGCCCTCGGGGTCGAGGTAACGTGCACCGTCAATCGCGAATCCGTCGCGGAAACGCTCGAAGCTCACGCCTTGTGTCAATGCCGGCCACTTGTCGAACAACGCAGCAATGTCAGCTTCTCCCGGTGCCGCCGCACTGGCGGGCGGCGGCACCGCAGGCTGAGGCACTGAAGCCGCAGACACCGCCAGCGGCAGCACGGCCGCAGCAGGCAGCTTGTGGACGCCAACACTTGCCGCCGCGTCCGCTGCCACGGACTCGTCACCAGACTTGCCGGTGACGAACCAGTTCAACAACTTCACACGCTGCTCTGGTGTCAATGGTGTGGCGCCGCTGCCATCGACCGCGCCGGCCTGTCCCGGGCGCCCTTTCAACTCTTCTTGCGACTGCAGGAACTTGTTCATCATGAACACTCGCTGCTCCGGCGTCAGGAAGTCCAGCGGGTGGGCCGCGTGGGCCAGGGCGGAAAGACTCAGGGAAGCGGCGAGCGCGTAAAGCTTGAAGGCGCGACCAACGGTCAAAGGCATGGAAAAAAGCTCCGTGAATGAAGGACTGACAAATCCGATCTACGGGCATTCGACGGCGCCAAAAACAAAGCCCGCAGCCATATGGCAACGGGCTCCTGTGCGTGTGTATGGGCGCCTTGCGCCCATGCAGCCCCGCTACCGTGGATGCGCAGGCTGGCCTGGCATCTTTAGGTGGTGGCTTTGCGTCGCCTCTTTTCAGAGGGTATGCCCAGTGTTGATGGTAACGCTGTTGTTACAAGTTTCGCAGCACGGCGTAATTGACGCATCAATCAACGCCGCGAGCGCGAAAAAATGCACAGCTTTGTGCTCAGTCCAGGATCACTGAAATCGCCTCGGTCGCGGCCAACGAAGACAAACCCGAGTCCTGCGCTTCGTTGTCCCGCGAGGCCGCACGCGCGCTGGCCAGCAGTTCGCGTTTGGTGTCCATGATGTGCCGCTCCAGCAACTCCACCACCGCCGGTACATCACGCGCACGGCATGCCGCCACCAAGGCGCGGTGGTCGGCCTGCGGGTGATCTTTGCCCGTGGCCACCGACATCGCCACATGGGTGTAGCGGTCGGTGTTCAAGCAATATTCCTCGATCAGGCGGCGTAGCCGGCGATTGTTCGCCGGAGCCGACAAGGCCAGGTGGAAGCGGCGGTTGTATTCGGCCCATTCGGAGACATCGGTCGAGGCCTGGTAGGCGTCCAGGATCTGGTCCATGGCCTCGAAGTCGCGCTCCACCATATTCGGTACGGCCAGCTTGGCGGCATGGCATTCCAGCGCCACACGGATGTCGAGCAACTCGCAGATCTGCTCCACCGTCATGCGTGCCACGGTGACACCACGGTTTTGCTGGTGGACCACCAAACCTTCGAATTCAAGCTGGCGCAAAGCCTCGCGCACGGGGATGCGGCTGGCGCCAAAACGCGCGGCCAAGGTGTCTTGCCGCAAGGCCGTGCCGCCTGGCAGCACGCCGCTGAGGATTTCCGCGCGCAACACGCTACGGATGGTTTGGTGTACGGGCTGCTGCCCTTTGGTAATCGCCATGCTGCACCTTATCACCGGAACGTGTCATCTCAGTTCATGGATGGCACATCCAAGTCGTTCATTGGATTCGGTATTGACTTCGTGTGGTGACTGCTCATTATAATTGGATCCAATTTTGTAATCATTGGATTCAAAGATACAAAATTTGGCTACTAATTTCATCAACTTGGATATTTTTTGCCGGAGAATTTCATGAAAGCTCGCCTTCGTCCCGTGCTTCTGTCGCTGCCGCTGCTGTTCGCGCTCAGCACCCTCGCGCCTGTGGCCCACGCCCAGGAAACCGTCTCCATGGGTGCCGTGTTGTCGTTGACCGGTTCGAACGCCACCGTGGGCGAAGACGTGCGCCGTGCCGTCGCGCTGGCCGTGGAACACGTCAACGCCAAGGGCGGCGTGCTCGGCAAGAAGTTCAACGTCATCGTCGAAGACTCCGGCGGCAACGCCACCACCGCGCTCAACGCCGCGCGCAAGCTGGTCAGTGTGGACAAGGTGCCCGTCGTCATTGGTGAATACTCGTCCGGCATCACCCTGCCCATGGCCCAATACCTGGTGAAGGAAGGTGTGGCACACATCAACATCGCCAGCACCAGCGTGAAGATCCGCGACCTGGGTGCGACCTCGTTCAACCTCATCGGCCTGGAAAACCTGGGCAACAAGTTCTCCGCCGCCGACACCTGGGCCCTGGGTTACCGCAAGGTCGCCATGCTGGCGCCGAACAACGCCTACGGCCAAGGCGTGGTGCACGGCTTCAAGGAAGAGTTTGAAAAGCTCGGCGGCAAGATCGTCACCGAGCTGCTCTACACCCAGGGCCAATCGACCTACCGCCGCGAGCTGCAGCAGATGGCGCGCAGCGAACCCGACGCCTACATCTACTCGGCCTACGGCCAGGAATCGGCCGTGGTCAACCGCGAAGCCATGGAACTGGGCCTGCGCGCCAAACCCTGGTACGCCATCCTGATCAGCATGAGCCTGTCCGACACGCCGGCCGACATCGCCAAGGGCCAGCTCGGCATGGAGGTCGGCAGCGTCTACGGCGAAGCCGGCAAGGCCTACGCCGATGCCTTCGCCGCCAAATACAAGGAAGGCATGAAAACCTCGTACACCGGCTACGCCTATGACGCCGTACTGATGACCGCCGCCG
>NZ_JBMOXA010000030.1:0-54712 GCF_049316285.1 Variovorax sp. HJSM1_2 | reverse complement strand
CGCCGCCAAATACAAGGAAGGCATGAAAACCTCGTACACCGGCTACGCCTATGACGCCGTACTGATGACCGCCGCCGCCATGAACAAGGCCAAGTCCACCGACACCGCCGCCGTACAGGCCGCGCTGAAGGACATCGGCAAGGGTGGTTATGTGGGCGTGACCGGTCCGATTGCATTCGACGACAACCGCCAACGCATAGACCCGCCTTACGCCAAGCTCAAGTTCGACGGCAAGGTTGTGCCGCGCTAATCAGCCACGCGAGACGGACTGACGGTTTCCTACGCTCTCCACAGCGGCCCCAGCCCAATGGGGCCGCTTTTTCATAAGTTTTCTTCCATGTTTCAATTTTTGGTCGACACGCTCCTGCGCGCCTCCGACCTGGCGCTGATCGCGCTGGGTCTGAGCATGGTGTACGGGCTGGTCAAGTTTCCCAACATCGCCCACGTGCAGTACGCCATGCTGGGCGCCTACCTCACGTACGCGCTGTATGCCGCAGGCCTGCCACTGGTTGGCGCCATCGTGCTGTCTTGCCTGTTCACCGGGGCCCTCACACTGGTGCTGCACCTGCTGGTGTTTCGCCGCCTGCTGCGCGGCGGCCCGGCGATTGCGATGATTGGCTCGCTCGCCGTGGCCATGCTGGCCGTGGCGTTCGCCCAAGGCATTGCCGGCTCGTTTCCGCGCATGTTCAATCTGCCCATGGGCAACGCCGTGACCATGGGCTCGGCACGCCTGTCGCACACCCAGTTGTATTTCGTCGGCACCACGCTGGTGTTGCTGCTGCTGTTCACCCTGGTGCTGTTCTTCACACACACCGGCCGCGCCATGCGTGCGCTGGCCAGCAACCCGGCGCTGGCTGCGGCTTCGGGCCTGCACGCGGAAAACATTACCCGCCTCGTCGCCTTTGGCAGTGGTGCCGTCGCCGGCCTGGGCGGCAGCATGCTGGCCCTGTCCACTGGTGCCCACCTCAACCTGGGGCACGACCTGCTGCTGCCGGTGTTTGCCGCCGCCATCCTGGGCGGCCTGGGCAACCCCATGGGTGCGGTGGCCGGTGCGCTGCTGATCGCTCTCACCGAAACCATCGTCACCAACGCCAACTTCGGCTGGCTGGTCGGCCAGGACATGGCCTTTTTGCCCGTGGCCTACATCAGCGCCGCATCGTTCCTGATCCTGTTGCTGGCTCTGCTGTTCAAGCCTTACGGCCTGTTCGACCGGGAGGTACGCCGTGTTTGATTTCCTGATCTCCTCCCTCACCGTCGCGGGCATCTACGGCCTCATGGCCTTGGCGCTGAACCTGCAAGCCGGCTACTCCGGCCTGCTCAACTTCGGCCACATCGCCTTCGCCGGACTGGGTGCCTACGCCACCGGCATCGCCGTGCAGGCCGGTTGCTCACCTGTGGCCGGCGCCGCCATCGGTGTGTGTGCAGCCATGCTGCTGGGCTGGTGTATTGCGCGCCTGGGGCGCAAGCTGGCGTCCGACTACTGGGGCATCGCCACGTTGGCCATCGCCGAAATCCTGCGCACCGTGGCCACCAACGAGGGCTGGCTGACCGGCGGCGCCAACGGCATTGCCGCCATTCCCTCGCCGTTTGACGGCTTGTCGCGCATCAACGGCTCGCTGGCCTTTCTGCTGCTGGTGGCGCTGGCCGTGGCGCTGTTCGCCTGGGTCTGCAGCCGGCTGGGCAATGGCCGCTTTGGCCGCGCGCTGCGCCTGATGCGCGAAGAGCCGCAACTGGCCGCCTGCATGGGCTACGACCTGCGCTCGCTGAAAACCCGCGCCATCCTCGCCAGCGCGGCGCTCACCGCCCTGGCCGGTTCGCTGTACGCGCACTACATGAGCTTCGTCGGCCCCGACTACATGCTCGCGTCCGAGACCTTTCTGCTCTGGACCATGCTGATGATAGGTGGCCTGGGCAATACCGCCGGCGTGCTGGTGGGTGTGCTGCTGGTGCAGACCGCTTATGCCGCCGTGCCCTTTGCCAAGGACTATTTCCAATTCGGCACCGACCTCGCCGGCGCGCTGCGCCTGGGCCTGATCGGCCTGATCCTGCTGGTCTGCCTGCTGTGGCGCAGCGAAGGCCTGGTGCCCGAAAAACTGCGAAAGATCGCATGAACACCAATCCCCAACCCCCTAAACAGGCATTGCTGCAGGTCACCTCCGTGGCCAAGGCCTTCGGCGGCAACAAGGTGCTGCAAGACGTGAACTTCGACATCGCCCCGGGCGAGGTCGTGGGCCTGCTCGGCCCCAACGGCTCGGGCAAGAGCACACTGCTCAACACCACCACCGGCTTCGAGGCCGTGGACCAGGGCCACATCGCCTACAACGGCCAGCGCATAGACAAGCTGGCGCCGCACCGCATTGTGCAGGCCGGTATTGCGCGCACCTTCCAGCTGCCGTCCATGCCGACCAAGATGTCGGTGATCGAAGTCGCCATGGCCGCGGCCACACGTGCCCACGGCTTCTGGGGCACGCTGCTGGGCTCGCCCGCGGCGCGCCAGGCCGAAGCCGCCGCACGCGAAAAGGCCACCGAGTTGCTGCACCAGTTGCTGCTGTCGCATGTGCGCGACCTGCCGGCGTCGGCCTTGTCGGGCGGGCAGAAAAAGCTCTTGGGCATCGTCTGCGCGCTCATGGCCGAGCCGCAACTGCTGATGCTCGACGAACCCACGGCCGGTGTGCACCCGAATCTGCGCCGCGACATCGTGAGCGCGCTGCAAAAGCTCAACACCCAGGGCATGACCCTGGTGATCGTGGAGCACGACATGCACTTCATCCGCGAAGTCTGCACGCGCTGCGTGGTGCTTGACCGTGGCCACATCGTGGCGAGCTGCGCGCCCAGCGAACTCGCCTCGAACGAGCGTGTGCTGCAGGCTTACCTGGGTGGCTCGGCCACCGCGCACACCCCCAAGGCCGAACTGGAGACCGCATGATAGAAGTCCAAAACGTCGTCGCCGGCTACACCAGCGAAGTCGACATCCTGCGTGGCATGACGCTGCAGGCACGCAAGAACGAAATCGTCACCCTGCTCGGCCCCAACGGCTGCGGCAAGTCGACGCTGCTGAAAACCATTGTCGGTTTCCTCACGCCACGCAGCGGCGGCATCACGCTCGACGGCAAAGACGTGTCACGCCTGCCCGCGCACCACAAGGTACGCCACTGCGGTGTGGGTTTTGTGCCGCAGACCGAAAACGTCTTCAGCGCGCTGACCATACGCGAGAACCTGCAGGTCGGCGGCCACTACATGGCCAAGGCTGATGCGGCGCAGCGCATGCAGGAACTCTGCACGCTCTACCCCATACTGGCGAAGAAGTTCAACGCCCCGGCGGCCTCGATGTCGGGCGGGGAGCGGCAGATCCTGGCGCTGGCGCGCGCCCTCATGCCGCGCCCCAAGCTGCTGCTGCTGGACGAACCCTCGGCCGGCCTGTCGCCCAAGGTGCTGCTCGAGGTGTTCGAGGCCATACAGGCCGTGCGCAAGCAGGAAGGCGTGACCATTCTGATGGTCGAGCAAAACGCCATGGAAGCGCTGCGTATCTCCGACCGCGCCTACGTGCTGTCCATGGGCACGGTGGCGCTGACCGGCGACGCCGCCACGCTGATGGCCGACCCACAGGTGCGCGAGCTGTACCTGGGCGGGAGGGCCACATGAACATGGGCACACATCCCCGCATCGCCTTCATTGGCGGCGGCAGCATGGCCACGGCACTGATCAGCGGCCTGGTCAAACAAGGCTTTGGCGCCCAGCACCTGCATGTGGTGGAGCCCTTCGAGGCAGCGCGCGACAACCTGCGCCGCAGCTTCGGCATCGACGCCGCGTGTGAGGCCGACGACGCCCTGAGCACCTGCGACCTGCTGGTCTGGGCCGTGAAGCCGCAGCAGTTTGAACAGGCAGCGCTGGCCGCAGGCCGGTTCGCACAACAAGCGCTGCATCTGAGTGTGGCCGCCGGCATTCCGGTGCAGGTGCTCAGTGGCTGGCTGCAGACGCCGCGCGTGGTGCGTGCCATGCCCAACACCCCGGCGCTCATAGGCCAGGGCATGACCGGGCTGTATGCACCGCCCAACGTCTCGGCCGACGACCGCACCCGCATAGAACAACTGCTCTCCAGCACGGGCCGCTGCCTGTGGGTGGAAAAGGAAGCGCTGATCGACGCCGTGACCGCCGTTTCCGGTTCAGGCCCGGCCTACGTCTTCTACTGGATGGAAAGCATGCTGGCCGCCGGCCTGGAGATGGGCCTGACACCAGAGCAGGCCCGCACCTTGACGCTGGGCACCATGGAAGGCGCCGCCGCTTTGGCCGCGGCCTCCAGCGACGATCTGGCCACACTGCGTGAACGAGTCACGTCCAAGGGCGGCACCACCTTTGCCGCACTCAACAGCATGATGGACCAGGGCCTGCAGCCCGCCATCGTGCGTGCCATGTGGGCAGCACACCGGCGCGCAGGCGAAATGTCGCAGGAGTTTGGCGCAAGCCAGGGCTAGGGTCTGCCAACACTATGGCGTAGGATGCATATCTGTCGCCTAAGCCAGGCAAGCGCCCCAGGCTTAGGCGCACAAACTGTTTTCAACGACGACAGGAGTTGATATGAACGCTGTTGGCATCTCCACCCCGTCCAGCAAGCTGGGGCTACGGGCGCGCGCCTTTACCGCCGCCGTGCTGACCCTCACCGCAGTCAATACCTTTGCCCACCACGGCTGGTCCTGGGCCGAAGGCGAGCAGATGATCCTGCAAGGCACCATAGAGTCGATCTCCATGGCGCCGCCGCATCCCACCCTCAAGGTCAAGGCCGCGGACGGCGGCTCCTGGCAAATCGACCTGGGCAACCCCACGCAGACCGAACGCTCCGGCTTCAAGGGCGGCACGGCCAAGGCGGGCGACCCCATCACCGTGCGCGGTAACCGCTCCACCGAGAAAAACGCCCTGCACATGAAGGCCGTGCGCATCACCCTGGACGGCAAGAACTACGACATGTACCCCGAACGCATCAAGGATTAGGGCCTGTTCACAGGCCCCAAGCACGTGCTCGACCTGATCGCGGCCTGGCCCGGCGCCCTGTGGCTGCAAAGCTCGGGCACGGCCTACATGCTGGTCAACGCGGCCCACATCCTGGGCATCGCATTACTCGTGGGTGGCATCGTGCCGCTGGATGTGCTGCTGGCCCGAAACGCCCCCGGCGGCGAACTGCTAGTCCTCGCCCGCATCCTGCCGCGCGCAGCGGCGTGTGGGCTGGGCTTGGCGGTGTTGACCGGCTTGTGGCTGTTCAGCGTGCGCCCTACCGACTATGTAGGCAACCCGGCGTTTTTATTCAAGCTGGCCCTTCTGGCCTTGGCAGTGGGCAACATCGCCTGGCAGCATTTCAGTGGGGATTGGGGGCGGGTGCTGAAAGGGGATGGGGCCAGCCGTGCGCTGCGGATACGTGCCATCCTGTCTGTTGCACTCTGGGTGTCGGTCGTGTTGGCTGGGCGCTGGATTGGCTTTCTTTGATCGGCTGAAAAATGCCAGGATGTGGCGATGGCCGTCAACACTCGCAGCCAGCGGCGTCGCTCAGCTTCTGCGTATGGCCGGCGTTATCCGCCTTTGACTCCCGGCGGCCCGGCCCACAACAGATGCCTGGAAATCCGCATCCTGCGATAATCCGCTCCCCGTTTCATTTGAATGCACGGCCCCGACCGTCGCTGCCGAGCAACTGATCGGCTCCCGCGCATGGCTCCTGGCCGGGCGGCTCTCAGGTGGAGCCCGCCCGCGCCGCTACATCCCTCGTCCATGGTTCTCGATCCCTTCACCCTTCTCGTCCTCACCTCGGCCATGGCCGCCGCCTCGGCGCTGTACCTGGCCGCGGAATGGAGCAGCGTGCGTGAACGCTCGCTGCTGCTGTGGAGCGCGGGCTTTGCCATCATCGCCGTGGGCAGCGTGCTGGCCCTGCTGCGTTCCAGTGGCCATGTGCTGATCGGCATCTGGTTCCCCAACGGCATGTTGATCGCTGCCCACTGGTTGTTCCTGGCCGGTGTCGCCCGATTCACACGCACCCGGCTAACGCGCGCCTGGTGGCTGCTGGTCGCCGTCTGGCTGGTCATGCTGTTTCTGCCCGATGAGCCCTGGTGGTCCAAGGCGATGCTGGGCATACAGTCGCTGCTCATCGCCGTCATCACCTTGCGCGCCGGCCTGCTGCTGCGCCCACACGGCGGCGCGCTGAGCTTGGGTGCGGCGCAGCTGCGTTTCGTTCTGCTGGCGCACGGCTTGTTCTACCTCGCCAAAGCCGGCTCGACCTTGCTGCCCGATGCCGTTGTCAACCTGGCCAGTTTCCACGGCGCGATGATTCTGATCTCGCTGGTGGAAGGCGTGATGGCCATCATGCTGCTTGCAATGTCCATGACCGGCACCGAGCGCCATCGCCGCGAGGAACGTATCGCGCAGATCGCCGCCCGCGACCCCCTGACCGCCCTGGACAACCGCCGCGCGCTCTATCTGCGCGCACCGGATCTGCTGGGGCAGGCCTCGCCGGCCAATCCCGGCGCCCTGCTGCTGATGGACATAGACCACTTCAAGCAGGTCAACGACCTGCACGGGCACGATGCCGGCGACCGCTTGCTGGTAGCCCTGAGCGACCTGATCCGCGGCGCGCTGCCCCACGGTGCGCTGGCCGCGCGGCTGGGCGGGGACGAGTTCGTGATCATGCTGCGCAACGTCTCTGGAGCGGCCGCGCAGGCGCTGGGCCAGGACCTGCGCGAGGCGTTTGCGCAGCAGGCGCGCCTCATGTTCGCGACGCCGGAGCCGGTGTCGCTGAGCATAGGTGCGACCTTGTTCGACCAGCCCGAAACGGAGCTGTCACATTGGCTCAAGCGGGCCGACGAGGCCCTCTATGCATCCAAGCGCAAGGGCCGGGACCGGATGGAGCTGGCCCCGCTTACGCCAGGGCGGCCCTAGCCACGACGGCAGGCCTTCCCAGACCTGCCCTCATGTCCCACAAAACGTCTGATAACCCAAAGCCTGCGCCGGCGTGGCTGGCTGCGCATATTCAGCCCATTCGACGCGTGTGCTGAACGGCTGGCTCAGCACCGTCAGCAGTTGCTCGAACGGCGCGAAGTCGCGGCGCTCGACCGCAGCAGCCAACGCCTCTTCGACCTTGTGGTTGCGCGGAATATAGACCGGGTTGACCTGCTGCATGGCGCCGGCCCGGCTGCCGGGGGTCGCCACTTCCTTGGCCAGGCGGCGGTGCCAGCGGCTGGTCCAGGCGTCGAAGGCGGCCAGGTCTATGAACAGGTTGCGCGCATGCGCCCGGCTGTCCACGTCTTCACCCAGGCCGCGAAAGGCCTGGCTGAAGTCCACACCCTGGGCCTGCAGCAGCGCCAGGAAGTCGTTGACCAGCGTGAGGTCATCTTCTTGCGCGGCTTCCAGGCCGAGCTTTTGGCGCATGAGCGCCAGCCAGCGCTGTTCATACAGCACCGGGAAGGAATGCAACACCTTGGTGACGGCGGCCACAGCCTTGTCGCGGTCAGCGTCGACCAAGGGCAACAGCGCTTCGGCCAGGCGCGCCAGGTTCCACTGCGCAATGGGCGGCTGGTTGCCGTAGGCGTAGCGGCCGTGGTGGTCTATGGAGCTGAACACCGTGCTCGGGTCGTACTGGTTCATGAACGCACACGGGCCGTAGTCTATGGTTTCGCCGGACAGCGTCATGTTGTCGGTGTTCATCACGCCGTGGATGAAACCCACCGCCATCCATTGGGCAATCAGGGCTGCCTGGCGTTGGCTGGTGCCGACGAGCAGCGCCAGGTAGGGGTTGTCGGCCTGGGCCGCCGCCGGGTCGTGCCGGGCGATGGTGTAGTCGGCCAGTTGGCGCAGTTTGTCGGTGTCGCCACGCGCGGCAAAGTACTGGAAGGTGCCGACGCGGATGTGGCTGGCGGCCACACGCGCCAGCACGGCACCGGGCGGCAGGCCTTCGCGGTTGGCTTGTTCGCCGGTGGTCACGGCCGCCAAAACACGCGTGGTGGGAATGCCCAGCGCGTGCATGGCCTCACCCATCAGATACTCGCGCAGCACCGGGCCCAGTGCGGCCTTGCCATCGCCACCACGCGAAAACGGTGTGCGGCCCGAGCCTTTGAGCGCCAGATCGCGGCGCTGGCCAAACACGTCGATCAATTCACCCAGCAGCAACGCGCGGCCGTCACCCAACTGCGGCGAAAAGCCGCCAAACTGGTGGCCGGCATAGGCCTGCGCCAAGGGCGTGGCGCCTTCGGGTACCTGGTTGCCGGCAAAGATGGCCGCGCCTTCCGGGCTGTCGAGCGCGCCGGCATCCAAACCCAGCTCGGTGGCCAGGGCGTGGTTGAGTTTGACCATGGCCGGAGCTGGCACACGCTCGGGCAGCCAGGGCACAAAAAACCCGTCAAGGGAACGTGCAAACGTGTTGTCGAACGGAAAGCTGGCTGGCGTGACGGTCATGGCAAATAGCCTTTAAAACGGCCCTTTGAAAAGCCTTGGAAGAATTGCCGCCGATTGTCCGCCAGTGTGGATGGCGGGGTTGCTGTCGGGGCTTAGACCAAAGCCTGCAACACCCGCTCGGGCGTGACATCCACAAGACAACGTGTATGCCCCAGCGGGCAGGTGCGCTGAAAACACGGCGCGCAATCCAGCGGTGGCTGGTAGCCGGGGTCGTTTTTGAGCCAGAACACGCTGGCGAGTGGATTTAACGGCGGCGTGTGCAGCGGGCTGCTGGAGCCAAACACGGCGGCTTGCGGCACGCCAAATGCGGCGGCGACATGCATCAGGCCGGAGTCGTTGGTGACTGCAAATTTACTAGCAGCTATCGCTGACAGGGCCTGCTCCAGCGTCGTTTTTCCTGCCAGATTCTGAACACTGCCTGGATGGCTTGCCAGCACGGGCTGGGCGATTTCTTCGCAGAGCGCATGTTCCTTGCCAGAGCCTAGCAACAACACGGGCACGCCGCGCTCGGCCAAGGCCTTGGCCAGGGTGGCAAAGTGTGCCGCCGGCCAGCGTTTGGCCGGGCCAAACTCAGCACCCGGCGCAAACACCGCAAATGTGCCACGTACCACACCCAGGTGATGCAGGGCCTGCGCCACCACATCTTCGGGCAGTTGCAGTTGCGGGCGATCATGCACCAAATCATCAATGGCACCCTCGCCGCTCAGCGCCGAGTAGTAGGCCACCATGGGCGGGCGTTCACCCTTGGGGTTGGCCAGGCGTTGGTTCAGCAGCAACACGCGGCTTTCGCCCGAATAACCCACACGCCGGGGAATACCGGCCAGGAAAGGCAGCAGCGCACTCTTCAGCGAGTTGGGCAAGACGTAGGCATTGTCAAACTGACCGCGCAACTGACTGGCCATGGCACGGCGCGCCTGCCATTGCAGGCCACCGTGGCGGAAAGGGAATTCAACCACCGCATGTACATGCGGCATGGCGCGGTACACCGGCGCCACCCAGGGCAAGGCGCCCACGGTGAGTTGCTCGCCGCGCGCGTGCAGGCGGCGCATCAGCGGCTCGGTCATGACCGCGTCGCCAATCCATTGCGGCGCGACGATCAGGGAGGTGGAAGCCACGCGGGGTTCAGTTCAGAAGAAGAACAGAAAGAGAAAGGGCCCGGCACAAAGCGCCCGGCCCAGGCCAAACTTAGTGGCCGCCGCCGAAATGCTCACCAGCTTTGAGCTGGTACAGCGTGCCGCAATAAGGGCACTTGGCGGCGCCGCTGCGGCCCACGTCCAGGTATACCTTGGGGTGGTTGTTCCACAGCTTCATGTCGGCCTTGGGGCTGGGGCAGAACACGCCGCCTTGGTGGTTCAGGTCTTTGGCCAGCAACTCAACCGTTGCTTTGCTACTCGTGGTGGTGCTCATATTGTTTTAGACCTTGGCCAGCCAGTGGGCGTATTTGGGGTTGCGGCCGTTGACGATGTCAAAAAACGCAGCCTGGATTTTTTCGGTGATGGGGCCACGCGAGCCAGAGCCGATTTCCACGCGGTCGAGTTCGCGTATGGGCGTGACTTCGGCGGCGGTGCCGGTGAAGAAGGCTTCGTCGGCGATGTAGATTTCGTCGCGTGTGATGCGCTTTTGCACCACTTCAATGCCCAGATCCTTGGCAATGTGCATGATGGTGTTGCGGGTGATGCCGTTCAGGGCGCCAGCCGACAGGTCGGGCGTGTAGACCACGCCGTTCTTCACCACAAACACGTTTTCGCCAGCGCCTTCGCTGACAAAGCCCGAGGCGTCGAGCAGCAGGGCTTCGTCGTAGCCGTCGTCCAGCGCTTCCATGTTGGCCAGGATCGAGTTGCTGTAGTTGCTCACCGCCTTGGCCTGCGTCATGGTGATGTTGACGTGGTGGCGCGTGTAGCTGGAGGTCTTGACGCGTATGCCGCGCTTCATGCCGTCTTCACCCAGGTACGCACCCCAGGCCCAGGCCGCCACCATCAAATGGATGGTGTTGCCCTTGGGGCTGACGCCGAGCTTTTGCGAGCCGATCCAGGTCAGCGGGCGCAGGTAGCAGCTTTCCAGCTTGTTCTCGCGCACCACGGCTTTTTGTGCTTCGTTGACCTCCTCCTTGGTGAAGGGGATCTTCATGCGCAGGATCTTGGCGCTGTTGAACAGGCGTTCGGTGTGCTCTTCCAGGCGGAAGATGGCCGTGCCGTTGACGGTGTTGTAGGCGCGTACACCTTCAAATGCGCCGCAGCCGTAATGCAGGGTGTGCGTCAGCACGTGGATCTTGGCGTCGCGCCAGTCGACCATTTGGCCGTCCATCCAGATTTTGCCGTCGCGGTCGGCCATGGAGGGAGCTGGGGGGATGAGGCTCATGCAATCTGTCCTTTAGTTCTGCCCGCATTCGTCCTGGAATGCAGTGAGCTTTCAATTCTACGGCTGGACGGGGCTGTCTTCCACCGCCGCCGTTGGCTCGGTTGGCCGCTCCAGCACCCACTTCACCAGCTTGCCGCCAAAGAACTCGCAGGTCACGTGCGACTGCGAGCCATCGGTCCAGCGAAAGATTTCGGGTTGCTGGTCTTTGGGCGAGCGCAACTCGCCCAGCGAACGCGTCATGGCCATCACGTGCAGCAGGTTCACGCCGGGCTTGAGCTTGGCGTTCAGCATCACCGCGCTGGCCACGTAACCAATGGGCCGGTCTGCCGCCTTTTTGAGCACTTGCATGGTGCGGGTGATGTGCAGCAGCGCCCACATCACCAGGCCGCCGGTCACAGCGAGCACGCCCATCCAGCCAAAACGTTGAAACGCCACGACCAGCAATGCCAGGCCGACCAAGGGATACGCGTAGTTTTTCCAGTTCATGGGCGCATTTTCGCAGCCCGCTGAAAGCCCCGGCTTGTGGGCACTGCGTACGGCAAAACCAATGAAAACCCTGCCATAAAACCCTGGATCAGCTCAGCCCGCGCACCACTTCCATGGCTTCTTCCACGCGCTCCACGGCATGTATGGTCAGGCCTTCGATAGGCTTTTTCGGCGCATTCGCCTTGGGCACCACGGCCACGCTAAAGCCCAGCTTGGCGGCTTCTTTCAGGCGCTCTTGGCCACGCGGCGCGGGGCGTACTTCACCCGCCAGGCCAACTTCGCCAAAGGCGATGAAACCCTTGGGCAGGGCTTTGCCACGCAGGCTGGAGGTGATGGCCAGCAGCACCGCCAAGTCGGCCGCCGGCTCGCTGATACGCACGCCGCCCACGGCGTTGACAAACACGTCCTGGTCCATACACGCTATGCCGGCATGGCGGTGCAGCACCGCCAGCAGCATCGCCAGGCGGTCTTTGTCCAGGCCCACACTCAGGCGGCGCGGGCTGGGGCCGCCGGTGTCGACCAGGGCTTGAATCTCCACCAGCAGCGGGCGTGTGCCTTCCAGCGTGACCATCACACAACTGCCGGGCACGGGCTCGGTATGTTGGCTCAGAAAGATGGCGCTGGGGTTGCTCACACCCTTCAGGCCGCTTTCGGTCATGGCGAAGACACCGATCTCATTGACCGCGCCAAAGCGGTTCTTGATGGCGCGCACCAGGCGGAAGCTGCTGTGGGTGTCGCCCTCGAAGTACAGCACGGTGTCGACCATGTGCTCCAGCACGCGTGGCCCAGCCAGCGCGCCCTCTTTGGTGACGTGACCCACCAGCACAATCGCCACGCCGCTGGCCTTGGCGGCGCGTGTGAGGTGCGCCGCACATTCACGCACCTGCGCCACCGAGCCGGGGGCCGAAGTGAGCTGGTCCGAGTAAACGGTCTGGATAGAGTCGATCACCGCGATCTGCGGGCGGTGGCTCTGCAGTGTGCTCAGAATCTTCTCTAGCTGGATCTCCGCCAGCACCTGCACCTGGCTGTTCAGGATGCCCAGGCGGCGCGAGCGCAAGGCCACCTGTGCGCCGCTTTCTTCGCCGGTGACGTAAAGCGTTTTCTGGCCCGCGCGTTGCAGGGCGTCCAGCGCCTGCAGCAGAAGGGTCGACTTGCCAATGCCCGGGTCGCCGCCGATCAGCACCACACCGCCTTCGACAATGCCGCCGCCGAGCACGCGGTCCAGCTCGTCCAGCCCGGTGGGTGTGCGCTCCATGTCGGTGGCTTCGATGTCGGCCAGGGCCATCACCTCGGCGGTTTTGGCGAGTGCCGCAAAACGGTTGTTTTTGCTCGGTGCAGCGCTTTCGGCCACCGACTCAACCAGTGTGTTCCAGGCCTGGCAATGCGGGCACTTGCCCAGCCACTTGGGTGTGGTGCCGCCGCATTCATTGCAGGTGTAGATTGTTTTTTCTTTGGCCATAGTTCGAGTGTAGGCCTGCCTGCAGCAATGGCCCGCTGTCCATAGAATCCAGGCACAACACCCTGCTCAGCCCACTAGGAGACAAGACTTGCAAACGCCCCAGAACCCCTTCAAGCTCGCCATGCAACAAGGCCGCAGCCAAATTGGCCTGTGGGTGGGCCTGGCCGATGCCTATTGCGCCGAAATTCTGGCCGGCACCGGCTATGACTGGCTGCTGGTGGACGGTGAACACGCGCCCAACGACGTGCGCAATGTGCTGGCGCAACTGCAAGGCATCGCCAGTGCGGCCAGCGCCGGTTCGACATCACACCCCATCGTGCGCCTGCCCGTGGGCCAGACCTCGCTGATCAAGCAATACCTGGACCTGGGCGCGCAAACCCTGCTGGTGCCCATGGTCGACACCGCCGAACAGGCCGCCGAACTGGCCCAGGCCATGCGTTACCCGCCCGAGGGTATTCGCGGCATGGGTGCAGGCTTGGCGCGGGCCTCGCGCTGGCAGCGTTACCCCAACTACATCCACGAGGCCAACGGCCAGGTGTGCCTGCTGGTACAGGCCGAAACCGTAGAGGCCATGCAAAACCTGGACGCGATTGCCGCCACGCCGGGGGTCGACGGTGTGTTCATAGGCCCGGCGGATTTGTCGGCGTCCATGGGCTTCCCCGGCCAACTCAGCCACCCTGAAGTGGTCGCCGCCATCGAAGACGGCATTGCGCGCATCCTGCGCGCCGGCAAGGCGCCGGGCATTCTGGCCACCACCGAAGCACAGGCGAAAAAGTGGCTGGACGCAGGCGCCTTGTTTGTGGCCGTGGGCATAGACACCGCTTTGTTGACGCGCGCCGCTTCCGAGCTGCTGGCCAAGTTCAAGACCTTGCCCGAAGCTGCACGCGGCGGCAGCACTTACTGATTTTTCGCTCTGTTAAAGATAGCTGCTTGCGCTTTTGCAGATTGCCTAGAACCCCTATTTGACCTAAAGACATGTCTACCACTCCCAACTTCTCGCGTGTGTGTATCTACGGCGCCGGCGCCATTGGCGGCTGGATCGGCACCCTGCTGGCCGAAACCGGTTGCAGCGTCAGCGTGGTCGCGCGCGGCGCCACACTCGACGCATTGCAAACCCACGGCTTGCGGCTGCAAACCAAGGACGGCAGCCGCAGCATGCCCGTCAAAGCCAGCGCCAACCCGGCCGACCTGGGCGAACAAGACCTGGTGGTGGTGGCCGTCAAAGCCCCGGCCATGTTGGATGTCGCCCGGCAGATCGGCCCGCTGCTAGGCCCGAACAGCGTGGTGCTGACCGCCATGAACGGTGTGCCATGGTGGTTTCTGCAGGGCTTTGGCGGCGACTACGCGGGGCACACACTGAAGTCGGTCGACGCGACCGGCGACATCACCCGCGCCATTCCCGCGCAGCATGTGATCGGCTGCGTGGTGCATGCCAGTTGCGCACTGAACGGGCCGGGGTACGTGCAGCACAACTTCGGCCAGAAGCTGATCATCGGCGAGCCCAGCGGCCAGGCCACGCCGCGTGTGCAGGCGCTGGCCGCACTGTTGCAGCGCGCCGGATTTGAAGTGCCGGTGGCCGAGAACATCCAGCAAGACACCTGGTTCAAGCTCTGGGGCAATATGACGGTGAATCCCATCAGCGCCATGACCGGCGCCACCACCGACCTGATCATGAACGACGACCTGGTGCGCGGCTTTGTGTCTGCCGTGATGCTGGAGGCCAAGGCCGTGGGCGCCAAACTCGGCATCGTCATCGACCAGGCGCCAGAAGACCGCCACGCCGTGACACGCAAACTCGGCGCCTTCAAAACCTCGATGCTGCAGGACGTGGAAGCCGGCCGCAGCGTGGAGCTGGACGCGCTGGTGAACGCGGTGCGCGAACTTGGCGCCATCACCGGCGTGGCCACGCCCTACACCGATGCGCTGTTTGGCCTGGCGCGGGTGCATGCACAGGTGCATGGGCTATACCCCAAACCCTCAGCACAGTAGGAGCCCCCATGCCTGATCTCATCATCGTGGCCCAGGTGCTGGCCAAGCCTGGCGCGGCGAAGGAACTGGTGGCGGCCCAGACCGGCTTCGTCAACGTGGCGCGCCAGCAGCCGGGTTGCTTGCTCTACGAACTGTTTGAAGACGAGAGCCAGCCCGGCAAGGTGCTGTTTTTTGAGCGCTGGAAGGACCGCCAGTCGTGGGACGACCACCGACAAGGCGCCCATATGGAGGTGTTCCGTGCCGCAACCGGCCACCTGATTGAGCGCATCGAAATTTTGCAGATGCGGCAGCTGGCCTGAAGGCGCGCGCGGGCCTAGCGCCCGCGCATCAACTGCAGCGCATGTGGCAAAGAATCGGCCGCTGGCACGAAGTGATCGATGCTGAGGCCCAGCAGCACGGCGCAGAATAGCGCGCCAAGCAAAGGTTTCCAGGTGAGTTGTACGGCGGCCAACAGCCAGCCCTCGCGCACCACCCGCACGGCGACCCGGGAAGCGGCGTAGGAAAACGCCAACTCCACGACCACGGCCAGCAAGGCTTCGGAGCCGAAATACAGCAGCAGCAAACCGCCCGCGCCAAACAACAGCGCGCAGACTATCAGGAACACGGCCACCACGGGAATGGCGATCACCGCGCCCTCGTCGGCGCTGGCGGCGGCTTCCAGTGCACCGCTGGCGAAATCGCCACTCGCCCCGGCACCAGCAAAATCGCCGCCACCGCCTGCATCCATGCCACCGGGCACAGCGTGAACGCCAGGCCCGTTGCCGCAGCCGCTGGTGCCATCGGTAGGCAGGTCGAATGAAAGATCGGCATCACCGGACTCCGATCGGCGCAACATCGCCGCCGCCCAGGCGCGCAGCACCAGCAGGTATACGGCGTAGCCCACACCCAGCGACAGCAAGTAACGCAGCGCCAGCGACTGCACACCCAGGTGCATCAACAGCGTGGATGTGCCCCAGGTGAAGCCTAGCGTCAGCAGCCCAATACACCAGCCGTGTAACCACAAGGCGTGCCGCGCACGGATCTGGTGTTGGAAGTGGTGCTCGGCCAAACGTACCGAGCGCCAGTTGGACCGGTTATTCAACGCGAGGCGTTAGTTTCGGGTGCGGGATCGACCACCACCGGCACCCGCAGCGACAGCGCACAAATCAGTTCCCAGCCCACGGTGCCGGCTTTGGCGGCCACTTCGTCTATGGACACCACAGCACCGTTGCCGGCCTTGCCCCACAGCGTGACCATGCTGCCCATGCCGGCTTCGGGCAGATGGGCCAGGTCGACCACCAACATGTCCATGCTGACGCGGCCCAAGGTGCGGCTGCGCTGACCATCGACCAGCACCGGCGTGCCGGTGGGGCACAGGCGCGGGTAGCCGTCGGCATAACCACAAGCGACTATGCCTATGCGTGTGGCTTGCTCGGCGACAAAGCTGGAGCCGTAGCCCAAGGCCGCGCCCACGGCCATTTCCTGCACCCCAATGATGCGCGCCTGCAGCGTCATGGCGGGCTGTATGCCCCAGTGGGCGGCGTCATATTCGGGATAGTCGGGTGAACCGCCGTAGACCATGATGCCGGGGCGCACCCAATCACCCGCCACTTGCGCAGCCAGATCGGGCTTTTGCAGCGGGCCACCCGCCGTGTGGCGCAACGTGGCGGCACTGTTGGCCACGGTGCGTTCACCCGGCAGGTCCTGGGTGACGGCGTTGAACACGGCCATCTGCTGCGCAATGCCTTGCGGGCCGTCGGCATCGGCAAAGTGGGTCATCAGCGAAATTTCTTCGACCTGGGGCAGCAGGTTCAGCCGCGTCCAGGCGGCGCGGTAACGTTCCGGGGTAAAGCCCAGGCGGTTCATACCCGAGTTCATTTTCAGGAACACGCGGTGTGGCACATTGGTCTTGTGTGTGGCCAGCATGTCGATTTGTTCGTCGCAATGCACGGCGTGCCACAGGCCCAGGCGCGAACAAAGCTCCAGATCACGCTGTTCAAACACGCCTTCGAGCAACAAAATCGGCCCGCGCCAGCCCAGGTGGCGCACCCGTTGGGCTTCGTCCAAGTCGATCAGGGCAAATCCGTCGGCCCCGCGTAAACCCTCATACACACGCTCAATGCCATGGCCGTAGGCATTGGCTTTGACTACCGCCCAGATGCGCGCATCGGGCGCCGCAGCACGGGCGCGCGCAAGGTTGTGGCGCAAGGATTCGGTGTGGATGATGGCTTGAATTGGGCGCGGCATGTTAGGTTGGCGATTCTTAGAGCCCCACGGTTTGCGGGGGTTCGCATGATTTTGGCACCGGCCCGCGTGATATAACCCGCATTCTTCACTGCAGCACCGGATTAACCGAACTTATCACCCGCGCCAGCCCCACTGGCGCCGTCGACAGCCATTAATGAAGCGCGGTTTTTTCACCATCATGTCAGCGCAGTTTTTCAGCTCGCTGGCAGACAACGCCTTATTCGTAGGTGCCGTGCAGCTGCTGCGATCCGGGCACGGCCCAGCTTGGCAACAAGCGGCTTTGGTGCCGATGTTTGCGCTCTTTTACGTGATTTTGGCGCCCTTTGTGGGCGCTTTTGCCGACGCTTTGCCCAAAGGCAAGGTGATGTTCTACAGCAATGCCATCAAGGTCATTGGCTGTTTGATGATGCTGTTCGGCACCCACCCGCTGATCGCCTACGCCGTGGTGGGCCTGGGCGCCGCGGCCTATTCGCCGGCCAAATACGGCATCCTGACCGAGCTGCTGCCGGCGTCACAGTTGGTCAAGGCCAATGGCTGGATCGAGGGACTGACCATTGGCTCCATCATTCTGGGTGTGCTGCTCGGCGGGCAATTGGTCGGGCCGGTGATCTCGGGCAAGCTGCTGGCGATCGACATTCCGTTCATCGACACCGGCATCAGCACCGCACCGGAAGCGGCGATTGCGGTGTTGATTCTGGTCTACATGCTGGCCGCCTGGTTCAACACCCGCATTCCCCATACCGGCGTGGAAATGCGCCCCATGCCCAAGCGCACCATCGAGTTGCTGCCCGACTTCTGGAGCTGCAATCTGCGCCTGTGGCGCGACCGCCTGGGCCAGATCTCGCTGGCCACCACCACGCTGTTCTGGGGCGTGAGCGGCAACCTCAAATTCATCGTGCTGGCCTGGGCCGCCGCCGCGCTGGGCTATAGCACCACGCAGGCTTCCAGTCTGGTGGGCGTGGTGGCCATAGGCACGGCCGTGGGCGCGGTGGTGGCCTCGGCCCGCATGAAGCTGGACATGGCGACCAAGGTGATTCCACTGGGCATTGGCATGGGTGTGCTGGTGATTCTGCTGAACTTCATCACCAACGTCTGGGTCGCAGCGCCGTTTCTGGTCCTGCTGGGCGGCCTGGGCGGCTTCTTGGTGGTGCCCATGAACGCGCTGCTGCAGCACCGGGGCCACAACCTCATGGGTGCGGGCCGTTCCATTGCGGTGCAAAACTTCAACGAGCAGGCCTGTATCCTGTTCCTGGGCGCGTTGTACACCTTCTCCACCGGCATGGGTTTGTCGGCCTTCGGCGCCATCACGCTGTTTGGCTTGGTGGTGGCGGGTTTCATGTGGCTGATCCAGCGCTGGCACGCCCACAACCTCACCCATGACCGCGAGACGGTGGAACATCTGCTCGACATCGCGCGCAACGACAACTCCCACTGAGAAGAGCGCCATACCATGGCTGTTGCACCAGACATCTACAGCTTTGAAGCGCTGGACATTGCGGGCCGCCCGGTGCCGCTGGCGAACTTTCGCCAACAGGTGCTGTTGATTGTGAACACCGCCAGCGCCTGTGGCTTCACACCGCAATTTGCCGGGCTGGAAGAACTGCACAAGACTTACGGCCCGCGCGGGCTGGTGGTGCTGGGTTTTCCGTGCAACCAGTTCGGCGGACAAGACCCGGGCGCCAACGAAGAAATCGCCAGCTTCTGCCAGATGAACTACGGCGTGAGCTTTCCCATGATGGCCAAGATCGATGTCAAGGGCCCGCAGGCCCACCCGCTGTACCAATGGCTCACGGCACAGGCCCCGGGGGTATTGGGCACAACGGCCATCAAGTGGAATTTCACCAAGTTCCTGATTGGCCGCGATGGCAGCGTGCTGCGCCGCTATGCGCCGCTGGACACCCCGGCCAGCATTGCTGGTGAACTTGAAACCGCGTTGGCGGCACCGGCCTCCGTCTAGCCTTAAAACTTGCCGTGGCGCAGGTAGGCCTGTTGCGGGTCTATACCTTCCATGATGGCCGTGCGCACCAGATTCTCTTGGCCCATGGCCGTCTCGGCTTGCTGCACGATGGCCTCGGCCTGGGCGCGTGGCAGGCGCACCATGCCGTCGGTGTCGCCAAATACATAGTCGCCGGGCGCGATCAACACCTCGCCAATGGTCACCGGCACCTCAAATGCATCGGGCAACCAGTAGGAGACGATGTCGCGCGGCGTGAAGTAACGGTGCCATACCTGCAGGCCTATCTTCAAGATGAACTCGGCGTCGCGCACCCCGCCATCGGCCACCACACCGCGCACGCCGCGAAACTTCAGCGTCTCGGCCGACAGCTCGCCCATATGGGCCACGGTTGAGTCGTTGGGCTGGATCAACAGCACATGGCCGGACTTGGCCTTGGACAGCAGTCCGGTCCAGGCCAGCAAGGTGCTGTGGGGGTCGGCCGTGGTGTCGACGCGGCCTTGCACGGTGAACACCGGGCCGCAGAGCTTTTGCCCCGCAATCAGCGGCCGCAGCGTGGCCGGCAGGGTGAATTGACGCAGGCCCATGGCGCGCATCACGTCATGCAGCACACCCGAATAACATTGCTCAAGCCGCAAAACCAAGGGGTCGTTCATCTCTTTTGTCTCCTGTCATTTTTTAAGTTGAAGCACGCAAGACACACTGCTGGTTCAGTGGCGACCGCCGCCACCGCCATGGTGACCACCACCACCGCCGCCACCGGGTGGTCGGCCGGGGCTTGCACCGCCAGGCCCGCCGGGATGCCCGCCACCGCCCGGTGGCGGGCGTACTTGCGGAGGCCCGCCATGGCCGGGACCACCGGGTGGTCGGCCCGGGCCCATGCCGGGGCCGCCCGGATATCCGGGGCGGTACGGTGGACGCATGCCCGGTGGGCGCGGTGGCGGTGGCCGCCCCCAGCCAGGCGGCGGGCGCCCATACCAAGGGCGGTCGGCGTAATAGTTGCCCCAGTACATACCGAGGCTAAAGGCAACAATGGGTACCCCGATACCAATGGCGGCCGAGCTGAACGGCACGGCCAGCGGCCCGTTCGGGTATTGCAGATACTGGGCGAAGACCCAGCCGCGCAGGTTGCCGTCCACCACCACGTCGCACCAGCTATAGCCGGTGATACACCCTTGCACGGCCACGGCCACACCCGGCTGCAGCACGGCCACCACGGGGAAGTCGGGGCTGGGTCCGGCACGCAGATTGAGCAAGGCGCTGATGACTGCGGTCTGCTGGGCGCTTGCCCCCAGGGGCAGGGCCAGGGCCGTAGCCGCGATCACTTGCAACCCCAGGGAACGGGCAATCGATGCCATGGGCGGAACTCCTCGATGCGAAGAATTCATCCTACACCGGGCATGCAGGCCGCCGATGTAGGCCGTTGCCCTATGGTTTTTTAAGCGGCTTCGGCAGGCTCGGCGTAAAACAAGGGGCGCGACTTGGTCGACGCCACGGCGCGGCCTATGGCGCCTATGTGGTCTGGCGTGGTACCGCAGCAGCCACCGACCACGTTCACCAGCCCAGCGGCGGCGAACTCGTGCACCAGGCGGCTGGTGACCTCAGGGGTTTCGTCAAAGCCGGTATCGCTCATGGGATTGGGCAGGCCGGCGTTGGGATAACAGCTGATGAAGGTGTCGGGCGCGGCACGGTTCAGCTCCTGGATGTAGGGGCGCATCAGCGTGGCGCCCAAGGCGCAGTTCAGGCCTATGGTCAGTGGCTTGGCGTGGCGCACACTGTTCCAGAACGCGGTGACGGTCTGGCCCGACAGGATGCGGCCAGAGGCGTCGGTCACGGTGCCACTGATCATGATGGGCAGGTATTCACCCGAGATCTCAAAGGCTTCGTCGATGGCGAACAGCGCGGCCTTGGCGTTGAGCGTGTCGAAAATGGTTTCCACCAGCAGCACGTCGGAGCCACCTTCTATAAGCGCCAGGGTTTGCTCCAGATACGAGGCACGCAATTGCTCAAACGTGACGTTGCGTGCGCCAGGGTCGTTCACATCGGGGCTGATGCTCGCGGTCTTGGGTGTAGGGCCCAGGGCGCCGGCCACGAAGCGCGGTTTGTCGGGCGTGCTGTATTTGTCGCAGGCGGCGCGCGCCAGCTTGGCGGAAGCGAGGTTCATCTCGCGCGCCAGGTCGGCCATGTCATAGTCTTCCTGGGCCACGGTGGTGGCGCCAAAGGTGTTGGTCTCGATCAGGTCGGCACCGGCGGCGAGATATTTTTCGTGGATGTCGGTGATCACGTCGGGCCGGGTCAGGCTCAGCAACTCGTTGTTGCCCTTCACGTCTTTGTGGAAGTCTTTGAAGCGTTCACCCCGGTACTGCGCCTCGTTGAGCTTGAAGCGCTGGATCATGGTGCCCATGGCGCCATCGAGGATGGCAATGCGTTGGGACAGGATGGTGGGCAGCTGGGCTGCGCGGGTGTAGGGGCGGGCTTGCATGCTGGCATTTTAAGTAGCAGTGCATGCCCTCACCGGCCCAACGGCTGAGTTGTCGCTCTGTTGCACGCCATCTGTGGAGCGGGCGCCACGCACCGCGCACAATAGGGGCTTGTCGGGCGCCGCGCCATCCTCTTGTTCTTCTTGAGAAAAAACGGCCCCCAGCGCACACCACAGTAGCGCATCCAGCTATCAAATCAAGAGTATTTCGTTTGTCCACCGCGCATTCCGTTCTGCACGAAGTCTTTGGCTACGAGCAGTTCCGTGGCCCGCAAGAGGCCATCGTCCAACACGTCATCCAGGGCGGCGACGCCCTGGTGCTGATGCCCACGGGCGGCGGCAAAAGCCTTTGTTACCAGGTGCCGGCCATCGTGCGCCAGCAGATGGGGCACGGTATCACCATCGTGGTGTCGCCGCTGATCGCGCTGATGCACGACCAGGTGGGCGCGCTGCACGAGGCCGGCGTGGAGGCGGCGTTTCTCAACTCCACACTCGACTGGCAAGCGGCCCTCGACGTGGAGCGCCGCCTGGCGCGCGGTGAGATCACCATGCTTTACGCCGCCCCCGAGCGGCTGACCACGCCACGCTTTCTCGAGCTGATGGACGGCCTGCACCAGCGCGGCCAACTGAGTCTGTTCGCGATTGACGAAGCCCACTGCGTGAGCCAATGGGGCCACGACTTCCGCCCCGAGTACCGCGGCCTGACGGTGCTGCATGAACGCTACGCCGGTGTGCCGCGTATTGCGCTGACCGCCACGGCCGATGCGCTGACGCGCGCCGACATCGTCGAGCGCCTGCAACTCGAAGCCGCCGGGCAGTTTGTCAGCAGCTTCGACCGGCACAACATCCGCTACACCATCGTCGAGAAAAAAGACGCCACCACCCAGTTGCTGCGCTTCATCGAGCGTGAACACCCGGAAGACGCGGGTGTGGTGTATTGCCAGTCACGCAAACGTGTGGAAGAGCTGGCCACCACCCTGCAAAACGCCGGCATCAACGCCTTGCCTTATCACGCGGGCCTGCCGGTGGAGCAGCGCCAGCTGCACCAGGACCGCTTCCTGCGCGAAGACGGCATCGTCATGGTCGCCACCATCGCCTTTGGCATGGGCATAGACAAACCCGATGTGCGTTTTGTCGCCCACGTCGACATGCCGAAAAACATCGAGGGCTACTACCAGGAGACCGGCCGTGCCGGCCGCGACGGCCTGCCCGCACACGCCTGGATGGCCTATGGCCTGCAGGACGTGGTGAACCAGCGCCGCATGATTGATGAAAGCCCCGCCGCCGAAACCTTCAAGGAAGTGATGCGTGGCAAGCTCGATGCGCTGCTCGCGCTGGCCGAGGCCACCGACTGCCGCCGCGTGCGCCTGCTCGGCTACTTTGGCGAAACCTACGGATTGGGCGCCCCCGGCCAAACCAGCCAGGACGGCGGCGTGGCCAGAATGAAATGCGCCAGCTGCGACAACTGCCTGCAGCCGCCCGCGGTCTGGGACGGCACGGACGCCGCACGCAAGCTGCTGTCCACCATCTACCGTGTACACGAAGCCAGCGGCCTGACCTTCGGCACCGGCCACATCATGGACATACTGCGTGGCAAAGACACCGACAAGGTGCTGCAGTTCGGCCACGAAAAACTCTCCACCTTCGGCCTGGGCAAGGACTTCAGCGAACAGCAGTTGCGCGGCGTGCTGCGCCAACTATTGGCCGTGGGTGCCGTGGGCCTGCAGAAGGTCACCACCGATGCCGGCTTCAGCTTCGACACCCTGTGCCTGACCGAAGGTTCACGCGCCGTGCTGCGTGGCCAAACCGCCGTGCAGTTGCGCGAAACCACCGCGGCCGCGGCGCCCAAGCGCACACGCCGCAGCACCCAGGCCGCCGCCGCAGCGGCCGCCAACCTGGGGCCGGATGCCGAAGTGCGCTTCATCAACCTCAAGGCCTGGCGCGCCGAGGTGGCCAAGCAACACAACCTGCCAGCCTATGTGATCTTCCACGACGCCACGCTGGCGGCCATCGCCCAGCGCGCACCGCAGTCGCTGGACGACCTGCACGGCATCAGCGGCATTGGTGCGAAAAAGCTCGAAGCCTACGGCGCCGAAGTGCTGCGCGTGAGTTCTATGTAGGGCCGCAGTAGCGGCAGGCGGCGCCGTCGCTGGTATCCACTGCCGCGTGCAAGGACTCGTGCCGCAGCCACTCGCCAAACAGGCGGTAACTCTCCAGGTCGGTCTGCGAATTGGGCGCGCACAGGTAATAGCCCAGCGGGCTCTCGAAGCGACGCCCCAGGGGCTCGACCAGTTCACCCGAGGCCAACTCACGTTCGATCAGACACGCGGGGATCAACGCCAGGCCCATGCCCGTGGCGGCGGCCTGGATCAGCATTGAAAACAGATTGAACCCCGGCCCGAAACGCGCCGATTCATAACCACCAACGTAAGCCGCAAACCAGTCTTCCCACGACAGCGGCAGCTCGATGTGCTGCAGCAGCACGCAGCGTTTTAAATCCTCGACATCACCAATGCGCTGCTCGTCGCGGTATTGCGGCGAACACACGACGCAGGTTTCCTTGCCCGCCAAATAGGTGGCCTCGGCACTGGGCCAGTCGCCGTAGCCATATTGGATGGAGGCATCGCAATCGGTCTCGACCTGCATGTTGTCGATGGTGCGGTAGCGCACGAAGTTGATCGAAATCAGCGGATGCGCCGCCCTGAAGGCATTCAAGCGAGGAAACAACCAATTCGCGGCAAACGTTGGCGCCACCGACAGGTTGAGCGACTGCGATTGGGGCGCCGTGTACATCACCTGCGAGGTGGCGGCTTCCAGCGAATGCATGGCCGGGCGCACCAGTTTCAGGTAAGTGCCGCCGATCTGCGTCAGCTCCAGACCATTCACACCGCGGATGAACAAGGCGTGGCCGAGATAACTCTCCAGCGTGGCGATGTGCCGGCTGATGGCGCTTTGCGTGACAAACAATTCCTTCGCGGCCTTGGAAAACGACAAATGCCGCGCCGAGGAAATAAACGCATTCAATTCCGAAATAGTGGGGCACCGTCTACGCATGGCGGGGTATGAGTGGCAGTCATAGGGGTACGAATTTTTGGCTCGGCCAACACCGTAAATGGATGAACTTTTTCATAACGTTGCCTTTAGAGTCAACGCCATATCAGGTGTCTATGGCCATCCATTCTGGCCCAATTCAATATGCAAGCGATCGTTCTTCAAAACGTGCGGATTCTGGATACCCGGAATCTTTCCCTCACGCCTCTTCAGCATGTGCTGCTGGATGAAGGCTTGATTCAACGCATCAGCGCCGAGCCGCTGAGTGTGGAAGGCGCGCAGGTGATAGACGGGCGCGGCATGACGCTGATACCCGGCTTGATCGACTGTCACGTACACGTGGTGGCCTCGGCCTTCAACCTGGGCACGGTGGCCAATTTGCCCAACGCCCTGGCCTTGCTGCGCGCACTGCCCATCATGAAGGGCATGCTGGACCGCGGCTTCACCTCGGTACGTGACGCGGGTGGCGCCGACTGGGCCTTGGCCGAGGCCGTGCGTACCGGGCTGGTGCCCGGCCCGCGCCTGTTCTGCGCCGGCAAGGCCTTGTCGCAGACCGGTGGCCACGGTGACTTCCGCGCGCGCAACGACACACTAGACCCGTGCTCGTGTGCCTACAAGATTGGCAACATCGGCCGCGTGGTGGATGGTGTGGACGCTTGCCGCCTGGCCGTGCGCGAAGAGATTCTGAAAGGCGCCACCCAGATCAAGGTCATGGCCTCGGGCGGCGTGGCTTCGCCCAACGACCCGATCAACAACCTGGGCTTCTCCGAGGCCGAACTGAAGGCCATCGTCGAGGAAGCGCACAACGCCAACACCTACGTGATGGCCCATGCCTACACGCCGCAAGCGATTTCGCGCGCCGTGCGTTGTGGTGTGCGCACGATTGAACACGGCAACCTGGTCGATGCCGATACCGCCAAGCTCATGGCCGAACAAGGCGCCTACATGGTGCCCACACTCATCACCTACGAAGGGCTGGCGAATGAAGGCGCGAAGTACGGCCTGCCCGCAGAGTCGGTGCAAAAAATTGCCAAGGTGCGCACCAACGGCCTGAAGGCGCTGGAAGTGCTGGACGCCGCCGGCGTGAAGATGGGTTTTGGCAGCGACCTGCTGGGCGAAACCCACTACATGCAGTCCGACGAACTGCTGCTGCGCAGCAAGGTGCTGGGTGCGGCCAAGACGCTGCAACAAGCCACGCTGATAGGCGCCGAGATCCTGAACCAGACCGGCTTGCTCGGCGAGGTGGTGGAGAACGCCTATGCCGACCTCTTGCTCGTGGACGGCAATCCGCTCGAAGACATCGCGCTGCTGACGCAACACGACAGCGCCCTCAAGCTGATCCTGCGCAATGGCGAGATCCACAAAAACACGTGTGACTGAAACGTCAGCACACATGCCCGGCCAGTGAACCCCATCTCTTAACCCAAAGGCTTCCCTCATCATGCACACCGTCTCAGAACGTCTTGAGCGACTACCGTTCAGTAGCTTTCACTTCAAGCTACTCATCATTGGAGGTCTGGGGTTGGCCTTTGAGGCCTTGGACGCGGGCATCATCGCCTTCATCATCCCGTCGCTGCGCACACAATGGGGCTTGACCGGCGTGGAAGTCGGCTGGATCGCCAGCAGCACCTACGTGGGCTTCCTGGTGGGCGCCTTGCTCTCCGGCATTTTGGGCGACCGTTATGGCCGCAAGACGGTGATGTTGTGGGCGCTGGTGCTGTTTTGTGTGGCCACGTTTGCGAATGCGTTTGCGCACAACTTCCACTCGTTCTACATCCTGCGCATGATCGCCGGGGTGGGCATGGGCGCTGAAGGCGCCATCATCGCGCCCTACCTGGCCGAGTTCGTGAGCTGCCGCTACCGCGGCCGCTTTACTGGCGCACTGGCGGGTTTCTTCTCGTTTGGTTTTGTGCTGTCGGCGCTGCTGGGCTACTTCATCGTGCCGCTGAGCGACGATGGCTGGCGCTGGATCATGATCATCGCCTCGGTGCCGGTGGTGTTTCTGCTGTGGTGGCGCCGGTCCCTGTTCGAGTCGCCACGCTGGCTCGAAAACGTCGGCCGTACCCAGGAGGCGGCCGACATCTGCAGCAAGATTGAAGAATCGGTACAACGCTCCACCGGCCGCCCACTGCCGGCGCCGGTGATGGGGCCACGTACCACCAGCGGCGCTGCCGCCTCCAGCACCTGGGCCAAGTTCGCAGCGCTGTTTGGCGCCGAGCACGGCAAGACCACCCTGGTGATCTGGATCCTGTGGATCTCGGTGCTGTTCTGCTACTACGCGTTTCTGGTGTGGATTCCAAGCCTGCTGGTGGCGCGTGGTTTCACCATCACCAAGAGTTTCTCGTTCACCATCCTGATCTACCTGGCACAGATTCCGGGCTACTACTCAGCCGCTTATTTCAATGACAAGATTGGCCGCAAGTACACCATACTGGCCTATATGGTGGTGTCCTGCCTGGCCGCCCTGGGCCTGGCGTTTGCGAGTGGTGACTCGTCCATCGTCAACCTGAGCATGCTGTTGTCTTTCGGCATGAACGGCATCATCGCGGCGCAATACACCTACACCGCCGAGATCTACCCCACCTCCATCCGTGCCACCGGCATGGGTGCGGCATCGGCCTTTGCGCGCATAGGCTCCATCGCCTCGCCCACCATCGTCGGCGCCGCATATCCGGTGCTGGGTTTTGGTGGTGTGTTTGCCATGATGACCGGCGTGTTGTTTGTCGGCGGCCTGGGCATCCTGCTCTTTGGCAAGAACACCCACGGCGTGTCGCTCGAGAAGATTGCCGCATGAGCGCCGCGCAGGGCCGCCCCAAGCAAGCTCGCTCCCGCTTGGCTGGACAGGCCGCAGGCCGAAGGGTGCACCAATGAGCGCCACAGCGTTCCCGCAAGTGCGCATAGCCAAGGCCGCACACGAACTGGGTCGCGCCGATACCCCGGCGCGCCAGTGGGAGGTGATCTCCGAGTTGCTGCAGGACTTGTTCGGCCACCGGCTGTTCACTGCGCTGGTCTACCTCAAGGCGCAGCGCCTGATGGGCCGCATCTACACGTCGGATGGCAACATCAGCCCCCTGGGCGGCTTCAAGGCCACGGGCAAGGGCCCGTGGTCGAGCCGGGTGCTGGACGAAGGCCTGGTCTACGTGGGCAGCCACGAGAACGACATCCGCAGCGTGTTCTCGGAGTCCGAGATGCTGATCCAGCATGGCCTGCACTCGGTGCTGAACATCCCGATCTGGTTTGGCGGCGAAGTGATAGGTTCGCTCAACCTGCTAAACCATCGCGCGGCCTACGACCACGTGAGCCCGCCCTTGCTGGCGCTGATTGCGGCCATGTGCACGCCGGTATTCCTGGCCGAAAAGTCGAACGCACTGGAGGCCGTGGCCGGGCTGGACATCAGCAAGCTCGACAGCGTTTGATCCGGCTCAAGCCACCTTGGCCGGTGGCGCTGCAGCGTTCTCGCCATAGGCCCGCAAGAACGCGTCGAACTCCGCCAGCGGCAGCGGGCGGCTGACCAGATAACCCTGGATGCTGTGGCAGCCGATCTCGCGCAGAAACTGCTGCTGGCGCACCGTCTCCACCCCTTCGGCGATCACATCCAGGCCCAGCGTCTGGCCCAAGGTCACCACGGTGCGCGCGATCGCCGCGTCATTGGGATCGGTGAGCACGTCGCGCACAAACGATTGGTCTATCTTCAACTGGTCCAGGGGCAGGCGCTTGAGGTAGTTGAGCGATGAATAACCGGTGCCGAAATCGTCCATCGCGAACTGCACGCCCAGCGCCTTGAGCGCGCTCATCTTGACCACCGTGTCCTCCACGTCCTGCACCAGGGAGCTTTCGGTCAGTTCCAGCTTGAGCCGCTTGGGGTTGGCGCCCGAGGCCTTGAGTACCTGCACCACCTGCTCGACATAGTCGGGCTGCGCCATCTGCCGCGCACTCACGTTTACGGCAAGCGTGAGATGCGCCGTGTGCGGCGTGCCGGCCCAGTTCACCAGGGTTTTACACGCGGTCTCCAGCACCCATTCACCCAGCGGCAGGATCAAGCCGCTCTGCTCAGCCAATGGAACAAACTCGCCCGGCGACACCATGCCATGTTCGGGCAGCGGCCAGCGCAGCAAAGCCTCCGCGCCAATCACCTGCCCCTGGGCACCGACCTGAGGCTGGTAATGCAGGACGAACTGGCGGTTGGCCAGTGCGTTGCGCAGGTCGATAGACAGCGAATGCCGCTCCACCATGCTCGACTGCATGACCACCAGCAAGGCATAAAGCACAACCAGGCCGAAAACGGTGGTGCCCCAGGCCCAGGGCCCACGCAAGCTATCTGGCACCGGCTCGCCTTGCGGCCAGCCGGTGGAAGAACTCGCAAAGAACACAAAGGCCGAGAAGCTGATGAGCGTGAGGCCATGGCGCAACCACCAGCCCTCGCCCTTGAACATCAGGAACGTGGCCATGCCCATGGCCAGAAAAAAGATGTGCGAGGTGCGTGGCACCTTGGCGGTGGCGAGGTCCTGGGTGCCACACACCAGGCAGAGCGTGAAAAACAGGCTGACCATCATGGCCAAAGCCGCATAACGTGGTTGGTCATGGCGCGCCAGCCAGAAGGCCAACACACCCGTGAGAACCAGTTGGGCCTCCATGGCCGTCATGAACCAATCACCTCGCAGCGCGAGGTTGATGCCGAAGAACGAGCCGCCCAGAACCATGCCGGCGGCCCAGATCTGCAATATGCGCCGCATGCGGCGCAATTGCCGGGCCTTGTCGCCACTGATCTCCTGGGTACCGCGCAAGCTTTGCATAGTTGTTTTACGTGAGAACGTGTTTACGATGGCCGAGGGGCCGACCAGGTATTTTCTCGGGATGCACTGCCAGGCGCAAAAGTGAGCCAATGCAGCGGTCTTTGACAACCCACTCGTCCCGATTGCGCTCCAATGCGGCTACACGGCCATCGTAAACACGTTCTTAGAGGGTCTGTATCACCCCTTGCCATCACACCACCCCCGCGGTGGGCGCAGCGTCGAAATCCGCCTGCGCGGCACTACGGCACAAAACCCATGCTGCGGGCATCGCGCACTTCGGGCTTGATGCGGTGCTCGGCCTCGAGTTGCGCCATGAATTCATCGGCCTCGATCAACACGTCGAGAATTTCCGCTTGCCGCTTCACAGCGGCAAAGTCGCCGGGACAAAGTTGCTCGAGTTTCAACAGGCGTGCCGCGAGTTCGGCACTGAGTTGACTGTTGTCACCGGCCAGGGCTTCGGTGATGAACATGGTTTCGCGCTGCGTACGCGTGAGTGGCAAGAATTTGATCTTGAACGCGAAGCGGCGCAGCGCCGCCTGGTCTATGCGGTCCAGCAGGTTGGTGGTGCAGATGAAGATGCCGTTGTAACGCTCCATGCCCTGCAGCATCTCGTTGACTTCGCTGACCTCGTAGTTGCGCTGCGCGCCGCGGCGGTCTTGCAGAAAGCTGTCGGCCTCATCAAGCAGCAGCACCGACTGCTCGGCTTCGGCTTCCTTGAACATGGCGGCCATGTTCTGCTCGGTCTCGCCGACAAACTTGCTCATCAAATCGCTAGCCTGTTTGATGAGCAGGGGGCGACCCAGCGACTTGGCGATGTGTTCGGCCAAGGCGGTTTTGCCGGTGCCCGGTGCGCCGTAGAAACACAGTGTGCCGTGGCCACGCGCCTTCAGCGCCTGCACCACGCGCGGAATCTCGAAGCGACATTCGACGTTGAGCATGTCCAGGCTGTAGGTGGTGACACTGGGCCGCCCTTCAGAACCCTTGTGCTGGCCGCCCAAGGCCTTGTCGGCGTTGGTCAACTGGCGCTCGATCAGGCTCTCCAGGCCCAAGGCTTCGGTGGTGGCCAATTGGGCAAAACGCACGGCCGTCCGGATCTGCGCCGGCGTGAGGCCTTTGCGTTCAGTGAGTTTGGCCACAAACACATCCGACACCGCCACGCCTTCCAGGGTTTTGCGTATCAGGCCTTCACGCGCGCCTGGCGGTGGCGAACGCAATTCCAGGTGGTAGGCAAAGCGGCGGCGAAACGCCGGGTCGATTTGCTCTATGCGGTTGGTGATCCAGATGGTGGGCACGGTGTTCGATTCCAGAATCTGGTTCACCCAGGCCTTGCCGCTGACCGAGTTATTGCTCGGCGCCGGCACCTGCTCGGCACGCGCAATCAGCTGCGCGGCCTCGGAGCTGATGGGCGGGAACACGTCTTCCACTTCGTCAAACAACAAGGCGGCCTGCACGCTGCCTTTCAAGAACACCTGGGCGATCTGCAGCGAACGGTAGCGGTCGCGGCCGCTGAGCGAGTTGCCGTCGCGGTCGGAATATTCCACTTCAAACAAGTCGAGTCCGGCGGCATCGGCCGCCACACGCGCCAGCTCGGTTTTGCCGGTGCCGGGCGGACCGTAGAGCAAGACGTTCACACCCGGCTCTTTACGCGCCACGGCATTGCGCAGCAGCGACACCATCACCTGTGCGTCATCGACCACAAACGAAAAGTCCTGCAGCTTGAGTGTGCTGCGTGTGGCCGGCCGCGTGAACACGGCCATCAGCTCGTTTTGGTTGCGGTATTCGCGCATCAGCACCGGCGGCAGCTTTTCGCTGACCTTCATCAGGTCGGCCAGATCGGTGATGTTGTGTTCGGAGATCAGGTTCTCCACCAGGCCTATGCGTTCGAGCCGCGAGCCCGCGCGCAAGGCCTCACCCACATCGGACGGGCTCACGCCGGCCAACTCGGCGATCGCGGCATAGGCTTCGGGCGCGTTGTTGACCTTCACCTCCACCAGGATGGTGCGCAGATCGCGCTGGTAACGCGCCAACGTGCCGTAGAGCAGCAGCGCACGTTCGGCCTTGTTGAGCAGCAGCAGACCGGAAAGCGCATCGATGTTTTTTTCGACCAGGGTGGATTGCTTCTTCAACACCTGGGTGAGCCATTCGCCGGTGACGGTCAGCGCCGAGAGCAGGTCTTTTGGCTGGTCCTTGGCGTATTCGTCCAGATAAAAGAACAGCGTGCCCTCTTCATAGGGGCCGCGCCAGATGCCGTGACGCTCCAGGAACTCAGTGGTGTCCAGCGCCGCATGGCCGCGCCAGAACTCATTGTCCTTGCAACGCCGGCCCAGAAACTCGCGCAGGCGGCTGAGTACCGGCAACGGCCACACCAGGTGGCGACCGGCCATGGCCAACAGGCTGTTCAAGTCACGCCGAACGTTGAACTTGGCACCTTGCCGGGCCACCAGGGTCAGCACAAAGTGGGAACACATCAAATCCAGCACAGGCGCCTGCTGCAATCCGGGCGAGGGAATGAGCAGGGCGCCAGCAGCGGTCGATATCGAGCGTTTCACCATGGAAAGTGCTCCCAGGAACGGAATACGTTGGCCGCACCATAACGCAGGGCGCAACCCTTGGGAAGATGCTGCGCAGAATTTCGCGGGGGTACAGCGGCGACGGTGTCAAACGGGCATGTCATCATCGTGCCAGCGCAAAAATTTGTCACACTCCTCGCCATGACCACACTTGCTGATATCCACGCCGCCGCCCTGCGCGTGAAGGGACAGATTCTGGACACGCCCTGCGTCGACTCGCGCACCATTTCGCAGATCACCGGCGCAGAAGTGTTTTTGAAGTTCGAGAACCTGCAGTTCACCGCCTCGTTCAAGGAGCGTGGTGCCTGCAACAAACTGGTACAACTGGCCGACGCCGACGCGGCGCGTATCAGTGGCGCCGCACCAGACACACCAGCGCTACGCGGGGTGGTGGCCATGAGCGCCGGCAACCACGCCCAAGGGGTGGCCTACCACGCCCAACGGCTGGGCTTGCGTGCGGTGATCGTCATGCCGCGTTTCACCCCCGGCGTCAAAGTGGAACGGACACGCGGCTTTGGCGCCGAAGTGGTGCTGCACGGCGACACACTGGAAGAAGCCCGCAGCCACGCCTATGGGCTGGCTGAGCGCGACGGCCTGGTGTTTGTGCATCCCTACGACGACGCCGACATCATCGCCGGCCAAGGCACGGTCGGGCTGGAGATGCTGACGCAGGTGCCGCAGCTCGACATGCTGGTGATCGCTGTCGGCGGCGGCGGCATGATTGCCGGCATTGCCACAGCCGCCCGCGCCTTGAAACCCGAAATACACATCGTCGGTGTTCAAACCCGCCAGTTTCCGGCCATGGTGAACGCGATCAAGGGCACAGCCCTTCCCCAGGGTAGCAGCACCATTGCGGAAGGCATTGCCGTGGGCATGCCCGGACAACTCACCCAGGACATCATCCGCGAACTGGTGGACGATCTTGTGCTGGTGGATGAAGGCGACATCGAACAGGCCATTTTGATGCTGCTGGAGATCGAGAAAACGGTGGTCGAAGGCGCGGGGGCGGCAGGATTGGCCGCGCTGCTTAAATATCCGGAGCGGTTTCGCGGCAAGAATGTGGGCTTGGTGCTGTCCGGCGGCAACATCGACCCATTGTTGCTGGCCGCCATCATCGAGCGCGGCATGGTGCGCGCAGGGCGCTTGTCACGGCTGCGGGTGGGCGCGCGCGACAACCCGGGTTCGCTGGCCAAAATCACCGCGACAGTGGCCGGGGCCGGGGCCAATATCAACGAAGTGCACCACCAGCGGGCGTTCACCGCCTTGTCGGCGCAGAACGTGGACATTGAACTGGTGATCCAAACCCGCGGCCGCGCGCATGTGCAAGAGGTTCTGCAGGCGCTGCGCGCCGCCGGTTTTGAAGCCAATGAACAAATATGACTTGGCGGGTGAAGAAGCACCACTAGAATCTGTCGCACAGACAAATCCAAGCAAAAGAGCAGAAAAGGAGTCGCCATGTCCGAACCCACGCAGCACCACAGCGCAGCCGAGCATCAGCCCGCAGACGCCATCGAGGCGATCGTGCCGCTGATCCCCATCGTTTTGCCCGTGGTAGGCGGCGTCTTGATCTTCTTGCTCGCGTTTATCGCCGTCTTCATGGCGTAAGCGCCAACCCGCTTCCACTTTCACCTAAATGCCGGTGACCGCAAGGTCACCGGCATTTGTCGTTTGGCCTCCAGAAAGCGTTTTCCAAACGCGCTTTTGGCCTACAGCAGCGCATACCAACACACATAACATGATGCATGTTTTGCATAAAGTTGGCCTGTAATCGTTTGGTAACTTTAGAACCACTCCCTAAAATCGGCCTTGAGGTGCCTGGATCAGGTGAGACACCGTACGCCAAGAGACGTCTTTTCAAAGACTGCATCGCGCCCCTGGGCTGACGCTGCTTTTGACAAGACGATTTTTTACTTTGGAGCTTTACCGATGAACGCACCCACGATGCAGGGCCTGACCCTGAACGAACCCAAATACGTCAAGAACGCCAAGCTCATCGCTTGGGTCGCCGAAATGGCCGCACTGACGCAGCCCAAAGACATCTACTGGTGTGATGGCAGCGAAGAAGAGTACGCACGCCTGTGCCAGCAGTTGGTCGACGCCGGTACCTTCCAAAAGCTCAATCCGGCCAAGCGCCCCAACTCCTTCCTCGCCCAGAGCGACCCGAGCGACGTGGCGCGTGTGGAAGACCGCACCTACATCTGTTCTGAAAAGAAGGAAGATGCCGGCCCGACCAACAACTGGATGGCACCCGCCGAAATGCGCGCCACGCTGGCCCCGCTGTTCAAGGGCAGCATGAAGGGCCGCACCATGTATGTCGTGCCTTTCAGCATGGGTCCGCTGGGTTCGCCCATTGCCCACATTGGCATTGAACTGTCCGACAGCCCCTATGTGGCCGTGAACATGCGCACCATGACGCGTATGGGCGCCGCCGTGTACGACGTGCTGGGTGTGGACGGCGACTTCGTGCCCTGCGTGCACACCGTGGGCGCGCCGCTGGAAGCCGGCCAGGCCGACGTGAAGTGGCCTTGCAACAAGACCAAATACATCGTGCACTACCCCGAAACCCGCGAAATCTGGAGCTATGGCTCGGGTTATGGCGGCAACGCCTTGCTGGGCAAGAAGTGTTTTGCGCTGCGCATCGCCTCCACCATGGGCCGCGACCAGGGTTGGCTGGCCGAACACATGCTGATCCTGGGTGTGACCAATCCGCAGGGTAAGAAGTACCACGTGGCAGCGGCTTTCCCCAGCGCCTGCGGCAAGACCAACTTCTCCATGCTGGTGCCACCCACCGGCTTCGAAGGCTGGAAGGTCACGACCATCGGCGACGACATCGCCTGGATCAAGCCGCAGGCCGACGGCTCGCTGCGCGCCATCAACCCCGAGGCTGGCTACTTCGGTGTGGCCCCCGGCACCAACTACAAGACCAACCCCAACTGCATGCGCAGCCTGGACAAGAACGTGATCTTCACCAACGTGGCACTCACCGATGACGGCGACGTCTGGTGGGAAGGCATGGAAGATGACGTCGCCGGCAAGGCTTTGCCCGCGCACCTGATCGACTGGCAAGGCAAGGACTGGACGCCACAAATCGCCAAGGAAACCGGCGCCAAGGCGGCGCACCCGAACGCACGTTTTACCGTGGCCGCCATCAACAACCCGGCACTCGACGAAGCCTGGGACGACCCCAAGGGTGTGAAGATCGACGCCTTCATCTTCGGCGGCCGCCGCTCGACCACGGTGCCGCTGGTGACCGAAGCGCGCAACTGGACCGAAGGCGTCTACATGGCCGCGACCATGGGTTCCGAAACCACGGCCGCCGCCGCTGGCCAACAAGGTGTGGTGCGCCGCGACCCGTTCGCCATGCTGCCGTTCATGGGCTACAACATGGCCGACTACTTCCAGCACTGGCTCAAGCTGGGCCAAAAGCTCGAAGCCTCGGGCGCCACGCTGCCCAAGATCTACACCACCAACTGGTTCCGCAAGGGTGCCGACGGCAAGTTCGTCTGGCCCGGCTACGGCGAAAACATGCGTGTGCTGAAGTGGATGATCGACCGCATCGAAGGCGCCAACACCGGCAGCGAACACATCTTCGGTGTGAGCCCAGCCTACGCCGACATCAACTGGACCGGCCTGGACTTCACGCCTGCCCAGTTCGACACCGTGACCAGCATTGACCGCGCGGCTTGGCTCAAAGAGCTGGACCTGCACACCGAGCTGTTCCAGCAACTGGCCTACCACCTGCCGGCCGAACTGGTGCAAACCAAAGAGAAGCTCGCAGCCGGCCTGGCCGCCTGATCGCCTTCACGCTCAAAAGCCCGGCTGGTCCGGGCTTTTTTGTGCGCGCAAGATTGTTGAGAAATAAGCTTCCAGGGCTTAGCCAGAAAGCGCAGGCAGCTATCTTTTCTGCATAAAAAAAGCTGCCAACAGGCAGCTTTTGAAGATGCCCCTCGTAAGGGGCACGGAGACAATCAAGCGTAATACGCGAAGTTGGGGTGACGCGTGTACAGGATGTCGCGCTGTACGGCGGCCTTTTCTACTTTGAAAGCAGCGGGTGCAGCAGGCTTGGCGGCGACAACTTCGCTGGTGGCCAGTTCGCTACGGCTTTGCGCGGCCATCAGGTCGGCCATCACGCGGCTGTCGCGCTGGGCCACTTGCCACAGGCGGGCGTCGGCACGGGCACGGGCGTTCTTGGCTTGCCATTCGGCAACCACCTTGGCCAACGAGAAGCTCGATGCCACGGAAGCAGGGACTTGGACGGCGCTACGGGCAATCGCTGGAGCGGCCACGTTGCTGCGGGCAATGGCGGCCATCACGTCTTCCATGACGGCAGGCACTTGTTGTGCGGTTTCCCACAGGCGTTGATCGGCACGCTCTTGAGCGACACGGCGCGACCAGCCGTCAGCGGCGGCGACAACACGATTGGCCACGCGGCGCACGGTACCGGCGCTCAGTGCCAGGGCGGCAAAAGCCACGGCCCACATGATCACCCAAGCGGTGAACAAGTGGCCTTCGGCCCAGGTGTCCACCATCTTGTCGGCGACCACCATAAAAGCGGCCACAACAGCAGCCAACAAAACGGCCGACAGACCCTTGGCGCTGTCGAAGCCTCCCTGACGCAGCTCACGCGCTGCAGCGTAGACCGATTCCGCACGTGCAACGCCAGGGTGCACGGTGGACATATTGGTGTGGACAAAGCTGGTCATGATATTTTTCCTTTTCGTTTATCCCTGCCAAAGGGCTTGGGATGGCTGAATCTTAGGGTTACCCCTAGTAATTTTCCACTTTATCTTTGTGATGGAATTCATTCACAATGGTGATGTATTGGTAATTTTTCACACTGTGACGTCTGGGCTCAGAAACGTATGGCTGCTGCACAAGAGAACAATCAGAAAGCACTGGATTGAGCTATTTTGCTTATCTGGACAGCGATAGACGCTATCTTTTTA
The DNA here is from genome assembly GCF_049316285.1 of Variovorax sp. HJSM1_2. Classification (NCBI taxonomy): domain Bacteria; kingdom Pseudomonadati; phylum Pseudomonadota; class Betaproteobacteria; order Burkholderiales; family Comamonadaceae; genus Variovorax; species Variovorax sp. HJSM1_2. Next base: position 17,974 of record NZ_JBMOXA010000030.1, on the reverse strand, counting down.
GATGAACAAACCCCTTTGAAAATGATGCGCCGCAACATCACCGGGGTCTATTCGGTAGCAGCTCATGGCGGGTCATGGCATGTATTGAGCTGGAGTCGAAACTCTAATTTGTCGATTAACCACAAGCTTGTTGTCCGACATCGCATCTTTATTCGTGAAATCGTTCACAACCTCAAAACCACAGCTGCCCGCCATGCCGCCTCATGAGCCGAATTTCCGCACCCTGGACTTGAACCTGCTGCGGGTTTTCAACGAAATCATGTCCGAGCGCAGCTTGACGCGCGCCGCACACAACCTGTCGTTGACACAACCGGCCGTGAGCAATGCGCTGCGCCGCCTGCGCGAGGCTTTGGGCGATGAATTGGTACGCCGCAGCGGTCAGGGCATGGAGCCCACACCGCGCGCCGTGGTGTTGTGGCCGGCGGTACGTGATGCCCTGCTGCAACTGCAGCAGTCGCTCACGCCGCAAAACTTTGTGCCCGCCGAGGCCGACGACACCTTTGTGATCGCCATGGCCGATGCCACCGCCGCCGCCTTGATTCCCGGTCTGGTGGGCATAGTGGAAAACGAAGCGCCCGGTATTTCACTGCGCGTCGTGCCGTTGACGACGCGCGACCCACGCAAACTGCTGGAAGAAGGCTCGGCCGACCTGGCCGTGGGCTTCTTCCCCGCCATGGTGGCCGATTTGACGGCGCGTGCGCAGGTTGGCAAAAGCAGCACCTTCGCCACCCTTCGCCTGTATGACGGCCAATATGTCTGTGTGATGCGCAGCGAACACCCGCTGGCCGACGGCCCGCTCACGCTGGACCGTTTTTGCGCCGCGCGCCACTTGCTGGTGAGCTTTTCGGGCCGGCCCTACGGCTTCATCGACGAATCCTTGGAGCGCCTGAAGCGTGACCGGCGTGTGGTGTTGACGGTGAACCAGTTTTTCACCGCCGGACGGGTGGTGCTCAACTCCAACCTGCTGACCGTGCTGCCAAAACACTTTGTGGAGGAAACCGGCATTGCCACGCGATTGGTGCAACGCGAGTTGCCGTTTGCGGTACCGGCGGTGCATGTTGATGCCGTCTGGCACCTGCGCCATGAACACAGTGGCGGGCACGCCTGGTTGCGTGACGCCTTATCCCGCTCTGCGCGCCAGGCATTTGCCGCCGGAACGCCGGAGTGGCGCGAACAAATGGACTTGAAGATCTAGTGGCAGAACGTCTGCGCTCAGCGCACAACGCTCAGGTAGGCGCGGGCTGCGTCGCGCAGTTCGGCCGCGTGGCGTGGATCCAGACCGGCGCGGTTGTCGGCCGATTCAAACAAGTTGTTGGCCACGTCCTGGCGCGCAGGTGCGGCCTTGCTATTGGACAAAAAGAACTTCAGGGGTTGCACTTTGGCGATGAAATCAAACATGGTGGACTCTCGGTCTAAGCAGCTAAAACTGCGATGTTTGAAGAATAAGGGTTAACCCTAGAAAAGCAATAGCCGATCTATGCAGCTTGCGCATAACCTCAAACATCGCACCTTCACGCCACCTCAGAAGCTGTTTTGTGCGGCATTTGTCACGCCGCCTCTAAACTGCGGTGTGGCCCCCGCCACACCGCCTTTGAACACCTTAACCCGCCACTCACATGAAAATCCAGCTGCTGTCCGACCTGCATCTTGAACAGGCGCCGGACTACCAGCCGCGCATCGCTGCGGGCGTGGAGGTGCTGGTGCTGGCCGGCGACATTGGCTCGTACCAGGAGCGTTCACGCCTGCGTGAAGACGACTTTGGCCTGCGCCGTTTTTCACCAGCAGCCAACGGCCCGGCCTGGCCGCGCACGCTGTATGTGCCGGGCAACCATGAATTCGATGCCCTGGAATTCGAGGCCACCACCACCCGGCTGCGCAGTCTGTGTGCTGATCTGGGCATTGAATGGCTGGAGCGCCAGGTGGTGCACATCGGCAGCGTACGTTTTGTCGGCACCACTTTGTGGAGCGACTTTGACGCGCTCGCCAGCCGCGCGACGACCCTGCCCGACCTGCTGCGCCAGCGCGACAAGGCCTTTCGCGCGGCCAACTACTACCTGCGCAAAAACACCACCCTGCTGCAAGGCCAGCCCATGCTGGCGCAGGAGATGCGCGAACTGGCGCTGCAGTGCCAGGCCTGGCTGGTGGATGCGCTGAACACCCCACACGCCGGGCCCACCGTGGCGGTCACCCACTTCGCACCCAGTTTGCGCAGCGCCGATCCACGCTATGGCGAAACGCCGGGCACCGCCGGTTTCTGCAATGCGCTGGACAGCTTATTTGCCCAGGCCGATTTATGGATACACGGCCACCTGCATTGCCCCATCGACTACACCGTGACGCAGGCCACGGCCGCAGGCGAACACCGCTGCCGCGTCGTGGCCAACCCCCTGGGTTATGCCGCCAAAGGGGAACAAGTGGCCTTCCAGGACCATTTCGTGGTCGAAGTCTGAAAATCTGTTCTAAGCGGTCGATTCACCCAGGCCGGTCAGCGCTTCGATCAAGCTATCAAACACCAAACGCACCCGGGCGGGCACAGGCGCACGCTGCGAACGATAGACAAACAACGTCCAAGGATCGGGCGCTTGCTCATCAAACAAACGCACCAGGCGTCCGGCGCGGATGTAGGGTTCGGCAAAAAAGGCCGTGAGCTGGCCAAAGCCTATGCCGGCCAATACCGCCTCACATTCGGCCTCGGCATGGTCGGTCACAAAGGTCGGAGCACTGGGACTCATCTGGCGGCCGCCCTTGAACAACCAGGGCCACAACCTGCCGGTATTGCGGTCAACCAGGGCGGTAGTGGGCAGCGCAAACAATTCCTCCAGGCTGCTGGGTTGACCCACACGTTCCAACAGCGCAGGCGCGCCCACCACCACAAAGTCGGCCTTGCCCACCGGACGCGCCACGAACCGGCTGTCACGCATGAAGCCGATACGCACACCCACGTCGATCTGCTGGTCGACCACATCGGCAATGGCTTCGGACAAGCGCATGTCCAGCACCAGGCCGGGATGCTGGGCTGACAAAGCCGACAAATGGCCGAGCACGAACTGCCGGCCTATGAAGGTGGGCGCAGCGATACGCACCACCCCCGCATGCGCCGATGCGGTGCGCCGGTCGCTGCGGTGAAACAAGCCGTCCACCCCGCCCACGGCTTCACGCGCACGCGGCACCAGTTGTTCGCCAAAGGTGGTGAGCTGCACGCCGCGTGTGCTGCGATGGAACAGCGGCTCACCCAGTTCGTCCTCCAGTTCCTTCACCACCCGCGTCACCACCTGGGGTGATACCGCGAGCCGTGCTGCCGCCTCGCGAAAGTTGCGGGTTTCGGCCGCAACACAGTAGATGCGCAGCGCTTCCAGACGGTTGGACATGGTGGGGATCAAGGTACGGGGGGAGGCTTCAGTGTGCCATTTTTTGGAATTCTGAACTCGCGGCATGTCAATTTACGGATCACCGGCCCAATTTCAGAATTCAACCCGTGCCGCACAAACCCCATCAACCGATTAAGGAATCACCATGAACATCACCAGCAACATCGAAAACAAAGTCGTCATCATCACCGGCGCCAGCAGCGGCCTGGGTGAAGCCAGCGCCCGCCTTTTGGCGGCACGCGGCGCCCGCCTGGTGCTGGCCGCGCGCCGCACCGACCGCCTGCAAGCCCTGGTCAAAGAACTCGAAGCCAGCGGCGCCCAGGCCATCGCCGTGGCCACCGACGTGGTCGACATGGACCAGATGCAGACCCTGGCCGACGCCGCCCTCAAGCGCTTTGACCGCATCGACGTGTTGGTGAACAACGCCGGCATCATGCCGCTGGCGCCGATTGCCAAGGGCAAGGTGGACGAGTGGAGCCGCATGATCGACGTCAACATCAAGGGTGTGTTGCACGGTATTGCCGCCGTCTTGCCCACCATGACCGCACAGAACAGCGGCCACATCATCAACATCGCCTCGGTCGCTGGACTGAAGGTTTTCACGCCCATTGGCACCGTGTACAGCGCCACCAAGTTTGCCGTGCGCGCCATCTCCGAAGGTTTGCGGACCGAGGCGCCAGCCGGTGTGCGCACCACCATCGTCTCGCCCGGCGCGGTGGAGTCTGAACTGAAACACGGCAGCACGGATGCGGATGCCGTCGCAGGTGTCGCCGCCTTCTACGAAGCGAATCAGATCCCCGCCGATTCCGTGGCCCGCGCCATTGTGTATGCAGTGGAACAGCCCGCTGAAGTGGACATCAGCGAGATCGTGTTGCGCCCCACCGTGCAGGAGTTCTGAGCGCAAGCTGCAAGCCGGTTGCAGCAAAACTCCTTACAAGTTTGACCAGTATTAAGGCGACCATCCGTCAGCATGCATACACTGTTGCTTTCAACCTGGGAGACCTTGCATGAAGATTCTGCTCGCTGTGGATGGCAGTCCGTACACCAAGAAGATGTTGGCCTATCTGGTCACCCACCCTGAACTGTTCGGCCAGAGTTCGCAATTCACGGCCTTCAACGCGCAGACGGCCCTGCCACCACGCGCCAAAGCCGCCCTGGGTTCGGAAGAGGTCGCCAAGTACCACGCAGAAGAAGCCGAAAAGGTGCTGAAGCCGGTTGTCAAATTCCTGGCGCAAAAAGGCATAGACGCCACGTCGGCCTACAAGGTCGGCTCCACCGCCGATGTCATTTCCAAGGCCGTCAGCACCGGAAAATTCGACCTGGTGGTGATGGGCTCACACGGCCACAACGCGCTGGCGAAACTGGTCGTGGGCTCGGTCACCACCCAGGTGCTGGCCAAGTCCGAGGTGCCGGTGCTAGTGGTTCGCTAGTGTGTCCCCAGGGCGGCCGCAGCGGCGTCGATCAAGGCGTCGCTGAGGCTGTCCAGGGCATCCGACTGCAGGTTCCAGCAGTGCCAGTACAACTGCACCGCTTGGTGGTGCGTGGGCAGCACGTTCACCAGAAAACCCTGCTCCAACAGACCGCGTACCAGCAGTTCGGGCACCACGCTGATGCCCCAGCCGGCCAGCACGGCACGCACCTGGCCCTCTGAGCTGGGCACAAACAACTGGTTCAGCGCCACGCGCTTCAAGCCAAACGCGGCGCCGACAAATTCCGTTTGCATATCGTCCTTGCGGTTGAACGCGACAAACGGCACACGGCGAAAGTTGTGCGGCGTGAGTTGGCTGCCGGCCAACTTGTCACGCACCAAATCTGCACTGGCCACGGCCACGTAACGCATAGACCCCAGCGGCGCCACACGGCAGCCGCGCAAAGCTTGCTTGAGCGTGGTGACACAGCCCATCACATGGCCTTCGCGCAGCCATTCCTGGGTGAAGTCCTGGTCGTCGGCAATGATTTCCAGCGGAAAACCCTGCTGCACTATGCCTTCCAACGCGCCCATGGCCCAGGTGGCAATGCTGTCGGCGTTGATGGCAATCGAAATGCGCTCTTCGTCGCGTGTGCCCCCGGCCAGGCCCGGCGCCAGGTCTTGCATGTCGCGCTCCAGGTCGGCACGCAGCAGGCGCAACTGTTTGGTGTGTTTCAGCAGCAAGCGCCCCGCCGCCGTGGGTTTGAGCGGGCGGCTGCGCACGATCAGCACCGTGCCGGCCTGCGCCTCCAGCGAACGCAGGCGCTGCGACACCGCCGACTGCGTGATGTTCAGGCGCTGCGCCGCGCGCTCGAAACCGCCCTCTTCCACAATCGCGGCCAGGCATTCCAACGCGTCCGGGTCAAAGATACTCATAAGGGCTTGAACACCGCTTGGATTATTAGGCCGACTGATAAATTCATAATTAGTTTAATTCTGCTGTTAATTCTCGGGCCGTCAAATCACACTTCGGTCTATGAAAATCATCGTCTTGGGCGCCGGCATCATTGGCATCAGCACCGCCTGGCATCTGCTCGAACGGGGCCACGAAGTCACCGTGGTCGACCGCCAGGGCGATGCCGCACTGGAAACCAGCTTTGCCAACGCCGCGCAGATCTCCGTCAGCTACTGCGAACCCTGGGCCAACCGCGACGCGCCGGGCAAACTCCTGAAGTGGATGTTCCGCAACGACGCACCGCTGTTGTTCCGTCCGCAACTCGACTGGCAGCAATGGCGTTGGGGGCTGCAATTTCTGAGCCAATGCAACGGCACGGCCTTTGAACGCAACGTGCAGCAGATCGTGGCACTCGGCAGTTACAGCCACCAGGCGCTGAAAGACGTGGTGCGCCAGACCGGCATCAGCTACAACCGGCTGGAGCGCGGCATCGCCCATTACTACACCGAGCAAAAGGCTTTTGACGCCGCCGGCGACGCCGCCGCCCTGATGCGCAAATTCGGTGTGGCGCGTGAGGTGGTGAGCCGCGACGAGCTGCTGCGCATAGAGCCAGCCTTCAAACCCTTTGGCCAGCGCATCGTCGGTGGCACGTTCACCGCCAGCGACGAAAGCGGCGATGCCCGGGTCTTCACCCAAGCGCTGGCCCAGCGCTGCAGCGCGCGTGGTGCCGAGTTTTTGTACCACCACGACGTGGTGCGGCTCAACCGCGCGCAAAATGCTATTGAATCCGTAGCTGTGCGCGCCAATGCAGCAAGCGCTGGGGGCACATTTGATTCACAAGTCAAAACCCTCAAGGCCGATGCCGTGGTGGTGGCCTGCGGCTCGTACTCCGCGCCGCTGCTGCGCAGTGTGGGCGTGGATTTGCCCATCTACCCCGGCAAGGGTTATAGCGCCACCTTCAAACTGCTGCGCCCCGAACTGGCGCCCATGGTGTCAACCATAGACGACGAAGTGAAATGCGCCATGAGCCGCCTGGGCGACCAGTTGCGCGTGGCCGGCACGATTGAACTCGGCGGTTTTGACCTGTCGCTGAATACCCCCCTGGCCCAGGCACGCTGCCGCCTTTTGGCCGAGCGTATCGAGGCCGTGTTGCCCGGCGTGTGCGACACCCGCAGCGAGGCCGAAGGCGGCCAGCCACGCTTCTGGACCGGGCTGCGCCCCGCCACCCCGACCAACGTACCCTATATAGGACGCACCAAGGTCGGCAAGTTGTGGGTCAACGCCGGCCATGGCACGCTGGGCTGGACCCATGGCGCGGGTTCGGGCAAGGCCATGGCGGCGCTGCTCAGCGGTGAACTACCGGCGATGCCGTTCAACTTTTACGGCTTCGAACGCGCCCGGCACGCCATGCGGCCGATCACCGCTTAGGCACTCTCAAGGCGGTGCGCCTCGCGCAGGCAGGCCTGAAACGCCAGCGTGACGCGCGACGGCTCGGGTGAGCGCCGCACAATGCTCAAGAACCGGCAGTCGTAGCGAAACAGCGCCGGGCGCACGGCGCGCATCAGCCCGGCTTGCACAAAACCTGCGGCGTAATGCTCGGGCAGAAAACCCAGGTAGCGGCCGGACAAGATCAGCGTGGCAATCGACTCCTGGTCAAAACCCGTGGCCGTGCGCTGCAGGTGCACCTGGCGGCTGATTTCCATGTTGGGCGAGTGGTAGCCCAGGCCGGCAAACGCGTGCGCGCGAATGTGCGTCCACTCCAGCGTTGCGTGATCCGCCGCAAACAGGGGATGTGTGGCACCGCAATACAAGTGCATGGTTTCGCCAAACAGGTCGTCGTAGCTCAGGCTGTCCGAGTTGCGGTGGCCCGGCACCACACCGATCTGGAAGCGTCCATCCATCACACCCCGCTCGATGGCGTTGATAGGCGCCACGTGTAAGTTCAGCGCCACCTCGGGCGCCAGTAGCCCAAAACGCGCAATCGCTTCGCCCAGCCGTGCTTCGGGGTTGCTTGCGGTTTTGTCGAACACCGCAATGTGTAATTGCCCGCCCATGCGCTGGTGGATTTCGTCCACGCGGTGGCGAAAAGCATCGGCCCCGGCCAGCAGGCGCAGGGTTTCGTCGTAGATCTGCTGGCCTTCGGGTGTGACCGCAAAACCGGCCCGGCCGCGCCGGCACAGCGTCAGGCCCAGCCGGGTTTCCAGGTCTTTGACGTGGCGGCTCACGGTGCTGATGCCGATGTTCAACTCCAGCTCGGCCGCCGCCATGCCGCCACATTCCACCACCACCTTGAACACGCGCAGCAGGCGCAGATCCATGTCGCTCAACTGGCCCAGCAAGGTATTCAAATCTGCACCCTCATTACTTTCATAAACCCGCAACTAAACAGTGATGATTATCTATAGATAAGAGTATTGCGCCCCATCAAAATCCTTCGATTGACTCTTAACCCCGACACAACACCACCCGCAGGAGCCCTCATGGACATGACCGACGCCAACCGCCTCGCAGCCCCGCGCACCGACGCCGCCTGGCTCGACGCCCACTGGATGCCCTACACCGGCAACCGCGACTTCAAAGCCAACCCGCGCTTGATCGTCGGCGCCAAGGGCGTCTACTACACCGACGCCGATGGCCGGCAAATTCTGGACGGACTCTCCGGCCTGTGGTGCTGCGGCCTGGGCCACGGCCGCACCGAGTTGGTGGAAGCCGTCACGCGCCAGATGGCCACACTCGACTACTCGCCCGCGTTCCAGTTCGGCCACCCGCTGTCGTTCGAGCTGGCCAACAAGCTGAAGGAACTCACTCCTGACGGCCTCGACCACGTGTTCTTCACCGGCTCGGGCTCTGAAGCCGCCGACACCTCTTTGAAGATGGCCCGTGCCTACTGGCGCGCCAAGGGCCAGGCCAGCAAAACTTTGCTGATCGGCCGCGAAAAGGGTTACCACGGCGTCAACTTTGGCGGCATCTCGGTCGGTGGCATCGCCGCCAACCGCAAGGTGTTTGGCCAAGGTGTTGCGGCCGATCACCTGCCACACACACAGTTGGCCAAAAACGCGTTCTCGCGCGGCATGCCGGCCCAGGGCGCCGAACTGGCCGACGAGTTGCTCAACCTCATCACACTGCACGACGCTTCGAACATTGCCGCCGTGATCGTCGAGCCGTTTGCGGGCTCGGCCGGTGTGGTGATTCCACCCCAGGGCTACCTGCAACGCCTGCGCGAGATCTGCACGGCGCACAACATCCTGCTGATTTTTGACGAAGTGATCACCGGCTTTGGCCGCGCGGGTGCCATGACCGGAGCCGAGGCGTTTGGTGTCACGCCCGACATCATGAACGTGGCCAAACAAATCACCAACGGCGCACAACCCATGGGTGCGGTGCTGGTGAAGAAGGACATCTACGACACCTTCATCAACCAGGGTGGCCCCGACTACATGCTGGAGTTTCCGCACGGCTACACCTACTCGGCCCACCCCGTGGCCTGCGCCGTGGGCCTGGCCGCGCTGGACATTCTGGTGCGCGAAAACATGGTCGACAAAGTGCGCGCCATCGCGCCGCATTTTGAAAACGCCGTGCACAGCCTCAAAGGTGCGAAACACGTCACCGACATCCGCAACTTCGGCCTGGCCGCCGGCATCACCATCGCCGCCTTGCCCGGCGAACCCGCACGCCGCCCCTACGAGATTGCCATGGCGATGTGGAAGAAGGGCTTCTACGTGCGCTACGGTGGCGACACCATCCAATTGGCGCCGCCGTTCATCATCGAGCGCGGCCAGATTGATAGTTTGATCAACGCGCTCGGTGAGACTCTGAACGAAACAAACTAAAGCACACCTCCAGTCGTCGCGCACCACGCCGACATCGGTGTATTGCGCGTGGCTGGAGAATCTTTGCCGCGCGCTGGCAAGCGCTGGTGCCCGGGTGGCCCCTACGGTAGCCTGAATCTGCACACCCTGCAGGGCTTATGCGCCTCGTACAGAATCGGGGCATCTCATCAGCTAGGCACCCATCCACATGTCTCGTCGCGTCCTGTTTCTCGTCGCCTCCACCCGTGAAAGCGGCCATCTGGGCAATACCGAATGGCTGGCCCAGCAGGCCGCCGCGGCCCTGCCGTCCAACACCCCCACCACCTGGCACCACCTGGCGCAGATGCAGTTGCCCGCGTTTGTCGACCTGCGCCACACCACCGGCAGCTACGCGCCGCCAACCGCCGACCTGAAAACCCTGTTGGATGCCACGCTGGCCGCCACCGACATCGTGCTCGTGGCCCCCGTCTACTGGTACAGCCTGCCCGCACACATCAAAACCTACATCGACCACTGGAGCGGCTGGATGCGTGTGCCGGGCCTGGACTTCAAGGCGCAGATGGCGCAAAAGACCCTGCGCCTGATCACCACCAGCGGCGACCGTGCCAAGGCCCAGCCGATGATGGACTCGGTCAAACTGTGCGCGCAGTTTTTGGGGATGACCGATGGCGGTGTGTTGTGGGGCAAGGGCGGGCCGCCCAGGGCGGTCGAGGCCGATACCCAGGCCGTGGCCCAGGCCGCAACATTTTTGCTAGCGTCTTCCGCAAGCCAGTAAAGCGCCAGCGGCCGATTGCATTCACCAGAACTGCCCCCGGAGAAACACCCCATGTCGACAACTCAAGAAGCCCCGGAACTGGTCATAGACATCGTCTCCGATGTGGTCTGCCCCTGGTGCTATATCGGCAAACGCAAGCTAGAAGCCGCACTGGCCTTGCCTGAGGCCGCTGCCCTGCCCCAGCCGGTGCTGCGCTGGCACCCGTTCCAGCTCAACCCCGACATGCCGCTCGAAGGCATTGCGCGCCAGCAATATCTGGAAGACAAGTTTGGTGGCCCGGAACGCGCCGCCACCATTTACGCGCGGGTCAAAGCCGCCGGCCAAGCTGTCGGGCTGCAACTGAACATCGACACCATCAAGCAGCAGCCCAACACCCTGGCCGCCCACACCCTGCTGGCCTACGCCCAGCAAAACGGCCGCGACGGCACCGACATCAAGGAACGCCTGCTGCGCGCCTACTTCACCGAGAACCGCAACATCGGCGATCTCGATGTGCTGGCCGCAATTGCCGATGAAGGCGGGCTGGACGGCCACGCGGTGCGCCACTTCCTGGGCACCCTGGAAGCCCGTGCCGCCGTGGCCGAAGGCGACCAGCGGGCGCGCGAGATGGGCATCAACGGTGTGCCGTTTTTTATCTTCAACCACAAGGTGGCGCTGTCGGGCGCACAAGACCCGGCGCAGCTGCTGCAGGCGATGCAGCAGGCATTGCTGCCCACAGCCACCGCCTGAGCGCTAAGCCAACTTAGCATCTGCAGACTGCGCAAGGGCTAGACCCGATGCGCCGCGCCTCGCGGTGCGCCTAGAATTCGACTGCCTAAATGCAAGTGAAAGCCGGCTGTCGCCCTGGCGGCCGGCGCATCTGCACACATCCGAGACATCACCATCATGCTGAAGAAAATCCTGTCGCTGGCCATCGTGGCCGCCGCCGTGGCGACACCCGCCGTGTCGTTCGCGCAAAGCTACCCCGCCAAGCCCATCCGTTTGATCGTGCCCTTCCCACCCGGCGGCGGCACCGACATCTTGTCGCGCCTGGTGGCCGCCAAACTCACCGAATCCACCAAGTGGACCGTGGTGGCCGACAACCGCGCCGGTGCCGGCGGCACCATTGGCATCACCGAAGCCACGCGCGCCGCGCCCACCGGCTACGACCTGGTGATGGGCCAGAAAGACAACCTGGTGGTTGGCCCCTGGCTGTACAAAAACCTGCCCTGGGATCCCACCAAGGACCTGACCGCCATCGCCCACGTGGCCTACACACCCATCGTCATTGCCACCAGCGCCAACTCGCGCTTCAAAACGCTGGAAGACGTGGTCAAGGCGGCCAAGGCTGCGCCCGACACCATCACCTACGGCTCGCCGGGCAGCGGCACCACCATCCACCTGGCGGGCGACCTGTTTGAAAAGGCCGCCGGCATCAAGATCCGCCACGTGCCCTACAAAGGTTCCAACCCGGCCATGATAGACGCGCTGTCGGGTAACATCGACCTGCTGGTGTCGTCCGTGCCTTCGGCCATCACACAGATCAAGTCCGGCAAGATGCGCGCACTGGCCGTGACCTCGGCCAAGCGCAGCAGCTCGTTCCCCGACGTGCCCACCGTGGCCGAATCGGGCTACAAGGGTTTTGACGTGAGCACCTGGTACGGCATCTTCGCGCCCGCCAACACGCCCAAAGACGTGGTGACCACGGTCAACGCCGAAGTCAACAAGCTGTTGGCCACCAACGAAATGAAGGACGCCATTCACGCCCAGGGCGCCGAACCACAAAGCATGACGCCCGAGCAGTTCTCCAGCTTGCTGAAGACCGACTACGAAAAGTGGAAGGGCATCGTGCAGGCTTCCGGGGCCACGGTCGAGTAAAAATGTTAGGCCCTTCGGGGCCTTTTTACTGCGCGGTGCGCGTATGAATGCCTTCGAGCCGACGATAGATCCAACCTGATAGTCCTATGCCTATTCAACACGCTATTTGGCAAGTTGGCCAGTCACCGATTCAAGTGCCGCTTGCGCGTCTTGCCAGCGAACGGCTGCTAGAGGAGATGATCGTCCGGGAGCCGCGGATCCTGTCTAGCGAATGGATGCTGATTGGCAAACAGGAAATCACTAGCCATGGTGGCCGGATCGACCTTTTGGCTATCGCGCCAGACGGCGCACTTGTATTAATCGAATTGAAACGGGATCGCACACCACGAGATATCGTGGCGCAGGCATTGGACTACGCCTCCTGGGTCGCGGAATTGACGCCTGACCGTATTGTTCAGATCTACAACCGCTTCTCCAATGGTCAAAGTTTAGAAACAGACTTTCAACGCCGCTTTGGCACAGAGCTGGATGAGGAAACACTCAACCATTCACACCAGATCATCATCGTGGCGTCCGAACTGGATGCATCGACCGAACGCATCGTGGGATACCTGAATGCCCGCGACATAGCCATCAATGTCGTGTTCTTCCAAGTGTTTGAAAACGCCGGTCAGCAACTTCTCAGTCGGGCCTGGATGATCGACCCGGGAGAGACCCAAGCAAATGCTGCAACTGCCCCTCAAAGTAAGGGCGAAAGAGCGCCTTGGAACGGTGAGTTTTATGTCTCTTTTGGCGACACCTCCAGCCGCAGCTGGGAGGATGCGAGACAGTATGGCTTTGTCAGCGGCGGCGGAGGTAGCTGGTACAGCCAAACCCTAAAGTTGCTGTCTCCGGGGGATCGCATCTGGGTCAAGATCCCCAAAAAAGGTTTTGTTGGCGTAGGCGAGGTTTCGGAGTCGGTCCAATCAGCGAAAGACTTTAAGGTCGAAACGCTGAAGGGAGAGCAGTTAGCCATAGATGTTCTTCAACACGGTAGCCTGTACCGTCAAACAGCGAACGACCCCGAACAGGCGGAGTATTTTGTGCGCGTGAAATGGCTGGATACGGTTGATGTCGCCCACGCATTCCACGAGGTCGGACTGTTCGGCAATCAGAATACGGTCTGTCAACCAACTACGCCTAAGTGGACACACACCGTCGAACGGCTGAAGTCCGTTTTCCGAAACTGGAAAGCTATGGCATAGCCGGATGAAGTACTGCCACTGACACGTATAGACGGGCTCACTCTCCGCGCGCCAGCCGCTCGCTCTTCCAATACACATCGTCCCCGCCGTCCATGCGGTTCAGCACCCGCGCCAGCACAAACAGCAGATCGCTCAGGCGGTTGAGGTAATGGCGTGGCGAGGGATTGAGGCTTTCTTCCTGCTCCAGCGCCACCACGGCACGTTCGGCACGCCGCGCCACGGTGCGGCAGACATGGGCCTGGCTGGCGGCACGGCTGCCGGCGGGCAAGATGAACTCCTGCAGGCGTGGCAACTGGGCGTTGTGGGTGGCCAGCGCCTCGTCCAGCGCCAGCACGGCTTCGGGTTTGAGCAGTTCATAACCCGGCACCGACAACTCGCCGCCCAGGTTGAACAACTGGTGCTGAATTTCGACCAGTAACGGGCGCACATCTTCCGGCAGCGGCTCACACAGCAGCAGGCCGAGGTGGGAATTGAGCTCGTCCACGTCGCCCATGGCGTGCACACGCAAGTGGTTTTTCGAGACGCGGCTGTTGTCGCCCAGGCCGGTGGTGCCGTTGTCTCCGGTGCGGGTGGCGATTTGCGTGAGGCGTTGGCCCATGGGGGGTTCCTTTGTGCAACAAATGGGTGAGAACGGAGCCAATAGGCCGTATTAAGTCGTTAATTCTTTGTGTGTTAGTTACACAAAGACAGCAAATGTATGAGCCGCAACAGCAGGCAAGAGTGCTCGCTTTGTGCGGCACGCTGGGGTGGAATGGCCGAATGTTTCACTTATCCGCAAGAGTAATATGACCGAAAAGCGAAAAAACCTCGCCTCTGTAAGCGCCACTGCCAGCAAAACGGCGAAACAAGCGACGGTATACCTCACCAATTTTGAAGTCAGCAGTGTGGCCCTGCTCGCCACGTTGGTGCTCGGTGGTGCGGCCACCCTGCATCTGCGTGCGCGGGCTGACGAGGCAAGCTCCGCCAAACCCAACACGCCTTATGTACAAGTGTCGGGCATCAGCAGCCGCAGTGCTACGCTGGCATTTCAGCGTGCCGATAACAACCGCGACGGCAAACTCAGCCGCGAAGAGGCCGAACGCCTGCCCGCCGTGGCCGAGGTGTTCCAAGAAAACGACCGCAACAAAGACGGGTATTTGCAGCCAGAAGAGTTTGAACAGGCGATTCGGCAATAGGCCTGGGCAGCGCCGCTCAGAGGCGGCAAACCACAGGTGGAATGCCGCGGCGGCATGAAGAAATTTCACAGCGCCCATGTCTGCCCTGCCAACACCGATGCGCTCACATTGGTTCACAATGGCGGTCTACAGGAGACCCCATGAACGCCCCCAGCCACCCCTCGCACCTGCAACCCCAAGTCCAAGCCCGTGACGTGCCCCCGGCATTGATAGACGCGCTGAAACAGCGCTTTGCCGAGCGTTGCTCGACGGCGATGGCGGTGCGCGAACAGCATGGGCGCGATGAGTCTTCGTTCACCATGCCGCCGCCCTCGGCGGTGGTGTTTGCCGAGAGCACACAGGATGTGGCCGACGTGGTGCGGCTGGCCAGTGAATACGCGGTGCCGGTGATCCCGTTTGGCGCGGGTTCGTCGCTGGAAGGCCATCTGCTGGCGGTGCAAGGTGGCATCAGCCTGGACGTGAGCCGCATGAACAAGGTGCTCTCGGTCAATGCCGACGACTTGACCGTGACCGTGCAGCCCGGCGTGTTGCGCAAGCAGCTCAACGACGAGATCAAGAGCACCGGCCTGTTTTTCCCCATAGACCCCGGCGCCGACGCGTCCATCGGCGGCATGTGTGCCACACGCGCCAGCGGCACCAACGCCGTGCGTTACGGCACCATGCGCGAAAACGTGCTGGCGCTGGAAGTGGTGACGGCCAGCGGCGAAGTCATACGCACCGGCACACGCGCCAAAAAGTCCAGCGCGGGTTACGACCTCACACGCCTGATGGTCGGCAGCGAAGGCACGCTGGGTGTGATCACCGAGATCACGCTGCGCATCTACCCGTTGCCCGAAGCCATTTCGGCGGCGATCTGCTCCTTCCCCAGCATTGAAGCTGCGGTGCGCACCACCATCCAGGTGATACAGCTGGGCGTGCCGATTGCGCGTGTGGAGCTGATAGACGTGAACACTGTGCGCATGGTCAACGCCTACGCCAAGCTGGGTTTGCGCGAAGAGCCCATGCTGTTGATGGAGTTCCACGGCTCGCCCACGGGCGTGAAGGAACAGGCCGAGCTGGTGCAGGAGATTGCCTCTGAGTTCGGCGGCAATGCCTTTGAATGGGCCAGCACCCCCGAAGAGCGCACGCGCCTGTGGACGGCGCGGCACAACTCCTACTTCGCCGCCGTGCAATCACGCCCCGGCTGCAAAGCCATTTCCACCGACACCTGCGTGCCGATCTCGCGCCTGGCCGACTGCCTGCTGGATTCGGTGGCCGAGGCCGATGCCTCGGGCATTCCGTACTTCCTGGTCGGCCACGTGGGCGACGGTAACTTCCACTTCGGCTACCTGCTGGACCCTAACATTCCCGAAGAACGGGTGACGGCCGAGAAGCTCAACCACGACCTGGTGGCGCGTGCGCTGAGCCTGGGCGGCACCTGCACCGGCGAACACGGTGTAGGCCTGCACAAAATGGGTTTCCTGGTGGACGAAACTGGCGACGGCGCGGTGGACATGATGCGCACCATCAAACGCGCGCTGGACCCCAAGAACATTCTGAACCCCGGCAAGATCTTCTCGCTGTAACCGGCTCGCAGAGCGCTCCTGAAAAAGGAGCTTCTCACGCATGCCCAGTATGCGTGAACTGCCAATTCAACGCTTGAAAAGCCGACCTCAAAGGGTCGGCTTTTTGTGGTCCGGCTTACCTAGGCGCGAGCACCGACACCGTGAGACGCGAGGCACATACCATCTGCCCCGCTTCGTTCACGATGTCGATTTGCCAGACCTGTGTGGTGCGCCCCAGGTGCACCGGGCGGGCGGTGCCGGTGACCCAGCCGCTGCTGGCGCCGCGCAAGTGGTTGGCGTTGATGTCCAGGCCCACGGCGCGGTGGCCGTCGGGCACGGAATAGGCGGCGCCGCAAGAACCCAGTGTTTCTGCCAGGACAACCGACACGCCGCCATGCAGCAGACCATAAGGTTGCACGGTTCGTGCATCCACCGGTGCACGCGCGCGGATGAAATCGTCACCCACTTCAACGAACTCCATACCCAAATGGCTGATGGCCGTGTTCTTGCTTAGTTGGGTCAAGATTTCCACGGAGATGGGTTGTTTCCAGATCGACATTTTTGCGGCTTCCTTTTTGCGTGGACACCACTATAGGACGACTCGTCGAACATCTCTGTCACCCCTGCATTCCTACTTCGCAGAGCCCCATTTGAAAACCATCAACACCTACCAAGAAGCCATCTTCGAGCCTATGCTGGAACGCATGCTTGCGCCTGAAAACCTGCACCGCGAGCCCCAGCTGAGCCTGTTTCAAAAAGTGCTGTTGACCACCGATGGTTCGGTCACCGAGTTGCTGCGTTTGTACGCGGGCGGCCCGATTCGCGCGAGCAAGCTTTTCCAGACCGTGGGCACCGGGCCGCTGGCAGACGCATCGGGTCTGCTGGAAGCGCTGGATGCACCAGCGGGCGCCTCGTTGTTGCAGCGCGAAATCATGCTGATACATGGCACCACACCGCTGGTGTTTGCCGCGTCCACCTTTGTGCTGGCCCGGCTGTCGCCCGCCATACGCGCGGGCCTGGTCGATACCGAAGTGCCGATTGGCCTGCTGTGGCGTCAGGAACGGGCCGAGATGTACCGCGAGATTGTCGACCTGCGGCTGGAGCGCTTTGCTGCCGTGGCGGCGCACTTTGGCCTGGCGGCCGATACCCTGCTGCTGTCGCGCAGCTACACCCTGCGCCAGAGCGGGCGGGTGATGGGGATGATCACCGAGAAGTTCCCCATCACCGGATTTCGCTAAGCCTGCAGCATCAAGACGACTTTTTGAGATTGAGCAACTGGTACAGCAGCACCGCACCAAAAGTGGCGGTACCGATGCCGCCGAGGGCAAACTCACCAAACTTCAAGGTGAAGTCGCCCGTGCCCAGGATCAGCGTGATGGCGGCCACGATGAGGTTTTTGTTGTCGGCAAAGTTGACCCGGTTTTCCACCCAGATGCGTGCGCCGGCCACGGCAATCAAGCCAAACACCACAATGCTCACACCCCCCATCACCGGCAGCGGAATGGCCGCGATGATGGCGCCGAACTTGGGCGAAAAACCCAGCACCAGCGCCAGCAAGGCCGCCACCAGAAAGATCGCGGTGGAGTAGATCTTGGTTGCGGCCATCACGCCTATGTTCTCGGCATAAGTGGTCACCCCCGTACCGCCCACGCTGCCCGAGACCATGGTGGCCACACCGTCACCCATGAAGGCGCGGCCCATGTAGCGGTCCAGGTCTTTGCCGGTCATGGCCGTCACGGCCTTGATGTGGCCCAGGTTCTCGGCCACCAGGATGATGGCCACCGGGGCCATCAGCAGCATGGCGTTGCCGGTGAACACCGGGCTGGTGAACTGCGGCAGGCCAAACCAGGCGGCGTTGGCCACACCGCTCAGGTCCAGCGGCTTGCCCAGACCCAGGCC
>NZ_JBMOXA010000029.1:0-62733 GCF_049316285.1 Variovorax sp. HJSM1_2 | reverse complement strand
TCCGGGGTCAGCGCCACCCTGCGCTCCCCCGCTACCGTCTCCGCTGGCACGCCTATCAGCATGGTGTCTCCTTGGAAGTTTCAGCCATCAAACCCAAGCGGCCTTGTTTTCGCAACTTGAGGAAAAACAAGCACTTATGCGCACAAGCTTACCTGAGTTGTCGTTATTTACATGCATTTTCTAACAGGGGAATGCCCTACTGCGGCGCCTGCGCGGCCAATAATAGGAACATGAAAAATCGATGGAAACCCAGTGTCACCGTGGCGGCCGTGATTGAAAAAAACGGCCAGTTCCTGCTGGTGGAAGAGCACACACCAGAAGGCCTGCGCCTGAACAACCCGGCGGGCCATCTGGAGTCGGGCGAATCCTTGGTCGAAGCCTGTGTACGCGAGGTGCTGGAAGAAACCAGCTACAGCTTCACCCCCACGGCGCTGGTCGGGGTCTACATGTCGCGCGTGCGCCGCGCGGGCCAGAACGGTGCCGAAGACCGCGACATCACCTACCTGCGGTTTGCGTTCTGCGGCAAGGTTGGCGCCCCCGACAGCACGCGCCGCCTGGACCACGGCATTGTGCGCACCCATTGGATGACGGCCACGCAGATCCAGCAACACACACCGCGCCACCGCACACCGCTGCTGCAACGCGGGCTGGATGACTACCTTGCGGGCCGCCGCTTTCCGCTCGATTTTGTGAACACCGACGCCTCGGTCTACCTATCGCTCTGACCCCGCTTTTGCATCTGTGCCGGCTATTAAATAAATAGCAACTCAGGCTACAACATAGGGCGTTAAAAGCCTAATTCGCCTCATACTTCTGCAGCGCAGCACGGCGGGGCTACGATAACCCTGCGTTATCACGACGTACATCGCGACATCTTCCGCACGCCAGCGCGCATTTCTAGACTGGCGCTCCGCCCGCTCACTCTGGCCCATATGGGGTTGGAGGCGCGCCCCTTTCCACCCCACGCACATCTCCCCCCATGCCCAACATCACCGGCACCACACGTGTCTTCTACATCCTGGGCGATCCGGTTGCCCAAGTACGCGCCCCAGAGGTTTACAACCACCTGTTCCAGCAGCATGGCGTCGATGCGGTGCTGGTGCCGCTGAAGCTGCCCGCCACAGCCCTGGCAGGCTTTTTGGAACACGGCTTGAAGGCCGACAACGTTGGTGGCTTCTGGGCCACCATTCCGCACAAATCGGCCCTGGCCGATACTTTGCAGCCCACCGACCCCGTGGCCCAGATTGCCGGTGCCGTGAACGCCGTGAAGCGCCATGCCGATGGCCGACTCGAGGCCGCGTTGTTCGACGGCATAGGTTTCGTCAAAGGCCTGGACCACTTTGGCATGGCCATCACCGGCCAACGTGTACTGGTGGTGGGCGCGGGCGGCGGCGGCCACGCCGTGGCGGCCGCATTGGCCCAACGCAAGCCCGCGCACCTGGCGGTGTTCAACCGCACACGCGACCGCGCCGCGGCGTTGGCGACACGCCTGCAAGCCTTGATTGGCGACGCTGCGGTCGTTGCGGATAACGCCGACCCGGCAGGCTTTGACCTCATCGTCAACTGCACCTCACAAGGCCTGAAGGCCGACGACCCCATGCCGTTCGACCCCGCACGCGTGGACGCAGGCGCCGCCGTGGTCGACATCATCATGAGCCGCGAGCCCACCCCCTTGCTGCGCGCCTGCCGTGCGCGGGGCATCCGTGCCGAAGCCGGTTTTGAAATGCTGGTGCAGCAAATCCCCGAGTACCTGCGCTTCTTTGGTTTCGACTCTATCGCCCAGAGCGTGCAGTCCGATCTGAGCGCGGTGCGCGCATTGCTTTATCCGAAGTAACAGCGCCCGCCCTGGCCCTTGACCGCACATGAGCATTTTTGACGAACCCAAGATTGACTGCCATTGCCATGTGCTGGACCCATCACGTTTTGCCTACGCCCCCGACACCGCCTACCGGCCCAGTGGGCAGGAAGAAGGCCGGTTAGACCAATACGTGCAGGTGATGGAGGCCTACGGCATGCGCCACGCCTTGCTGGTCGGCCCCAACTCGGGCTACAACCAGGACAACCGTTGCCTGCTCGACGCGATCGCCCAGGGTCAGGGCCGCTTCAAAGGCATTGCCGTGGTGCCGCACCACACCAGCCGCGCAGCGCTGCTGCAACTGCGCCAAGCCGGGGTCATAGGCATAGCCTGGAACGCGGCCTTGCTGGGCACGGCGCACTTCACGCAGGCCGCCGCAGCGCCATCCCTGCTGCGCCACTTGGCGGAGCTTGGCATGTTGCTCAGTCTGCAGGTGGAGCACGACCAACTGGTGGAGATGAAGCCCATGCTGGAGCGCAGCGGTGTGCGTATGTTGATCGACCACTGTGGCCGCCCCAGCGCAGCCGGCGGCGTGGGCCAAGCCGGCTTTCAAACCCTGCTGGGCATGGCGCGTAATGGCCGCACGGCCGTGAAACTCTCGGGTTATCAGAAATTTTCGACCACAGCTCCGCCGCACCACGACACCCTGCCCTATGTGCGCGCCCTACTAGACCACTTCACACTGGACGCCTGCCTGTGGGCCAGCGATTGGCCATTTCTGAAAGCGCCTTATCGGCAGGACGTGGGCCCCTTGCTGCGGGCTGTGGAACACCTGCTGCCGCACAGCCGCGACCGCCACCGCCTGCTCTGGGAGACGCCCTGCCGCTGGCTGGGTTTTGAGGATACATCGCTGCATTTGCGGCAACTCTGGGCGAAGTTTCAAACCGACCCAATGCGCCTGGCCCCCGGGCAAGACTGCGCCGCCAAGCGCTAGCAAAGATATAGCTGCATACGCTTTCAAGAAGCGCCTCGGGGCCTCTTCTCACTAAAACTGCAGGTCGTTCCCACGCAGACTAGCAGGCCCCACCATGTCCCTAGATCTCAGCAAAGAAGACCGCGCATAGGCAATGTGGCCGCCGGTGCGCTGCTGAATTACTTCATCGAAGAGATCGGCCCAGCGCTGAAGAACGTGACGCGGCCGACGCGCAAGAGTTTGCCTGCTGGAACAAGGCCGACCGGCAAAAGAAGGGGCGTTGACCCGTGGCAGCACGCTGCCCGCCCCTCACAAACATTCAAACCTGCGCAGTACCGCCATCGACAAACAACTCCACACCACTCACAAAGGCGGAGTCATCCGAGGCTAAAAACACTGCAGCCTTGGCGATGTCTTCAGGCAAACCCATGCGGCCCAACGGGATCTGCGTGGTCAGGTAGTCCAGCAAGCCTTGTTGTTGCGCCTGGTCGGGGCCGGCCAACTCCACCAAGCCAGGCGTGTGTGTGGGGCCGGGCGACAAAGTGTTGACGCGGATGTTGCGCCCCTTCAAGTCCAGCACCCAACTGCGCGCCAGGTTGCGCACCGCAGCCTTGCTGGCGCTGTAGATGCTGAAGTTGGCCGTGCCCTTGATGCTGGTGGTAGAGCCCGCCAAGATCACGGATGCGCCATTCGACAACAACGGCAGCGCCTTCTGCACCGTGAACACCACGCCTTTGACGTTGCGGTTGAACGTGTCGTCAAAGTGCGCTTCGGTGATGGCGCCCAGCGGCAGCATGTCGCCGCCACCCGCGTTGGCGTACAACACGTCGATGCGGCCGTGTTGG
Organism: Variovorax sp. HJSM1_2; assembly: GCF_049316285.1. Classification (NCBI taxonomy): domain Bacteria; kingdom Pseudomonadati; phylum Pseudomonadota; class Betaproteobacteria; order Burkholderiales; family Comamonadaceae; genus Variovorax; species Variovorax sp. HJSM1_2. Next base: position 59,120 of record NZ_JBMOXA010000029.1, on the reverse strand, counting down.
GCCTGCACGGTGTCAAACAGCCGATCCAGGTCGGCCAGCTTGGATGAATCGGCCTGCACGCCCGTGGCATTGGGGCCAATGGCGGCCACTGCCGCGTCCAGTTCGGCCTGGCGGCGCCCGGTGATGTAGACCGATGCGCCTTCTTGCGCAAACGCCTTGGCTGCCGCCAAACCGATGCCGGTGGTGGCGCCCGTGATCACCGCTACTTTGCCTGTGAGTTTTGTGCCCATGTTATTTCTCCTGTGGTTGTTGAAAGGGTGAGCGAAGTTTATTTATTGGCTTTAAATGAATAAAGATTGATTTTTGAATCTCTTATTTCATATGGTTGAATAATGGCCTCACGGCACCCCCTCATCAACACCCGCAGCTCCATGGATCAACTCCTCGCTCTTCGCGTTTTTGTGCGCATCGTCGAATCCGGCGGTTTCGCCAAGTCGGCCGACGCGTTGAACATCCCACGCCCCACCGTCACCAAGCTTGTGCAAGACCTGGAGCAGCACCTCGGCGCCAAGCTGCTGCAGCGCACCACACGCCAGGTCAGCGTGACGCCCGAGGGCGCGGCGTATTACGAGCGCGCCACACGCCTGCTGGCCGAATTGGACGAAATGGACGAGCGCGCGGCCAAAGCGCGCACCCAACCACGCGGCCGCTTGCGGGTGGACATTGGCTCTTCGTTGGCGAATCTCATCCTGCTGCCCGCACTGCCGGGCTTCAGGGCGCGCTACCCCGACATCCACCTCGACCTGGGGGTGAGCGACCGGCCACTGGACTTGATTGGTGAAGGGGTGGACTGCGTGATCCGCGGCGGCGTGCTGGCCGACACCTCATTGGTGGCACGACGCATCGCCCACCTCGACTACGTGACCTGTGCCAGCCCGCTGTACTTTGGCGCACGCGGCGTGCCGCAACACCCATCGGACTTGGTGGCGCGAGAGGTCGACCCGAAAGACAAAACACGCGTGCCCGGCCACGCCATCGTGGGCTACTTTTCGTCGCTCACCGGCAAGGCGTTTGCATTGGAGTTTCACAAGGGTGACGAACACCTCACGGTGCAGGGCCAAACGGTAGTTGCGGTGAACGAAAGCACCGCCCACCTGACGGCCTTGCTCACGGGCATGGGCCTTGGGCAAACCTTTCGCTTCATGGCCGCGCCGCACCTCGCCACCGGCCAGCTAAAAACCGTGTTGGACGATTGGACGCGCCCGCAACACCCGCTGCACGTGGTCTACCCCAGCAACCGCCATTTGAATGCCAAGCTGCGCGTGTTTGTCGATTGGGTGGCCGAGGTCTTTGCGCCATATGACGACCGCGCGGCTTAGCGTTCTAGACCTTGGCCGGCGGCGCGGACGGTGCTGCAGGCACCAAGCCGTAGCGTGCCATCACCGCCACCATGGCGGCCTTGTCGGGCGGGCCGCCACTGGCGCTTGCGGCGTTCACCACCGCTCCCACATCCCGAAAATACTGCGCACCAATGTCTGGCGACTGCACGATCAACGCGCGTGCCGTCGCAGCAAACGGATTGGAAAACTGGTGCACGCTGCCGCGCGGGCTGAGCATGGTGTCGCCCACCGCCAGGTCGCGTGTCTCGGCGCCGACGGCGTAGCGCAGCGTGCCCTCCGGCACATAAACACATTCGTCGTTTTGGGTGTGGCTGTGCGGCGGCGGCACGTTGGAGCCCGGCGGCACCGTCAACTCAAACATGCCCACGCTCTCAGTCTGCGAACCATCCACCAGATAACGAATGGAGAGTTGCCCTACGGCGATGGCTGAAGAGTCGGACATTTTGAGATCCTATGCAGTGCCAAGAGATGGCCCGCATCATGCCGGATTTGAAGGCCGGTGGGAATGGTGACAGGGCGCGCAAAAAAGCCCGTCAGACATTCACACTCAGGCTCAGTTGTACTTGAACGTCAGATACGCAAAGACTGCAAAAAGGCCAACCCAGAAAACCGTATCCAACGCCATGGCCAAACGCCAGGCTTTTTGCGGTGCCATGCTGGCGAAGGTACGCAAACGTTCAACCTGCGGATGGCCCTGCGGCAACATGGCGGCCAGCGCAAGCGCGCCCGCAATGAGCACAGCGCCAACCCCTGCGGCGACAGCGATAAGCGCCACAAAGCTCAACAGAATGAAAAGTGGTGTGCTCATGCCGGGCATGATAGGCCTAGGGGCTTTCTGGGTGCAAGAACGGGCGCGTGTTTATCTCCGCCGCTTCTTCGGCAGCTTCAGCACGCGCTCACCCATGCCCAAGGCGGCACGTGCCAGCGCATCGGCCTCAGCATTGCGGTGCTGCGGTATCCACATCAAACGGGCGTCTTCAAACGACTGAAACAACGTACGCGCTTCGTCAAACAAGGCAGCGAGCCGGGCAATGGGCTTGGCCGTGTGGCCGCCCACCTGCTGCACCACCACGCTGTTGTCGCTGTGCACCACGATGGCAGTCGCGCCCTCGCGCTGCAGCTCCCTCAACACCGCCATCAGGGCGCGTAGCTCGGCCTCGTTGTTGCAGCCAATGCTATGGGTGGCTTGCGACAGGGTGTGGCACGCGCCGTCGGGCGCCGTCCACACGGCACCCAGGCCCATGCGGCCGGGGTTGGGCAGGGCGCTGCCGTCCACGTAGGCCACCCACGGGCCCATGCTTTGATCGTCGTTCATCATCCTCGCTCAACACCACCTGTATGGGTTTATTGTGGTCTACACAGCCCCACGCCAGCACGGCCTTGGCCGGGTTTTTACAATGCTGGGTATGGGCAACATCACCTCCTCTTCTCAACGCGTCGTCGTCGGCCTCAGTGGCGGCGTGGATTCGGCCGTCAGCGCCTGGCTGCTCAAGCAGCAGGGTTATGAGGTGATTGGCATCTTCATGAAGAACTGGGAAGACGATGACGACAGCGAATATTGCTCGTCGAACATCGACTTTGTGGACGCTGCCGCCGTGGCCGACGTGATTGGCATAGAGATCGAACACGTCAACTTTGCCGCCGAGTACAAGGACCGGGTGTTCGCCGAGTTCCTGCGCGAATACCAGGCCGGCCGCACACCCAACCCCGATGTGTTGTGCAATGCCGAGATCAAGTTCAAGGCCTTTCTCGACCACGCCATGCGCCTGGGTGCCGAGAAGATTGCCACCGGCCACTACGCACGTGTGCGCCACAACCAAACCACTGGCAAACACGAGTTGCTCAAGGGCCTGGACCCGCTCAAAGACCAAAGCTACTTTTTGCACCGGCTGAACCAGGCGCAGCTGGCCAAAACCCTGTTCCCGGTGGGCGAGCTGCCCAAGACCGAGGTGCGCCGCATCGCCGCCGAGATTGGCCTGCCCAACGCCAAGAAAAAAGATTCGACCGGCATCTGCTTCATTGGTGAGCGCCCGTTCCGCGATTTTCTCAACCGCTACATCGCCAAGGAACCCGGCCCCATCAAAGATGCGCGTGGCCGGGTGCTGGGCAAACACCAGGGCCTGAGCTTTTACACCCTGGGCCAGCGCCAGGGCCTGGGCATTGGCGGGGTGAAGGAAAAAGGCGCACAACGCGGCAGCGGTGAACACGAGCCGTGGTTTGTCGCGCGCAAGGACATGGAGAAAAACACGCTGTGGGTGGTGCAAGGGCACGACCACCCGTGGTTGCAGTCGCACAGCTTCACGGCCAACGACACCAGTTGGGTCGCGGGTGAGGCGCCCGCGCCCGGCGCCTATGCCGCCAAGAGCCGCTACCGCCAGGCCGATGCGGCCTGCACCCTGGTCAGCAACACCACGGGCGGTGTGCAGCTGGACTTTGCCGAAGCCCAATGGGCCGTGACACCCGGCCAATCGGCCGTGTTGTATGACGGCGATGTGTGCCTGGGCGGTGGTGTGATCAACACCGTGGCCGAAGCGCCAGCGGCGCAACCTCAAGCGACGTTGGCCTGATCCAGCGTTTTACTCAGGCTGCAGTGCAGCCACCAGGTGGTCGATCAACACGCGCACTTTGGGCGTGGTGTAACGCGATGCCGAGAACAGCAGGTACATCGTGCCCTGGTAGTCGTTGTTGTAAACCCATTCGGGCAGCAAACGCAGCACCCGGCCGGCGGCCAGCGCATCACGCGCCACAAACTCCGGCACACAACCCACACCCAGGCCGGCTTCAATCGCCTCCAGGCGCATCTCGCTGTGGTTGACGGTGTAGCGGCCGGCCACCGTCACCTCCACGGCATCATCACCCCGCACAAAGCGCCAGCGGTTATCGTGTTCTTGCTCGCCGAGTGAGATGCAGCTGTGGGCGATCAAATCCTCTGGCGTTTGAATACGCGTGTGCGCCGCCACATAGGCCGGGCTGGCCAGCACCAGTTGGCGCACCGGCCTCAAGGCACGCGCCACCAGGCCCGGCGACGGGTTGTCGGTGAGGCGCACCACCAGGTCAACACCTTCGCGCAACGGGTCGACCAGGCGGTCCACCACCAGCAGATGCACATCCACATCGGGGTAACGTTGCATGAAGTCCAGCAAGGGCTGGTGCAGCAGGTGGCGCGAAACGGCCTTGGGTGCGCTGATGCGCACCAGGCCTTTGGGTGTGTCCATATGGCCTTCGGCCACGCGCATGGTGGCCTGAGCGGCGGCCACCATCTCGCGCCCGCGCTCCAGCACTTCCAGGCCGGCTTCGGTCAGGCGCAGTTGCCGCGTGGTGCGCTGTAGCAGCGCCACACCCATGGCCTTTTCCAGACGCGCAACTTGCCGGCTGACAGCCGAGGGCGTGAGCCCGTGCAGGCGTGCCGCAGCCGAGAAGCTGCCGGCCTCGGCCACGCGCACAAACGCCACCAGTTCGTGCACTACGTCTAGGAAGTCATTTGTTCTCACGGCGCATAAATCCTGTTCTGCTGACTAGTCTAGTCAATGGCGCGTTTGATCAGAACAATTCGCCCATTCGTTTATGGGAGAGAAAGCGGCATGCCAGCAAGCGCGGTTCACGGTTCTCAAAATCTCGCACGTCCGTGGCTAAGCCCCGTCGAGTGGCTGCTGCTGTTGGTGGCGGTGATCTGGGGCGGCAGCTACAGCGCGGCCAAGCTGGCGACCGCGCAACTGCCGGTGCTGCAGTTTCTGCTGCTGCGTTTTGGGCTGACTTTTGTATTGCTGCTGCCCGCGCTACGCGGCCTGGCCATACCCTCGTGGAAAGCGGCGCTGGCGGGGGCGACGCTGCTGGGCATCAACCTGTTGGCCATCTTTGTGTGTGAGACGTTTGGTGTGTCGCTCAGCACCGCCTCCAACGCGGCCTTCTTGATCAGCCTGTGTGTGGCCTTTACGCCGCTGTGTGAATGGTGGTTGCTCAAGATTCGCCCGAGCCGCAGCACGCTGGCCGCGGCCGCGCTGTCGCTCGCCGGCGCCGGGTTGTTGGCGTTTCAGCACGGCGGCACGGCGGGCCTGACCTGGGGCGACGGCCTGATCGTGCTGGCGGCCCTGTTGCGCGGCACCATGGTCTGCCTGACACGCCGCCACGGGCAACGCCATGGCCTGCCCGCGCTCACGATGACGGCGGTGCAAATGGCTGTGATGACCCTGGGCTCGGCTGCGTTGATGTGTGTTGTGCCGGGCGCCACATGGGCGCCGTTGCCACACACGGCGTCGTTCTGGTCGGCCATGGCTTTTTTGGTGTTGTTGTGCACGCTGTTCGCGTTCTTCGTGCAGAACCATGCGGCGTCGCGCACCAGCCCTTCGCGTGTGGCCTTGCTGATGGGCAGCGAGCCGTTATGGGGCGCACTCATCGCCGTGCTGTGGCTGGGCGATCACATCACGCCGCAGGGCTGGCTGGGCGGGCTGCTGATCGTGGCCTCGGCTTGGGCGGTGACACGACCAAACAGCAAGGCTTGATGCGGATGCACAGTCCCGCTGTTTGGCGCTGCAATCACCAACACTTGTCGCAGCTGCGTGAGCAGCTACAAAAACGATAGTTTTCTACGCCCCGGCAAACACATGCGCCTGCCCGCGCACGCTGATGCGTACCGTGGCGCCCACGGCCGGCACCTCGATGCCGTGGCTGCGCACCAGCAAGGGCGCGGTATCCACGTCGGCGCCCTTCAGGTGCACGGTCAGGCCGCAGATCGGGCCGCCGTAGTCCACGTCGGTCACGGTGCCGTAGCAGCAAGGGTCGGCATCCACCACACCCTGGGCTGCGGCCACGTCCTGCCATTCGAGTTGCTCGGGGCGCACCATGATGCTGGCTTCGCCCGAACGCAGCTTGTCGTTCACCGGCACGCGGCCCAGCACACATTCGGCCCAGCCGCCGTCCAACTGCGCGGGCAGCACCACGGCTTCGCCCAGGAAACCGGCGGTGCTCGCGTCCACCGGGCGCAGGTACAACTCGGACGGTGGGCCAACTTGTGCCAGCAGACCTGCACGCATCACCGCCACCTGGTCGGCAAACGACAGGGCTTCGGCCTGGTCGTGTGTCACCAGGATGGCCGTGATCCCAGCGGAAGTAAGCAGTTGCGCCACGGCCTTGCGGGTGGCCGCACGCAGGCCGGTGTCGAGTGCGGAAAACGGCTCGTCCAGCAACATCAGCTTGGGGCGTTGCGCCAAGGCACGCGCCAGCGCCACACGCTGCTGCTGCCCGCCCGACAACTCGTGTGGCCGGCGCGTCAGCATGAGCCTGTCGAGCGAGACCATGTCCATCAATTCTTCAATACGCTGCTGGCGACCCGGGTCGTTGCGCGCCAGGCCAAAGCCCACGTTGTCGGCCACGTTCAGATGCGGAAACAGCGCGCCGTCTTGCGGCACAAAACCGATGCCACGGCGGTGTGCAGGCACGGCATTGCCACCTTCGGCCAGCACCTGCCCGGCCATGGCCACACGGCCGGTGTCGGGCACTTCAAAGCCGGCGATGATGCGCAACAAGGTGGTTTTGCCCGAGCCCGAGGGGCCGACGATGGCCGTGCGGCTGCCCGCCGGCACGTTGAGGCTGACGCCGCCGAGCGCGCGCATGGCGCCATAGTGTTTAGTGACGGACTTTATTTCGAGGAAGCTCATCGTCATCGTCCAGCAGATTTCTTGGATTGGGCATACAGCAGCCAGGTCAAAGGCAGCGACAGCAGCACCATCAAAAAGGCATAGGGTGCGGCACGCATGTAGTCGATTTCAGCGGTCAGCGACCAGAAGGCCGTGGCCAGGGTTTGCGTGCCATTGGGTGCCAGCAGCAAGGTGGCGGTGAGTTCGTTGGTGATGCCCAGCGCCACCATGGCCACGCCCGCCGCAGCACCGGGTGCGGCCAGACGCATGGTCACGGCCCACAGCGCCTGGGCGGGTGTGCGCCCCAGGCTGCGGGCGGCGTATTCCAGTTCTACCGGCGCCTGCGCAATGCCGCCGCGCAGGCTCACCAGGGCGCGCGGCAGGAACAGCATCATGTAAGCCAGGAAAATGGTCACCACGGTCTGGTAGATGGGCATGGCGATGCGCACGGTAATGGTCACAAGCGCCAGTGCCACCACCACACCGGGCAGCGAACCCACCATGTAGTTGCAGGCTTCGATCACACGCTGCAGGCGCCCGGGTGCACGGATCGACAGCCAGGCCATGGGCACGGCGGCCACCACGGTGATCAGCGCACCGCCGATCGCCAGGACCATGGTTTGGCCCAGTGTCGGCAGGATCTCGTTCCAGCGCCAGACTTCCAACCCGCCGGCGATCAGCCAACGGCCCAGCGTGACCAGCGGCACACCCAGCGACAGCAGCGCCGTTACCAGGGGCAGCAGCAGGCACAGCCACATCCACGGGCCCAGCTTGGCCGGAGAGGGCATACGCGCCGCACCCGTGCCGACACGCGCATAACGCTCGCGGCCACGCGTCCCGGCCTCCAAGCCGAGCAGCACAAAACAGCAAAGCACCAACACGCCGGCCAGCATATTCGCCGCCGGGCCGTTGAAGGTGGACTGGAACTGGTCCACGATGGCGGTGGTGAAGGTGTCGAAACGTATCATCACAAACAGGCCGTACTCGGCCAGCAGGTGCAGGCCCACCAACAAAGCGCCACCCCAGATCGGCAGACGCAGTTGCGGCAGCACCACCCGGCGGAACACCGCCCAAGGTGTCAGGCCCAGCGAGGCGGCGGTGTCTTCCACGGCCGGGTCGAGGCGACGCAAAGCCGCAGCCAGCGGCAGATAGATGAACGGGAAATACGCCAGCACCGACACCAGCACCGCGGCCCACAAGCCGTGCATGGCCGGGATCAGGCTGACCCAGGCATAGCTGTGCACAAAGGCTGGCACCGCCAGCGGTGCCGCGGCCAGGCCCGACCACCAGCGCGCACCCGGCAGATCGCTGCGCTCGGTCAGCCAGGCCAGGGCCAGGGCCAGCAGCGTGCACAGCGGCACCACGATGACCACCAGCCAACTGGTGTTGATCAGCAGCTCACCAACGCGTGGCCTGAAGATCAGCGCGGAAGCGGTGGGCCAGCCGGTCTGAAAGCCGACCCACAGAATGAAGCCAAGTGGCAGCAATGCCAGTATGGTGACACCCAGGGCCAGCCCGGCCGCCCAGGAAAAAGCCGGCCGGCGCACCGGCACGGGCAGCGCCTGGCCAGCGCCCGCATGGGGCAAAGAGAGAGAAGGTTCAGGCGCAGCCTGCATCAACAAGCAACGTGGCGGACAAAGCCGCCACGTTTTCCATTCAGAGTTTCAGAGAGGTGCTCAAAGCAGGCCAGCCTGCAGCATCAGGTCGGTGACTTTTTTGCTGTTGAGCTTGGAAGGCTCCACCTTAGGTGCATTCAAGTCGGCCAAGGGTACCAGTTTTGGATTCGACGCCGCACCCGCACCCACGGCGTATTCATACGAATCCCCGCTACGCAGAATGCCTTGGCCACCCTTGCCGGTGATCCACTTCACAAACGCCTGGGCTTGCGCCTTGTGTTTGCTGGAGGCCAAAACACCGCCGCCGGAGATGCTGACAAACGCGCCCGGATCTTCATTCTTGAAGTAGTGCAGTTGCACGTTTTTGCTGTTCTCGCCGGTGCCGGCCTGGTCACCAAAATAGTAGTAGTGGTAGATGATGCCGCCGTCGATCTGCCCGGCGTTCACGGCCTTCATCACCACGCTGTTGCCACGGTAGGGCGTGGCATTTTGCTTCAGCCCCTTGAGCCAGGCGGCGGTGGCGACTTCGCCCTTCAATTCGAGCAAGGCGCTGACGATGGCCTGGAAGTCGGCGCCAGCGGGCGCAGCACCCCAACGACCCTTCCAGCTGGCGTCGGCCAGGTCCAGCATGGACTTGGGCAATTGCTCGGGTTTGAGTTTGTCCTTGTTGTAGACGAAGACGGTGGTGCGCGCGGCAATGCCGGTCCAGCGGCCATGCGCCGGGCGGAAGTTGGCGGGCACTTGCTCCAGCGTGGCAGCGTCCAACGGGCCAAACAGGCCGGCGCTTTCCACCAGGCCCATGGCGGGCGAGTTTTCGGTCAAGAACACGTCGGCCGGCGAGGCGGCGCCCTCTTGCACAATCTGGTTGGCCAACTCGGTGTCGCTGCCCTTGCGCACGGTGACCTTGATACCGGTCTCTTTGGTAAAGCCGGCCGCCCAGGCTTCGGTGAGGCTGGCGTGCTGCGCGTTGTAGACCAGGATGCCGTTGTCGGCCTGGGCCGACGCCGTCATGGGCAGCACGGCGATGGCTGCAACCGCTACCGCCACTGCCACCATGGACCGGCCTTGCGTCCAACCAGAGAGAGAGAATTTCATTCAGACACCTTAGATACAAGCGCTTCGGGGTGGCATTTGCGCGCCCCATACCAAAAAGCAAATAGAAACTATTTGCATTGGGTATTTTAGACAGGCCGGGCCTGACCGCGCCACGCAAAGGGTTGCCATGGGTTTCCTGGCCGTCCAAGGCGCTTCGCCAAGGCCAGCGTGCTGGCTGCTTTGCTGTTCCTGCGGTCCAGCGTCATCCGGTGGATGACCGTGGAAGGCCTGGCCTCAGCGTCTGTTCCAGGCTTAGCCGCCCCTGGCAAGGACCTGCGCTTGGTCGGCGGTCTTGGCTGCAGCCTTCTTGCTGGCCTCCCAATCTTTCTGGTCCATGGCCAGGCGAAAGCCCAGGTGTGACATGCTGGTGTAGGGATCGGTACCGCGCCGCGCACTCGGGCGGTAACTCAGGCAGAAATCTTCATTGCACAAGAACGAGCCCCCGCGCGTCACCCGTTTGGGGGCATTCACCGGCACACCGGCATCATCCGGGTCAAAACTGTCGCTGGGGCCGCGCGGATCGACCTGCACACCACCTGCCTTGGCCACGCGCACAAACTGGTCGGCGCGGTACCAGTCGGACACCCACTGCCAGGCGTTGCCGGTCATGTCAAAAAGACCATAACCATTGGCCGGGAAGGTGCCCGCCGCGCTGGTGCCCAAAGCACCGCCGGCCTTCGCACTGACGATAGGAAACTTGGCCATTTGCTGACCCTGCCAGACATTGGCCATTTGCTCTTTGCCCGGGGCGAACTCTTCGCCCCACACGTAAGTGGCCTGCTCCATGCCGCCACGCGCGGCGAACTCCCATTCGGCCTCGGTGGGCAGGCGTTTGCCCGCCCATTTGGCGAAAGCCAGTGCATCGGCATAGCTGACCTGCACCACCGGGTGGTCGTCGCGGCCGTCGATGTTGCTGCCGGGGCCATTCGGGTGTTGCCAGCTGGCACCGGGTTTGTAGGCCCACCAACGGTAGTAATCGCGGTAGTCCACCGCTTCGCGGGTGCCGATGAACACCATGCCCCCCGCGATCAATTGACTGGCCGGTGGTTTTGGCGTGCCCGGGGGCACCTGCACCTTGATGGTTTCCCAATCGGGCACGGACTCGGCGGTGGTGACATAGCCCGTGGCTTGCACAAACTTGCGGAACTCGGCGTTGGTGACGTGGTGCTGGTCCATCCAGAAGCCCGCGACACGCGCCGGATGGGTAGGTTTTTCGTTGGCCTGGGCCAACTTGCTGTCGCTGCCCATCAGGAATTCGCCGCCGGGTATCCAGGCCATGTCTTTGGGGCCGGTCACACCATCACCGAGCACGGCTTTGGGGACGGCAGCGACCTTGGCTGCGGGCGCTGCAGCCGGGCGGCTGGACAGCCACTTCACGCCGGCAAACCCGGCCAATGCCGGCACCAGCAGAGCCGCGCCCCACAGCAGCTTGCGGCGCACGCTGTCCGGGCGGACGGTCACGGCTGTGGACACAGAGGCGGCGGTTGTCGCGCCGTTCTGCAACACAGGCCGCTTGACCGCCTGTGCTGAGCTGCTGGCATTTGTACGACGCCGTTTCGATCCGCTCATGTTGATCCTTTAAAAGCCTGACGCGACGGGCTTGCGACAGAAAGTTTGGAGGCGGCAGCTGCCGCGTAGTTCAATCGCGTTACGCGCCATCGGGCGCATAGAAAAAACCACGAGAACCGCAAAACAATATTCAAAAACAAGAGCACTCAGCGCACACTCGGGGCGACTGAAAAGCCTATTTGATTCGCAAGTTCTGATCAGAAGCTGACCGCCAGGCCTAACGACACACCTTGCACCTGCTCACCACGCATGAAGCGCAGCACGGCCCGGGCACGCGTCACAAAAATATCGTGTGCGCTCAGATCAAGCTCCAGCCCGTAACCCAGCGAGACCAGGTTTCCAGAGGCCAGGGCTTCGTTTTTGTTGCCCAGGTAATCGGTGTAGGCCAGCTCGAAAACGTGGCGCACCGGACGCTCGAATGCGGTCATGCCACTGGGCTTGCGGTAACGCGACCAGATGCTCAGGCTCTCCGACGTGGTACGCGTTTGCATGCTGGCAAAGTTGTCGGCCTCGGTGCGCAAACGCACGTTGGTGTAGCGCACTTCGAGGTCTTTCTCTTCATCGGGACGGGAGTGTTCATAGTCCAACATGAGCGCGCCGCCCAAGCCTACCGCTTTGAGCGTGCCACCGTCGAGAAAATCCAATTCGGTATCGGTTCGTCGCCCCACGTACCACGCCCCGGCACGCAAATCGCTGAACACGCGGCCCACGGTGGCCATGGCAATCGGGCGCAACACCCATTCGTCCGCGATCTGGAAGTCCCAGCCCACACCGCCTGTCACCGTCACACTGTTCCAGCGCACGGGCAGGCGACGCTGGGCGGCACCGTCCTCCACCAGAAACTTCGGGTCGAAGCGCACATAGGCAGCATTGCCTTCGAGGTACAAAGGTACGCTTTTGCTGACGGTAAAACCGCCACCAAATTGCGTCATGTTGATGCTGGCATCGTCGTTTTCGGTGTTTTTCACCGACAACGAACTGGTGGTCACGTCCGGAATGATGGTGTAGGACATGAGCTTCAAAATATCCGTGGCCTGGTCCTTGACACGGCCAACCCTCACGCTCGGCCCGAGTTTGCCGCTCACTGTGGCAGCGCCCCCGGGCGCGCCTTGAGCCGACGCCGAATCCGCAACACCCAGCCCCAACAAGACACCCAAGCCGGTGAAGCCGCTGAACAACAGCGAGGCCACACGGCACCGATGCCGGCCAAGGGCCGAGCGGCGCGGGAGCTCCTGCACGCGTGCCGTGAGCCTGCTCATCAGTTGGCCTCCCCTAGGTGTGAATGCGCTGATGCAACGACGCTTGGCTTACTTGGCCGCTGGCCGCTCCACGTTGAGCACCACCGCTTCTATGACGGTGGCGCGCACCTCATCGCCGACTTTCAGTTGTTTGATGTCTATGTCCTTGGGCACATTCACCGTGGTGGTCCGCGAAGCGCCACGCAGTGTCGCCGTGCCAGCCTTGGCGTTGAGTGCCGTGATCGTCGCCAGCACTTCCACCGTGCGCGCACTGGCCCTGCCCGGCAAGGCACCTGCGGGGGCGGCCACGGTCTCGGTCTTCTCCGTATTTTCTCGAATACCGGCAGTACCAGACACCTTTTCCAACTTGGCCACCACAGCGGCGGCATAACGGAACACCAAGTCGTCGCCCACGCGCACCTGGTCCAGGCCCTTGACTTCGGCCGGAACGTCGACCATCACAATATTGCCCTTGGGGCCGCGCAGCACGGCCACACGGTTCTTCATATCGAGTTCGACAATCTTCGCGCGCACCTCGATTTCTCCGGCCTTCACAGCGCCGTTGGCCCCCTTACCTTCCACGGCGATTGCCGCCGCCCCTTGCGCAAAACCTGCCGCGGGGAGCACGAGTGCGCTGGCGCCCATCACGATACCTACGATCAATGCAGCTTTCATGTCGGTTTTCCTGGTTAGATAGAGTTTTGAATCGCGCCCGAATGGGCATGCATCGCAAAAACAACGTCACAAACACGGCACCAACTTTGACATCACTCTGTGGCACACATGGTTGGACAAGCGGCACATTCCTAGCCTGCACTGGTGCGTGCCTGGACGGGCCAGCATAGCCAAAACTTTTCGGCTTGACCAGAATAAAGGCGTTTGCATGTTGCTTCCATGCTCGTTCGCGGTTCAGCGCTGAAATGAATAAAAGCCACGGCAGCCCCACCATGCGTGCGGCGGTGGCCGTTCAGCATTCTTTGCCACCTGGGCAACACTCACCAGGCAACTGCTGTGTGTGCATAGTAAAAAAGGCTCGACCCCTGAGGGGATCGAGCCTTTTATCAACAAAGACCGCCTGGGGCGGAATCAGAACGGAATATCGTCGTCCATGTCATCAAAGCCGCTGGAGGCTTGTGGCGCGGGAGCCTGGCGCGGTGCGGGGGCCGCGGCTCGTGGTGCCGGTGCCGGAGCGCGGCGGGGTGGTGGAGCGCTGTCATAGCCGCCACCGTCGTAGCCGTCGCCACCACCTTGAGGACCACCGGAGCCTTGGCGGCTGCCGAGCATGGTCATCTCGTTGGCAACGATTTCGGTGATGGACTTTTCCATGCCGTCCTTGTCGTTGTACTTGCGGCTGCGGATGGCGCCTTCAACATAGACCTGCGAGCCTTTGCGCAGGTATTGCTCGACGATGCCGGCCAAGCCGCCGCGGAACACCACACGGTGCCATTCGGTGGCTTCGCGGCGTTCGCCGGTTTGTTTGTCTTTCCAGGTTTCCGTGGTGGCAATGGTGACATTCGCCACCCGGTCGCCACTGGGGAAAGTGCGCACTTCGGGATCTCGGCCCAAATTGCCGATGAGAATGACCTTGTTGACGGATGCCATGTTCTATACCTGTAAATCTTGTCTGGAAAACGGTGCGCCAGCCCTTTTGGGGGTTCGGCGCCGAACCCTGCATTGTGCCGCATCGGCAGCTTCATCGATACGACTATAGTCGTAGGCCATGCACCGCGAACCCGACTTTTTGCAGAACCTGCGCAGCGAACTGTCAAACGGGCGCGTCTGGCTGGATCGGGCCATTGTGCTGGCCTACGCCGTGCTCGCCGGCCTGCTGGTCGTGGGGTTCACGCTGCTCAGTGACTGGACTTTTGGCCATTTTGAGGTGTTATTCCATCGCTTCAGCTGGGCCGTGCTGCTGTGGACACCGGCCATCACCGTGGGCGTGGTCTGGGCCACGCGGCGCTTCTTCCCCGGCGCGGGCGGCTCCGGCATACCACACGTCATTGCCGCGCTGGACCCACACCTCCCGGCTGCTGAGCGCAGCCGTTTTGTTTCGCTCCCGCTGTCGATCGCGAAAATTGGTTTGTCGTCGCTGGGGCTGCTGGCAGGCCTGTCGATAGGCCGCGAAGGCCCGTCGGTGCAGGTGGCGGCAGGCGTGATGCAGCATGCGCAGCGCTGGCTGCGGCCGGGCTCTGGCATCACGGCACACGCCTTGCTGGTGGCGGGCGGCGCGGCGGGGATTGCGGCGGCGTTCAATGCGCCGCTGGCGGGCGTGGTGTTTGCCATTGAAGAACTCTCGCGCAAGCTTGAATCGCGCAGCAGCGGGCTAATCATCACCGCCATTGTGCTGGCGGGTCTGGTGGCCGTTTCCACCTTTGGCAACGTCACCTACTTTGGCGTGATCAAAGTGCCGCACCTAGGCTGGGACGCATTGGCGCCCGGCCTGGTGGTGGCGCTGGTGTGCGGCGGTCTGGGCGGGCTGTTTGCACGGCTGATGACGGCCTCGCTCACCGGCTCGTCACCCGACCGCATCAGCCGCTGGCGCAGTCGCCACCCCTATCGTTTTGCAGCAGCGGGCGGCCTGGTGATTGCCATCATTGGCCTGGTGACTGGCGGCGCCACCTTTGGCGCGGGTTCACACGCGGTGCACGACATGCTGGAGGGCGACTTCAATGCCCCGGCCTTTTACGTCACGCTGAAGCTGGTGGCCACCTGGCTCACGGCCTGGTGCGGCGTGCCCGGCGGCATTTTTGCGCCGTCGCTGTCCATAGGCGCGGGCATAGGGCACAACGTGGCGGCGGTGTTTGGCGGCGATATCACGCCCGCACTGATCGCCATGGGCATGGCGGGTTTTCTGGCGGCGGTGACGCAGGCGCCGCTCACGTCCTTCATCATCGTGATGGAGATGGTGGACGGACACGCCATGGTGTTGAGCTTGATGTCGGCCGCGATGTTGGCCAGCTTGGTGTCGCGCATGTTGTGCCGGCCCTTGTATGAAACGCTGGCCGAACACATGGTGAGATTAGTTACCGCGCAGCCGACGGATGCGCCGAAGCCGTCGGCCGAACACCCCACATCAGCGCCAGCCACAAACCGCTCAACAGCAGCGTAGCCCAGAACAAGCCTTGTGGCCCGGCCTGCTTGAGCAACAAGCCGCCCAAGGCACCGCCCGCAAACAAACCCAGCGACTGGCAGGTGTTGAAGACCCCCAGCGCCGCCCCGCGTGCCGTGATTGGCGCCAGGCGCGACACCAGGCTTGGCAAGCTGGCCTCCAAACAATTAAACGCGCAGAAAAACAGGAGCAGCAGCCACACCAGTGGCGCCAGCGACAGGCTATTTGGGTCTAAATAAGCCACCCACAAAAACCCTGCCTGCACCAGCGCCAGCAAAGCCACCGCGCCACGCAGGGCGGTGCGCAACTGGCCGCGCCGCTCCATCGGGAACAGCAGCGCCCCCATCACGCCAAACGACAACACAACCGCTGGCAAATACACCTGCCAGTGGTCGGCCCGCGCCAGCCCGGCCAACACCAACCAGGCGGGCAGTGCCACCCACATGGCCATTTGCACGGCGTGCAAGACGAACACACCGGCATTCAGGCGCAGCAGTTGGGCATCGGCCAGCACATCGGCAAAACGCGCGCGGCTGGAGGCGGTGTGGGCGTGGCGTGGCGGCTCGGCCGGCACCCACCAGCACACGGCGGCAATACCGCCCAGCGCAAGCAGCGCGGTCACATAGAAAAGTCCAGGCAAGCCCACCAGCGCCGTGAGCCAGGGCGCCAGCACCAGCGCCACGGCAAACATCAGGCCGATGCTCATGCCGATGAGGGCCATGCCTTTGGTGCGCACCTGGTCGCGTGTGAGATCGGCCAGCAGCGCCGTGACCGCAGCCGACACCGCGCCGGCCCCTTGCAGCGCTCGCCCCAGCGCCAAGCCCTGCAAGCTGGTCGCCCAAGCGGCCAGCAGGCTGCCCAGCACAAACACCAGCAGGCCGATGACGATGACCCGCTTGCGGCCAAAACGGTCCGAGGCCATGCCAAACGGCAGTTGCAGCACGGCTTGCGTCAGCCCGTATAGCCCCATGGCCAGCCCTACCAGGGCGGGGTTGTCGCCACCGGGGTACTTTTGCGCCTCCAGCGCAAACACCGGCAGCACCAGAAACAGGCCCAACATGCGCAACGCGAAGATGAAAGCCAGGCCTTGGCTGGCGCGCCGCTCGGTGGGTGTCATCAGACTGGCAGCAGCTTGCGGGGAGGTAGAGGGTTTTGGCACGACTGAACGCGAAACAAGGTGGGCTTAAGAACAACAAGCAACCCTGGATTCTCACCTATCATCCAGCCGCCGCACCGCATAACGGCTAGTGATTCACTATCATGGCGGGTTACCCAATTTTGTGGTCCGCACTTGAAATCTTCCCACGACGATACCGCACGCGACGAAGGCATTTACCAACGCCTGGTCCAGCAGCAGCGCATCAGCATCCGCGGCGCACGCACGCACAACCTGAAGAACATAGACCTCGATATTCCGCGCAACCGGTTGGTCGTGATCACGGGTTTAAGCGGTTCCGGCAAGTCCAGCCTGGCGTTTGACACCTTGTACGCCGAAGGCCAGCGCCGTTATGTGGAGAGTCTGTCGACCTACGCACGGCAGTTTCTGCAGCTGATGGACAAGCCCGACGTGGACATGATCGAGGGCCTGAGCCCGGCCATCTCCATCGAGCAAAAAGCCACCAGCCACAACCCGCGCTCCACCGTGGGCACGGTGACCGAGATCCACGACTACCTGCGCCTGCTGTTCGCCCGCGCCGGCACACCCTACTGCCCCGACCACGACCTGCCACTGCAGGCGCAAACCGTGAGCCAAATGGTCGACACCGTGCTGGCCCTGCCCGACGACACCCGGCTGATGGTACTGGCGCCGATTGCGCGTGAGCGCAAGGGTGAATTCGTGGAAGTGTTCACCGAGCTGCAGGCCCAGGGCTACATCCGCTTCCGCGTCGATGGCCAGGCCTACGAGTATGAAAACCTGCCCAAGCTGAAAAAGACCGAGAAGCACAACATCGACGTGGTGATTGACCGCGTCAAGGTGCGCGGCCCGGCCGACCCACAGGCGCGCGACCAGGTGCGCCAGCGTCTGGCCGAGAGTTTTGAAACCGCGCTGCGCCTGGCCGAAGGCCGCGCCCTGGCGGTGGAGATGGACAGCGGCAACGAACACCTGTTCAACGCCAAGTTCTCCTGCCCGGTGTGCAGCTATTCGCTGGCCGAGCTGGAGCCACGGCTGTTCTCGTTCAACTCGCCCGCGGGCGCCTGCCCGTCATGTGACGGCCTGGGCCAGACCGAGGTGTTTGATGTGACACGGGTGGTGGCGTTTCCCACACTGAGCCTGGCCAGCGGCGCCATCAAGGGCTGGGACCGGCGCAACGGCTACTACTTTGCGCTCTTGGAGTCGCTGGCCAAACATTACAAGTTCAACATCGACGCCGCGTTTGAAAGCCTGCCGGCCGAAGTGCAGCAGGTGATTCTGTACGGCTCGGGCGAAGAAGAAATCAAGTTCAGCTACGTGCTCGACTCGGGTCCGTCTTCGGGCAAAAAGCTCACCAAGAAACATGCCTTCGAAGGCATTCTGCCTAACCTGCAACGCCGCTACCGCGAGACCGATTCGGCCGTGGTGCGTGAAGAGTTGGCGCGCTATCGCAACACCCAGCCCTGCCCCGACTGCATGGGCTCGCGCCTGCGCCGCGAAGCCCGCTTTGTGAAGATTGGCACGGGCGAGCAGATGCGCGCGATTTTCGAGATCAGCCGCAGCACCCTGCGCGAAAGCCTGGCGTATTTCCATAACTTGTCGTTACAGGGCGCCAAGGCCGAGATCGCCGACAAGGTGGTGCGCGAAATCGGCTTGCGCCTGAAGTTCCTGAACGACGTAGGCCTCAACTATCTGAGCCTGGACCGCAGTGCCGAAACCCTGTCGGGCGGCGAGGCGCAGCGCATCCGCCTGGCCTCACAAATCGGCTCGGGTCTGACGGGTGTGATGTACGTGCTAGACGAGCCCAGCATAGGCCTGCACCAACGCGACAACGACCGGCTGATCGACACCCTCAAACACCTGCGCGACATTGGCAACAGCGTGTTGGTGGTGGAGCACGACGAAGACATGATGCGCGCCGCCGACCACATCATCGACATGGGCCTGGGCGCCGGCATCCACGGCGGCCGCGTGATTGCGCAGGGCAACTTTGACGAGGTGCGCGACACCCCTGCATCGCTGACCGGCAAGTACCTGGCCGGCACGCTGCAAATTGCCGTGCCCAAGCGGCGCACGCCCTGGCTGCCCATCGTCGGCCAAAGCAGCCCGCCGCCCGCAAAAGCAAAAGGCAAAAACACTGGTGAAGGCGCACCGGAAGCGCCCAAGTCCGGCCTGCAAACACTGCGCATCGTGGGCGCCAGCGGGCACAATTTGAAGAAGGTCAGCGTGGACTTTCCTGTGGGCCTGTTCACCTGCGTGACCGGTGTTTCCGGCTCGGGTAAATCAACGCTGGTCAACGACACACTCTACGCCGCCGCCGCACGCCAGATCTACCGCGCACACGACGAGCCCGCGCCGTTTGACGAAATCATAGGCATGGAGCATTTCGACAAGGTGATCAACGTCGACCAGTCGCCGATTGGCCGCACGCCACGTTCCAACCCCGCCACCTACACCGGCCTGTTCACACCCATCCGCGAGTTGATGGCCGAGGTGCCGACCGCACGCGAACGCGGCTACGGCCCGGGCCGCTTCAGCTTCAACGTCGCCGGTGGCCGCTGCGAAGCCTGCCAGGGCGACGGCATGGTGAAAGTGGAGATGCACTTTCTGCCCGATGTCTATGTGCCCTGCGACGTGTGCAAGGGCCAGCGCTACAACCGCGAAACCCTGGAAGTGCTCTACAAGGGCAAAAACATCGCGCAAATCCTGGAGCTGACGGTCGAGGCCGCGCACGAATTCCTGAAGGCCGTGCCCACCATCGCGCGCAAGCTGCAAACCCTGCTAGACGTGGGTCTGTCGTACATCAAGCTCGGCCAGTCGGCGACCACACTCTCGGGCGGCGAAGCGCAGCGCGTGAAGCTGGCGCTGGAGCTCAGCAAACGCGACACCGGCCGCACACTCTACATCCTGGACGAACCCACCACCGGCCTGCATTTCGCCGACGTGGATTTGCTGCTGAAGGTGCTGCACCAGTTGCGCGACGCGGGCAATACCATTGTGGTCATCGAGCACAACCTGGACGTGATCAAGACCGCCGATTGGCTGATCGACATGGGGCCTGAGGGCGGCTCGGGCGGTGGCATGGTGGTGGGCGCGGGCACGCCAGAGCAGTTGGCTGAAAACCAAGACAGCCACACCGGGCGCTACTTGAAGCGCTATCTGGGGGCGGGTTCATAGCGGCGGGTTAACGGCTCACACGCTAGAGGCGTTGCGCCTCAAGGGCCAGCTCAGATGAATCTGCGCAATAGATTCAGCCAGCCCTGGGGCTGAAACTGCCGCACGGCCTTGGCCGTGCGCCATAGCATGAAACCACGCTTGGCCCAACGCCAGGCACTACGCGGCTTCACCAAGGCCACCAGCAGGCCGACGGCGGCCAGGCTTTGCGGGTTGGTTTTGACAAAAGCGATGGCACGCGCCAGCAAATCGTTGAAGCGGTCGGTGACGTCGGAGGCGCGTTGCACCGGCGCCAGTTGCTGGCGCAGCGTTTGCCGCTGCACGGCGATGCGCTCGAGCAGCAGAGTGCGCTCTATGCGCAGTTCAACCAGGGTCTTTTTGCTCATTGGCTGCGCGGCTGGCCGCCTTGAGTTGGCGCAGGTCTTCCTGCAGTTCTGCGAGGCTGGAGGCAAAGATATGGGTGTCGCGCTGGCCAACTTTGCGCATCGCCAACACCGCCACAAGAGTGCCCACAAGAGACAGCGCCAGCAAACCGCTGAGCACCGCCACACGCTGATCCCAGAACAACACCAGCACCAGCACCACAGCCAGGCACAGTGCAATCGCCGCGCAGATGAGTGCGGCCCCAAGCAAGGCCAGCTGGTGCAGCGCGCGATGCTTTTCGGTCTGGATCTCGTTGCCCAGCAACTGCAGCCGGGTGTGGCCGGAGGTGATCAGCGTGTCCAGCACACCCCGCAGCGCTGAAAAAGGGCCGCCTTTAAACATGCTGCGAAACATGCCACTGACGTGAGACGGTTCCTTTGTGCATGACGTGGTCAGCGTAGTGATTTTTAACGACGGCCAATGATCAGCCCGACCAACAGACCAACCGCACCGGCCACGCCAATCGCAGTCCAGGGAGATTCGTGCACATAGGCGTCAGTCGCCTTGGCAGCAGCCTTGGTCTTGGCCAGCAGCACTTCTTCGGCATGCACCAGGCGCACTTTGGCGTCGTGCAGGCGGGCTTGCACACGCGCGCGCAGCTTGACGACTTTTTCACCGGCCTGGTCGGCGGTGTCGCTCAGCATTTGCTCGGCGTCAGAGATCACGGCCTTGATTTCGCTGACCAGTTGTTCTTGGGATTCGATGCCTGCTTGGTTACTCTTTGACATGGTGACGCCTTTCAAGTTTTAGGAGGAGAAACTGCGAATAAAGCGTAGCAGAAACACAGGTATGGTTTTCGCTTGCAAGGTCATTTCTAACATCTTGACACATTATTGAAAACAGTTACACACCAATTGAGTGCAGATTGAGCGCAATCAATGCAGCACTCGCAAAAATCTAGCAATCAAGCCTGGTGTTCCGGCCCACAACAAAACCAAGATAATCCGTCGCGGATGCAAATTGGGTCATCTTTTGACTCATTTTCACGACCACAAGCCCCACAACCATACTCCTTTCGAGAGATTTTCATGTCAGCCATCACCTTGCGTTTTCTGGCCGAGCCCAACACCGTCAACTTTGGAGGCAAGGTGCATGGTGGCACCGTCATGAAGTGGATTGACGAGGCCGGTTACGCCTGCGCCACCAGCTGGGCCAAGCGTTACTGCATCACGGTCTACGTGGGGGGCATTCGTTTCTTCCACCCCATCATGATTGGCGACCTGGTGGAAGTTGAAGCGCGCCTGGCCTACACCGGCAACACCAGCATGAACATCTCGGTGGAAGTGCGCAGCGGCGACATGAAGGGCGGCAAGATGCAAACCACGACCGAATGCATGATTGTGTTTGTGTCGGTGGACTCACACGGCCGCCCCATGCCCATCCAGCCCTGGACCCCCGAAACGCCGGGCGACATCGCCCTCGCACAACGCGCCAAGGCGCAGCTCGACGCCTCGCGCAGCAGCAGCGAACCAGCTTGACCGGCCCCGCGAGCTGAGGCTTTAACCGCGCGGCAGGTGGAACACCTGCACCGCGCGTTGCAGCGTCACGGCGCTGCTGTTCAGCCCTGCGGCCGACGCAGCGGACTCTTCCACCAGCGCGGCGTTTTGCTGCGTCACGGTGTCGAGGTGGTTCACCGCTTCGTTCACCTGGGTAATGCCCACGGCCTGTTCCTTGGTGGCGGTGCTGATTTGCTGCACCAGCTCACCCACGGCCTTCACCGAGACCACCACTTCGTCTATGGTGGCGCCCGCGGCCTTCATCTGCGCCGTGCCGCGTGTCACCTGTTCCACCGACTTGGAAATCAGCCCGCGAATCTCTTTGGCGGCGCTGCCGCTGCGTTGTGCCAGCGCGCGCACTTCAGAGGCCACGACGGCAAAGCCACGGCCCTGCTCGCCGGCACGCGCGGCCTCCACCGCCGCATTCAGCGCCAGGATGTTGGTCTGGAACGCAATGCTTTCGATCACACCAATGATGTCGCCGACCTTGGCCGACGAGTCCTGGATCGCGTCCATCGCCATGCCCACTTGGTGCACGGCCGCGCTGCCACGCGCCGCCACTTCGGTGCTTTGTGCGCTTTGCTGTGACACCTGTGCTGCCGTGTCGGCGGTGGTGCGCACTGTGCTCGACAACTCTTCCATCGATGCCGCAGTTTGCTCCAGGCTGCTGGCCTGGGACTCGGTGCGCGACGACAAATCCATGCCGCCGGCCGCTACTTCGGCAGCGGTCTGGTTGAAGCCGCTGATCTCGCTGCGCACATCACCCACCACGGCGCGCAGATTCACCTGGATTTGCCGCAGGCGCTGCATCAGGCCACCCACGGGCTGCACAAAATCGATGGGCACGCTGCCCGCCAGATTGCAGGCCGCCAAGTCGCCTGCCAAACGGCTGGCCTCGTGCATGGCACGCGAGAACTGGCCGTGGAACCAGCCCAGCACCGCACCACCACCGAGCAGCAACACCAGCAATTGCGTCGCGGCCAGCGCCATGCCCGTCAAACCCAGCGCCAGCGGCAGCATGGTCAACGCGGCCACCAGGCACAGGGCCAACACCAGCCACTGCGTGAGCGACATACGCGACAAACGCCCCAGCCAACCGGCCACACCATGCGGAATCACTTCGCCCGCTTGCAAATGCAGCGAAGCCTTGCCGGACTCACGCTCGCGGCGCATTTTTTGGTACAGCGCCTCGGCCGCTTGCACTTGCGCATCGCTGGGCTTCACACGCACCGACATATAACCACGCGGCTTGCCGTTGGCCATGATGGGCGTGACATTGGCCTGCACCCAGTAGTGGTCGCCGTTTTTGCGGCGGTTCTTCACCAGGCCGGTCCAAGGCTGGCCGTGGCCTATGGTGCTCCACATGTCCTTGAAGGCTTCGGCCGGCATGTCAGGGTGGCGGATCAGGTTGTGCGGCTGCCCAATCAGTTCGTCGTAGGTGAAGCCGCTGACTTCGACAAACGCGCTGTTGCAGTGGGTGATGTGGCCGCGCGTGTCGGTGGTGGACACCAACATCTGGTCGGCCGGGAAATCATAAAACTGCCCGCTGACCGGCAAATTCGTTCGCATAAAGCCCGTTCACCTCGTTACATGTAGAAACTTTATTCTCTCGTATGGCCTGGTTTTACCCCTTCCGGCCGTCGGCAAAGCCCCAATAAGGTGCGCGGAATTGATCTACATCAAGGTTTACCCAGGCGGCTCGCCACTGGCTTTTTGGCCAGGGAAGACTAAACTGAGTTGTAACAACTGACTGCTTCTTGCAGGCGGGCGCGGGCCGGAGGGGCATATGAAACAGAACCACAATCAACATCAAAACTTTTGGGAAGTCGACCTGCGCGTACTGCTGCTGCAGTGGTGGGAGGACATCTCCATGTTCATCCTGACCGCGCTGACGTTTGTGGTCCTGGCCTTGCCGGTGATCATTCCGGGCCTGATCATGTGGTACCTGCTGGTGAACAACTTCAGCTTCGGACCTTAAAGCGTTTTCGCACCGTCAATAAAAAAGCAGCTACACGCGCATCCGGTATGCGCAGGTAGCTGCTTTTTTTATAGCTGACGGTTTATTTGCTGGGGCGTGCGGCTTGCAAGGTGTCGCGGGTCTTGATGGCCTCGCGGCGCGCCGCATCGGCAAAGTCGTCACCGGCCGAGGCGTACAGAATGGCGCGCGACGAGTTCACGATGGTCTGGCCATTCGGCCGCCAACCGGCCTTCACGGTGGCCAATGCGTCACCGCCTTGGGCACCCACACCGGGAATCAGCAGCGGCACCGTGGGGGCGAGTTCACGCACACGTTCGATCTCTGCCGGGTACGTGGCACCGACCACCAGGCCCAGCTGGCCGTTCA
Organism: Variovorax sp. HJSM1_2; assembly: GCF_049316285.1. Classification (NCBI taxonomy): domain Bacteria; kingdom Pseudomonadati; phylum Pseudomonadota; class Betaproteobacteria; order Burkholderiales; family Comamonadaceae; genus Variovorax; species Variovorax sp. HJSM1_2. The sequence continues at coordinate 34,951 of NZ_JBMOXA010000029.1, read as the reverse complement.
GGTTCCAAGGCCCTTGGGCCAGGCGCGCCACGTGTTCGTACAGCAGGGGCTGGCCTTCCACCGACGACAGGCGTTGGTTCTGCAGGTCATCACCACCCGGGTTGGAGGTGCGGCACAGCAAAAACGCACCCTTGCCGGGGTATTGCAGATAGGGCTGCACCGAGTCAAAACCCATGAAGGGCGACAGGGTCACCGCGTCGGCCTGGTAGCGCACAAAGGCTTCGGCGGCGTATTGCTCGGCGGTGGAGCCGATGTCGCCACGCTTGGCGTCCAGAATGATGGGCACGTGGGGCGCCACCTGCTTCATGAAGGCCATCAGGCGTTCAAGCTGGTCTTCGGCGCGGTGCGCGGCAAAGTAGGCGATCTGCGGTTTAAAGGCCATGCTGAGGTCGGCCGTGGCCTCCACAATACGCGCGCAGAAGTCGAAGATTTTGCTGGCGTCGCCCCGCATGGCGCCGGGGAATTTCGCCGGATCGGGGTCCAGCCCCACACACAGCATCGAGCCATTTTTTTGCTCGGCGTCGTGGAGCATGTCAAGAAAAGTCATGCGCCGATTTTAGAACCTGTTCCTGATAGCGCCTGTTCAGCGATCTCGTACGCCGTGGTGCCGGGGCGGCGGCGCTTTTCGCGGCGCACATAAGCGCTTGGCGTCACGCCGGCCCAGCGGCGAAAGGCGCGCGCCAAAACCTTGTCCGATTCATAACCCACGTCTTGCGCAATCTGCGCCTGCGACTGGCGTCCGCCCTCCAGTTGCTCGGCCACCAAGGCCATGCGGTGCGAGGTCAGGTAATGGATAGGCGTGACACCAACCAGGCTCTTGAAGGTGCTGGCAAACCGCGTGCGCGACATGCCGGCTTCGCGCGCCAGCGACTCCACCGTCCAGCCCTGCCCCGGCTGCTGGTGCATACGCATGATGGCGCGGGCGATGCCCGCATCCGACAAGCCGCGCAGCCAGCCTGCGCCCAGCGCGCTGGCGCCGGTCACCGCCAAATGCTCGCGCACGATATTGACCAGCAGCAGTTCGCCCATGCGCGCCGCCGACAGGCGCCAGCCCGGACGCTGCGCCAGCGTTTCTATCACCAGCGACTCCATCGTCGTGGCCAGGCAGTTGGCGACGTCGAGCTCGCGGTGGCGGATGTGGATGACCGGCGGCAGTATGCTGAGCACAGAATGCCGGCAATAGGCCGAGAACCACACCTGCGTGGTGAACATGTCGGTCAACGCACCGCCGCCGCCGTGCGCAAAAACCAAAGGGTTCTCGTCCGGCGCCCCCACGCGGTGGCGTGCAATCAACTTGGCAAAGGGCTCTGCCGCAACCCCGGGTTGTGAGCAAAGAGTGTGCGGCGCCCCCAGCGGCAGCATCACCAGATCGCCGGCCTCCACACAAAACGGCGCACCACCCTGCACCTGCATCCAGAACGGCGCACCGCGCGCCACGCGGATCAACGAACCCGGCACACCGCTGGACTGCAGGCCCCAAGGCGCGGTCAACGCAAAGCGCGCACTCACCGCATGCTCGGACCGGCAAATCGACAGCACATCACTCAAAACATCCATGGCGCATCGTACTCAAACACAGTTGAAAAACACTTGTGGGAAGCACGAACCGCGCCGCCGGCGCGACAGCGCCTCAGCGAGCGACAAGCGCATCCAGGCGTTCAGCCGATGGAACAAAAAAGGCCGCAAAACCCGGCCGCAAACCACTGGTAAAACAAATGCGTGACGCGTTGATGTCTGGCGCCAAAGTCTGTACGAATAGTGTCCAAATCCAGCGTCCTGGTGGTTCTGCAAAAACGCCTGCGCTCAAAGAATCCACTGTCCTCAGACCGTCCAGAGCCGGCAGGGACTGCAGCCCTTTTTTAGTTCACCCAACGTTCGCCACCGATGAAACAAACTCTCTCCCTGAGCGCCGCCGCCCTGGCCGTCCTGACGTTCTGCGCCACCAGCGCACAAGCCCAGTCCAACAACGTCCAGCTGTACGGTTTGCTGGTGCCCATGATCGACCACATCTCGGTCAGCGACGCGGCCAGCACGGCACCGGCCAACCGCCCTTCCATGCTGCCCGCCAGCAGCTACAACGGCGCCGGCAACTACAGCGTCAACCGCATGCAAAGCTCTACCTCCAACTGGGGCATGCGCGGCACCGAAGACCTGGGTGGCGGTTTGTCGACCATCTTCCAGCTGGAAAGCGGCATGGGCGTGGACGATGGCACCTTGACCGGCGGCCCGGCTGCCGCCAGCCGCTTCTTCAACCGCAACACCCGCGTCGGCCTGAGTTCGCGCACCTGGGGTACCGTGTTTGCGGGTAGCTGGGATACGCCCAGCGCCTGGTCGCACCTGGGCCTGACCAACGGTGTGCGCAACCCCTACGCGGGCGACAGCTCGGTGATCTTCGCCACACCCGGCTTCAACGTTGGCTCCTCCGTGACGGCCGATACGCGAACCAACAGCGCCAGCGACGCCACCTTCAACCGCCGCCAAGGCAACTCGGTGCAGTACTGGACGCCCTCGTGGGCTGGCCTGTCGATGCGCGTGTCCTACTCCCTGCCTGAAGCAGAAAAGACCGCCGCCAACGGCAGCAAGTACAAGGCATCTGTGGCTGGCTTCGGCGCTGAATACATCATCGGCGGCCTGATGCTGCGCTACGCCTACCAACAGCAAAACGACTACTTCGGTGTGGCCTGGATAGGCTCGAACGCCGCCGCCAACCCCGACAGCACCGGCTCCACCGCCACGGGCTCCAAGGATGTCAACCACCGCCTGATCGCACGCTACACCGTGACACCTAACTGGACGGTGCAAGGCACGTTCGACCGCGTCGACTACCAAGCCGACAACGTCGCCGCCGGCGGCATCAACGAATACAGCCGCAACGCCTGGGCTGCGCTGGTGCAGTTCCGCGACGGCGCACACAGCGCCTGGGCCAACTACGGCATGGCGTCTGACGGCAGCTGCAGCCGCGCGGGATCAAGCGCCTGCTCCACCACCGACGTGGGCGCGGCCACCTGGGCTCTGGGCTACCGCTACGACTTCTCCAAGCGCACCGACGTGTTCACCTCGGTCTACCAAGTGCGCAACCGCGCCAACGGCCAATACGGCGTGTTCCCACGCTCGGTCGCAGGCATCGCCCCCGGCACAACCCAGACCGGCTTGACGGTGGGCATCGAACACTCGTTCTGATCAAGACGCTAGCAGCTAGTGAATAGGTAATAGGAGACAAACCATGAGCGCACTCAAAATCGGCATCGTTGGCGGCGGCATTGGCGGCTTGGCAGCGGCCAACGCCTTGCACCAGGCAGGTCACGACGTGGTCGTGTTCGAGCAAAGCCAACAGTACCTGCGCGTGGGCGCAGACATCAACCTCACGCCCAACGCCGTGCGTGCGCTCGACGGTTTGGGCGAGAGCATTGCGCGCGCCGCGCGCGCCTCGGCCGCGCGGCCCACACACCGCATCAGCCGCACCTGGGACAGCGGCGAAGAAACCTCGCGCCTGGTGATGGGTGACGAGGCCGAACGCAAGTACGGCGCGCCGCAACTCACCATCCACCGCGCCGACCTGCTGGCCGCGTTGGCCGAGGCCTTCCCGGCCAACCGCGTGCAGTTTGCCAAGCGTGTGAAAAGTATCGACACCCAGGCCAGCGGGCAGGTGGACGTCAGCTTCACCGACGGCAGCAGCGCCAACGGCCTGGATGTGTTGATAGGCGCCGACGGCATCCACTCCGTGGTGCGCAACGCGCTGTTTGGCGCCGAGAGCCCGCGCTTCACCGGCGTGGTCGCATTCCGCGCCGTGGTGCCGACCGAGCGTGTGAAGGACGTACCCAACATCGCCGCTTTCACCAAATGGTGGGGCCCGACGGCTGAGAGCCAGATCGTTACCTTCCCGCTGAACCAGGGGCGCGATACCTTCATCTTCGCCACCACCGCACAAGACTCGTGGCACGAAGAATCCTGGACCACCGCGGGCAGCGTGGAAGAATTACGTGGCTTCTACGCCGCCTTCCACCCCGACGCACGCGCCCTGCTGGAAGCCTGCGACAGCGTGCTGAAAACGGCGCTGTATGAACGCGACCCGCTGACGCATTGGTCGCGCGGCGCCATTACCCTGGTGGGCGACGCCTGCCACCCCATGATGCCCTTCATGGCCCAAGGCGCCGGCATGGCGATAGAAGACGGCGTGGTGCTGGCCCGCTGCCTGAGCCAAGTGAGCAGCCGCGCCGACGTGCCCGCCGCCCTGGCCAGCTACGAGGCCCTGCGCCTGGAGCGCGCCAGCCAGATCCAGATCGGTTCGCGTGGCAACAACTGGCTGCGCGCCGGTGGCAATGCCGACTGGGTCTACGGCTACGACGCGTGGAAAGTCGAGCTGAACACTGACGCCGCCACCGCATGAACAGCACATTCGCCAGACGCACACTGCTGAAGGCGGCCACCGGCAGCGCGCTGCTCGCCGCCGGTGTGGCTCGCGCCCAAAGCCAGCCAACGCCTACTGCCCAGCCCTGGGCCAACGGCACACGCCTGGTGTTGCTGGGCACCATGGCCGGGCCGGTGCTGCACCCGTCGCGCATGATGAGCAGCCAGGCGGTGTTTGTGAACGGCCGAGGTTTCCTGGTCGACTGTGGTTACGGCACCATTGCCCGCATGACCGAAATGGGCATGCGCCTGGGCGAGTTGAGCCATATCCTGGTGACACACCACCACTCGGACCACACGGCCGACTACCCCGCGCTGCTCAACCTCGCCTGGATCCTGGGCATCAAGGGCCAGCTTGGCATCTACGGCCCACCGCCTATGCTCAAGATGCACCAGGCCGCACTCGCCGTATTCGAGGAAGACACCGACATCCGCATCGCCGCCACACGGCGCGAGCCGGTGGCCAAGTCGTTCCAGGTGCGCGAGGTGTCCAGCCCCGGCCTGGTGCATGAAGACAGCAGCGTGAAGATCACGGCAGCCCTGGCCGACCACGCGCCGTTTGAAGTGGCGCTGGCCTACCGCTTTGATACCGCCGAGCGCAGCATCGTCATCTCGGGTGACACCGCGCAATCCGATGCCGTGGCCCGCCTGGCGCGCGGCGCCGACGTGCTGGTGCACGAAGCCATGTATGAACCCAGCATCGAACAAATGCTGGCCAAACGCCCCTATGTGCCACCCACACTGCGCGAGTTTCTGCGCAAGGGCCATACCTCGGCCGAAGACGCGGGCCGCGTGGCCGCACAGGCCGGTGTGAAGACCCTGGTGCTATCACACCTGCTGCCAGGTGATGAGCCGGTGGCCGACAGCGTGTGGATTGACCAAGCCTCAAAACACTTCAAGGGCGAGATCATCGTCGGCCGCGACAAGATGGTGCTGTAACAGGCCGATCACCCCCGCGCCTCGCGGCGCAAACCTAGCCCGGCAAACCCTCGCGCCACACACGCTGCGCCAGGCAAAGGTCGGCCCAGGCCTTGGCCTTGTCGGGCAGGTTGCGCAGCAGGTAGGCCGGGTGGTAGGTCACCACCACCGGCACACCGTGGTAGCGGTAAGGCGTGCCACGCAGGCGCCCGAGCGGTGCCGACTGCACATCCGTCACCGACTCGGCCAGCAAGGCCTGCACCGCAAAACGGCCCATGGCCAGAATCACCTTGGGCTGCAGCAACTCCACCTGGCGCCGCAGGAAGGGTGAACACAAGGCCACCTCTTCGGGCGATGGGTTGCGGTTGCCCGGCGGGCGGCACTTGAGCACATTGACCACGCAGGCCGCGTGCTGCGGTTTGCCGTCCACACCTTGGCGCGACACACCCAGTGCCTTGAGCATGTTGTCCAGCAGACGCCCGGCTTGGCCAACAAAAGGTTCACCCTGCAAGTCTTCGTTTTCGCCCGGCGCTTCGCCCACGATGAGCCAATCGGCATGTGGCGGCTGGCCTTCAGCAACCGGCGCAGGGCCCACGCCGAAGACCGTGTTCTTGCGCGTCTTGCACAGGCTGCAGGCCTCGCACTGCGACACGGCGGTCTGCAGCTCGGCCCAGTTGAGCGTAGCCACAGGGCCGCTGAGCGGCACGGCTGGCGCGCGTTGCGGCGCGGCACCCAACCGGTCAGCCACGCGGCCGCCACCTGCGGCGGCAACAATCGCTTGCGCAGCAAACTCCGCCGTCAAGGCTTGTGGGGCCTGGGGGGCACGCACGGGCGCGGGCGCAGGCGCCACAGCAGCGGGCGCTTCAGCCGCAGCGGCAACGACGGCAGCTACGGGCAGAGGCGGCATCTCTTCCGGCGGCAGGCTTTGCGGCCACCACACGGGCGCACCCATTTCGGCCAGCATGGCGCGCTGGCGGTTGTCCAGATCCATCATGCGGGGGTTCTCATGTTCAGGTTCACAATTTCAGGCTCATGACGATGGCGTCTTCACGCGTGCCATGGGCATCGGGGTAGTATTTTTTGCGCAGCCCTACGCGCTGGTAGCCATGGGCCAGGTAGACCTGCAGCGCGCGCTGGTTGCTCACGCGCGCCTCCAGCCAAAGCCACTGCATGCCCTGGCCGCGCGACCACAGCGCCAGCGCGTCGAGCATGATGCGCGCCCAACCCTGGCCCTGGTAAAGAGGTGCCACGGTGATGTTCAGCAGGTGCACTTCGTCGACACCTTTCATGGCCACAAAGTAGCCGATCACACGGCCATCGGCCACCAGCATCTGCGCCTGGTAACCCGACTTCAAGGCATCGGCAAAGTTGACGTGGCTCCAGGGGTGGGCGTAAGCGGCCAGCTCCACTTCGAGCACGGCCGGGAGCCATTCGAGGGTCATGGCCTCGAAGCTGGCCTCTTGTATCGCTGGCACGATCGGATTAGCGCTCATGGTTTGGCGGACTCCGTTGCCGCCAGCGCCTCGGCAGCGGCTTGCTTGATCGCCAAACGCTCGGCGGTGGTTTGCGCCACCTTGTCGCGGATATACAGCGGCAGGGCTTCGCTGGCGGGCACAGCGCCACCAGCGGCCAACAAGGCGGGCGCCAAACGCAGCATGGCGGCAGCGCTGGGCAGGGCCAGCACGTCGGCCGTGGAGCGTGCGGGCAGGCGCTCGCCATAGGCGGCGACGGCATTGCCGGCGAGCGTCCAACCGGCGGGCACGTCCAGCGCTTCGGGACGCACCAAGCTGTAGTCGCCATGGGCCAGCCACTGCTGGCCGTCCCAGGTGTAGCGGCCGGTGTAGATCTCGTCCATGCGCGCATCGATGGCGGCCACCACCTGGTGCACGCCGTGTTGCACACGCGCTTCCTCGGCCACGGCCAACAAGGTGTCGACCGGCAACACCGGGCGGTTGGCGCCAAAAGCCAGGCCCTGCACCACCGCGCATGCCGTGCGCAGGCCGGTGAACGAGCCCGGGCCGCAACCAAACGCTAGGGCGTCCAGCTCGTGCAGCTTGAGCTGGGCCTGCGCCAGCAGCGCCAGCAGCGCTGGAATCAGCGTGGTGGAGGCCTTGGGCCCGCCCGCGCTGGTGTGCTGCCACACCTCATCGTCGTGCAACACGGCAATCGACAGCACCTCGGTGCTGGTATCAAAGGCCAGCAACTTCATAAACTAAATCCCTTGCTGATGGGCCCCGTCTCTGCGGGGACCGCTTCATTTTTAATAGTAGACACGGCCGCTGGAACGGGTTTGCCCTGGCGCACGCCAAACAGGATGCCCGCGGTGACCAGTGCCAGCCCGGCCAGCAAATTCCAGTACAGCGGCTCGCCCAGAAACAGCACCGCCCCCAGGGCCGATAGCCCCGGCACCAAGGCCGTGATCATGGTCGAACGCACGGGGCCAAACTGCTTGATCATCATGGTGAAGGTGATGCCCGAAATCACCACCGAGCCCAGGCCCTGGAAGACCATGTGGAACACGATCTCGCGCCACGGCGCGGCCGCCAGGCGCGAGGGCAATACGTCGAAGGCGCTGAGCAGCCAGTAGCTCGGCAGATAAACCATGGTGGCAAAAACCGTCAGCGCCACGGTGGACTTCACGGCCTCCAGCCGGTGGTGGCGCACCACGATGCTGAAGGCCGCCCAGCAGATGGCAGCACTCATGAAGAGCAGGTCGCCCTTCCAGACATCACCACCTTCAAACGCATGCAACAGGCTGGGGCCGCCCACCATCAGGTCACCCGCGACGATGCACAGCAGGCCCAGCGCGCGCGTGGCGGTGATGCGGTCATGCAGAAACAAGGCGGCCAGCAGCGCCGTCCACAGCGGCAGGCTGCCTGGCATCAACACCGAGGCATGCGCTGCCGGTGCAAAAAAGAAACCCGAATACGACAACAACGCATAACCCAGTCCGGCCAGGCTGCCGGTGATGGCCGTGGTGCGCAGCGCCAGCGGCGACAGGCCAAACAACGAAGGCCCGCCCTGCAGTTGCCCGGTGCGCACCAGGTACCAGCCCAGCGGCGCCAGCACCACACTGGCGCCCAGCATGCGGCACAGCGCGATGTCAAACGGGCCCAGCGTGCGGGCAGCCGAGGCGCGGGCGATGACGATAAAACAGCTCCAGATGGCCACCGTGACGACGGCAGCCACCACACCCTTGACCCTGGAGGAAGGCGCGTTGAAGGCGCCCAGGAAATTTTGCATCCGCCGATTATCGGTTGCGCCCCGTTTCGCCGCCGATGGCGGGACATGCGGCGGTAGACTTGGCCGCAGCACCTATACCAGCCCTCAACCGCCCCCGTCCTGTGTCTGCACTCCTGTCTTTGCCCGCCCGCCTGGGTTGCGGCCGCCTTGCCCTGTTAGGCCTGTCAACACTTGTTTTTTGCAACCCCGGCTGGAGCGCCCCCGCCGGGCAGCCCTTGCCCGCCGAAGTCGCCACCGCCCTGGCCCGCGCACGTGTGCCGCGTGATGCGGTGAGTTTTGTGGTGGCCCCGGTCGACGGCCAGCGGGCGCCCCGGCTGGCCCACCGTGCCCAGGTCGACATGAACCCGGCTTCGGTGATGAAGCTGGTGACCACTTACGCCGCGCTCGATCTGCTGGGCGCCGACTACACCTGGAAGACGCGTTTTTACGCCGACGGCCCGGTGGCGAACGGCGTGCTGCAAGGCAATCTGTACGTGCGCGGCGGCGGCGACCCCAAGCTGGTGCTGGAACGCATTGACCAGACCTTCAAAACCCTGCAGGCGCGCGGCGTACAGCAGGTGCGCGGCGACATGGTGCTGGACCATAGCTACTTCGAGCCCATCAACCGCGATCCGGCCGAATTCGACGGCGAACCGCTACGCCCCTACAACAGCACCCCGGATGCGCTGCTGGTGAACTTCAAGTCGCTGATCTTCACGCTCACGCCCGATGCCAATGGCAAAACCGCCACCGTGAAAAGCGAGCCGCCGATTGCCGATGTGCAAATCGACGCCAGTGTGCCCCTTTCGCCACAAGCCTGCGGCGATTGGCGCGCGGGCTTGCAGGCCGACTTTGCCGATCCGAACCGCGTGCGTTTCGCCGGGCCCTATCCGGCCAGTTGTGGTGAACGGGTCTGGCCCGTGGCCTATGCCGACCCGGCAAGTTATTCACGTCGCGTGCTGCAGGCCATGTTTGCCACGGCCGGTGGCAGCCTGAGCGGCAGCGCGCGCGACGGCAAGGTGCCGACACAGGCGCGTTGGCTGATGGACGCGCCCTCGCTGCCGCTCTCAGACATCATTGCCGACGTCAACAAGTTCAGCAACAACGTGATGGCACAGCAGTTGTTCCTGACACTCAGCGCCAACAGCCGGGGCGTGGGCACGCTGGAAGGCTCGCGCAGTGTCATCACCGCCTGGTGGCCACGCGCAGTGGGCAGCGATGTGCCAAGCCCCAACATCGAAAACGGCTCGGGGCTGAGCCGTGACGAGCACACCAGCGCGCATGCCTTGGCCGCGCTGCTGCAGCGTGCCGCACGCCACCCACAAGCGGCCGTGTTTGCCAACTCGCTGGCAGTGGCGGGCGTGGACGGCACGGTAAGCCGCATGGGCAGCCAGGCGGGTATCAAAGAGGCGCTGGGCAACGCACAGCTCAAGACCGGTTCGCTGCGCGACGTGGCGTCGGTGGCCGGTTATGTCAACGGGCGCAGCGGCCAGCGTTACGTGGTGGTGGGCATCGTCAACCATCCGCTGGCTTCGGCCGCACGCCCGGCGCTGAATGCGTTGGTGGAATGGGCTGCACAAGATCGCCCTAAAGACCAATAATGGCGCTCTGACCGTCCACCGCTCAAAGACTCCATGCAGGCCTCTGAACTCATTGGCTACGCCGCCGCCGCGTTGACCACCGCCAGCTTTGTGCCGCAGGCGCTGCACACGTTTCGCACACGCGACGTCAGCGGCATTTCCCTGGGCATGTATGCAGCGTTTGTCGCCGGCATCAGCCTGTGGCTGCTGTACGGCTGGCTGATGCAGGCTTGGCCCGTGGTGCTTGCCAATGCCATCACGCTGGCTCTGGCGAGCGCAATCCTAGGCATGAAATTGCGCTTCAAAGGGCGCCCCCACCCGGTGCATTAACCCGCGTGAAAAAAGCCGTCATCGACTTTCCTCACGCGCTGGTATTTGCGCCCGTACTTACCCTAGCTGGTGACGTTTTGTGTACTTCAAGCGTAAGATCGCGGCCACCTAAAACGAACGACCGTTCGTAAAACAGCTTTGCATACAAATCCAAAACAAGTCAAAAGGAGCCCCCGATGAAGTTTTTGAAAGTCAGCCTTGCAGGCGCCGTCATGGCGCTGTCTTTGACAGCCTGCGGTGGTGGTGGGGGAGGTGGGGACCAAAGCCCGAAGGTCAAGTTCACCTCGCTGGTGTCGTTTGGCGATAGCCTGAGCGATGTAGGTAGCTACAAAACCCCGGGCATTGCCTCGGTGGGTGGTGGCAAATACACCGTCAACAGCGCTAGCGCGCAAATCTGGGTTGAACGCGTGGCCAGCCAATTGAGCTTGGCCGCGCCCTGCGCCGCCCAGACCGGCTTGCAATCCAGCGGCGCCCTGGCGGCGTTTGCCGCTCCCGTGACCAGCCACGCGGAATGCACCGCCTATGCCCAGGGCGGCTCACGCGTGAGCAACCCGATTGGCCCATGGAATGCCGCTTTGCTGGCCTCGCCCGATCCCACCACCGCTTTTCAAGGGCAGTTGGGCCAATTGACGGTTCCCGTGGTCACACAGATCGCCAACCACCTCGGCAAGACTGGCGGCAGTTTTAATGGCAAGGAGCTGGTGCTGGTGCTGGCTGGCGCCAACGATGTGTTCATGAATCTGGCCACCGTGGGCGTCACCACCACGCCCGCGCAAGCCGCCACGGCCATGGCCACCGCTGCGCTGGAGTTGTCCAACCTGGTGAAGAGCCAAATTGTCGGCAAGGGCGCCAAATACGTGGTGGTGGTGAATCTGCCCAACATCAGCCTGACCCCGAGTGCAATCGCCTCTGAAGCGGCCAAGCCAGGCAGCCAGGCCCTGACCGATGCAGTCACCCAGGCCTTCAACACACAACTGGCCAGCAATCTGAACGGCGTGCAGGGCGTGGTGCTGGTGGATGCCTATGCACAAAGCACCGACCAGGCCAGGAATCCCGCCGCGTACAGCCTGAGCAACGTCACCACACCGGCGTGCAGCAGCAGCTCGGCGGCGAATCCATTGCAAGGTTATTCACTCACCTGCACGAACGCCAGCACCATTGCCGGCGACATATCGCACTACCAGTACGCCGATCCGGTGCATCCCACACCCTATGCCCACGACTTGCTGGCACGGCTGGTGTCACTGGGCATGGCGCGCGCCGGCTGGTTGTAATGCTTCAAGGAACAACAATGAAAACAAGACCCCACTCGCTCGCACTTGCAGGCCTGGTGCTCAGCACTTTGGCCGCCACCGGCACCGCTCACGCCCAAGCGGCCGGGAGCTGGATGGTGCGCGGCGGCGTCACCCATCTGATGCCGGATGTGGACAGCGGCTACATGACCGCCCCAAGCTTGCCTGGCACCCAGGTCGACGTCGGCAATGACACCAAGCTCTCGGGCGGCGTGACCTATATGCTGACCGACAACTGGGCCATAGACCTGCCGCTGGCACTGCCGTTCAAGCACGAGATCGTGGGCGCAGGCGCCATCGCCGGCGTAGGCACCTTGGGCACCGTCAAGGCCTTGCCCATCACGCTGTTCATGCAATACCGTTTTGCCGAAGCCAACACCAGCCTGCGCCCCTACCTGGGTGCAGGCCTGACCTACTCCAAGCTGTACGACGAAACCGGCTCGGCCACCCTCAGCGGCATCACCGGTGGCTCGCCCTCAAACCCGACGCTGTTGTCGGCCGACTCGCGCTTTGGGCTGACGCTGCAAGCCGGTTTGACCTACCGTTTTGACGAACATTGGTTTGTCGACGGGGCGGTGGTGAAGTCCTTCGTCAAAACCAAGGCCACCTTGTCGACCGGGCAAACCATAGACGTCAAACTCAACCCATTGGTGCTGATGCTGGGCGTGGGCTACAAGTTCTGATCTGCGTCTAACCGCTAAGCCTGCGAACAACAAAAAGCCGACCCTGGGGTCGGCTTTTTGTTGGGCAGCACCAGCGCGCCGCCCGGGTTCACCAAAGGTTGATTACCAACGGTCGCGCAGCTTGTCGTGGGCGTAAGTGCCGAACAGGCGGTTGGCATTGGGCGTGAAATAAAGCTTGTCGGCAAACAGGTAAGCGTCGTAAGTGGCGCCGCTGAGGATGGTGGAGGTAGTGCACTGCGAAGAGTTGACTTCACCTGCGCCAATACCGATACCGACACCGGTATCCACCGAGGTGCACACTGGGGTGACAACGTTCGTCATCGCATAACCACTTGGCGTGCCCACCACCAGATTGAAGTAGTAGGCGGCATCCACATACAGCACGCTTGAACCCAGGTCATTGATGGAGACCAAGAACGCCTCGTTGAACTTGGTGGTGGCATCGGTCAATACCGATTTCTGGCCCAGGGCGATGGCCCAGGGCGAGTTGCCCATGTTGTAGGGGCCCACCGCCACGACGTGTTTACCGCCAGCGCTCACCACGCGGCGCACCTGCGCGCCCAGATCGCGGCCGGCCTGCTGCACATTGGCGATGAATTGCGCTTGTGTCGAAGTGCCTGCCAACAGGGCGTTCATCTCGACCACGATATCGCTGATGCCGCCGCTGACAACAACGATGTCATCGTTGGCAATGGTGTTGGACGCCAGGAAGCTGTCGATCTGCTCTTTCACCGTGAGGCTGCTGCTGCTGCCCACGGCGTCCGGCTTGGCCACCACACGCACATTGGCGCGGCCATAAGCCAGTCCACCTGCTGCGGATGGGCTGATGGTCTTGTTGTAGGTGCTTGCCAGTTGGCTGACCCAATTGTTGCTGGAACCATCGTTCACCGTGTATTTGGAGCCGCTGCTTTGGCCCACATCGGCGAAAGCGTCACCGAAGGCGATGAAACGGGCCGGGGTAACCTGGGATTCGACCTTGCTCGAACCGCAGGCAGACAACAGGGCAGCCGATGCACAGGCTGCCACCACCACGGCGCGCCGCAAGCTGAAAAAAATCATTGATCACTCCAAAATACTGAATCGGGACGAATCGGGCGAGCCCCCATCCGTTGGCAGGGTAGTTTAACGAGCATGTGCCACCCCTCGGTAAAGATTGTTTTCTAAACAATTGCGAGGGTGTATTCGGGCGCGAATAAAACGGAATGCGCATCTTTTTGCGCCAATCTGCAAATCGTCATTTCTCCGCACCAGACAAAGGTTTAAACTGCCCCGTCGCCAAGCGTAGCAGGCCTTCTGCTACAGGGACAGCGCCCCGACATCGTTCACCCACCGCTTCAAACCTCAGGCAGGCATATTTGCGTGTTCACCCAAAGGTCTGAGCTCGTCCAAATGGGTTTGTCGGTCCCCATTTTTTTTCAAGAGAGTGAGAAGAGATTTCGCCATGCGTTTCAACAAATTCAAAATGACATCGGCCGCTGTTTTGGCCGTCGTGGCTCTGGCCGGTTGTGAGACCACCGACATGAAAATGGGCAGCTCCGACGCCAAGACCATGGCCACCGGCAGCGCTGGCGGTTCGGCTACCGACAACGCCAGCAGCCAACTTGAAAAGTGCGCGGCGCCGCTGGGCACGGTCTCGCTGGTGGAAAACCAGCAAGCCGGCTGGTACACGATTCTGCGCAACGAATACCGCCTGCCGCCTACGGCCAACCTGCTGCGCCTGCTGGTGCAACAGTCGAACTGTTTCATCGTGGTGGAGCGTAGCGCCGCCGGCATGAACGCCATGAACCGGGAACGTGAGCTGATGCAATCGGGCCAGGCACGTGCTGGCAGCAACATGGGCGCGGGCCAGATGGTTGCCTCTGACTACGCCATGTCGCCAGAAATCATCTTCCGCAACAACAACGCTGGCGGCGGCGGCGCAGCCCTGGGTGGCCTGCTCGGCGGCCGTGGCGGCAGCGTGCTGGGTGCCCTCGCCGGCAGCATGAACACCAAGGAAGCCAGCACCATGCTGACCCTGGTAGACAACCGCTCGGGCGTGCAGGTGTCGGCCTCCGAAGGCAGCGCATCCAAGACCGATTTCGGCATGATGGGTGGCCTGTTTGGCGGCGCGGCCGGCGGCGCAGCCGGCGGCTACACCAACACGGCCGAAGGCAAGGTGATTGCCGCTGCCTTCATGGACGCCTACAACCAGATGGTGCGTGCACTGCGCCAGTACCGCGCGCAGTCGGTGCAAGGCCAAGGCCTGGGCGGCGGTGGCCGTTTGGGCGTGGACGGCGGCGCCGCTCCATCACAAACCTCGGCACCTGGCGCCGGTGCGCGCGTGATGTCGGTGCGCGAAGCGCAAACCCGCCTGAACCAACTCGGCTACAACGTTGGCGCGGCCGACGGCGCCATGGGTGGCAAGACCTCTGCAGCGCTGCGCGCATTCCAGGCGGAGCGCGGCATTCCACAAACCGGCCGTGTCGACGCGACCACGTCGGCAGAACTGGCGAAATAAATCACGCCTCCAGGCCTTCATCTGATGAGGGCCCGGTGTGCAGGATTCCCGGGCTTGGCTGCCATTTGGTGGTCAAGCCTTTATTTTTGTTAAGTAAAATTGGCCTCTAGCGCAGCTCTATCTTGCGCAAATAGCTATTATTTTTGAATGTTCGCGGCCTGCTCCGTGAATTGCCCGGTGCCCAACGGCACCCGAGCCGACCTGCGACAATCCCCGCCGTATGAAAAACGCCTACATCCTCACCCTGTCTTGCCCGGACCGCACGGGCATCGTCCATGCTGTTTCTGGTTTTCTGCTCGAGCGGGGCGGCAACATCGAGGAAGCGGCCCAGTACAACGACCACGACACCGGCCTGTTCTTCATGCGTGTGCAGTTTGCCTGCGACCAACTCAGCCACGAAGAACTGCGCAGCCAGCTCGCGCCGTTTGCCGAAAGCTTCAAGATGCACTGGCGCCTGCACCCCACGTCGCAGCCCATGAAAACGGTGCTGATGGTCAGCAAGGAAGGCCATTGCCTGAACGACCTGCTGTTCCGCTGGAAGAGCGGCCTGCTGCCGGTGGACATCCGCGCCATCGTCTCCAACCACCGTGACTTCTACCAACTGGCGGCCAGCTACAACGTGCCGTTCCACCACATTCCTGTGACCGCCGCCACCAAGCCACAAGCCGAGAGCCGCGCGTTTGAAGTGATAGAAGCCGAAGGCGCCGAGCTGGTGGTGTTGGCGCGCTACATGCAGGTGTTGAGCGACGACCTGTGCCGCAAGCTGGCCGGCCGCGCCATCAACATCCACCACTCGTTCCTGCCCAGCTTCAAGGGCGCCAAGCCCTACTACCAGGCACACGACCGTGGTGTGAAGCTGATAGGCGCCACCGCCCACTACGTGACCGCTGATCTGGACGAAGGCCCCATCATCGAACAAGACGTGGCCCGCGTGGACCACAGCCGTACCGTGGAAGACCTGACCGCCCAGGGCCGCGATACCGAAAGCCAGGTGCTGGCCCGCGCCGTGAAATGGCACAGCGAACACCGCGTGTTGATCAACGGGCACAAGACGGTGGTGTTCAAGTAACTCGCCCTCGCCCCAAAGCAAAAAGCCGGCAATCAAGCCGGCTTTTTGCTTTCTGAGCATCGCAATATCAAGGACGCTGCGCCATCACCTCGCCCAGGCGGATCGCGCCACCGGGTGCCCATGCGGGGTTGAACTGCAACGGCCCCTTGGGGAACAGCATCACCACGGTAGAGCCAAGCAGGAAACGCCCCATCTCGTCGCCCTGCTGCAAGGTGATGGGTTTGTCGTCATAGCGCCACTCACGCACCGGGCCCCGTGGCGGGTTGATCACACCTTCCCACACCGTGGCCATGCTGCCAACGATGGTGGCGCCCACCAGCACCAAGACAAACGGACCGTTGGCCGAATCAAACACACACACCACACGCTCATTGCGCGCAAACAGCCCGGGCACACCACGCGCCGTGGTGGGGTTCACCGAGAACAAATCGCCCGGCACATAAACCATACGTATCAAGCGGCCGGCACACGGCATGTGGATGCGGTGGTAGTCACGCGGGCTCAAGTACAAGGTGGCGAAATGGCCGTTTTCAAACTGCGCCGCCAAAGCCGCATCGCCGCCGACCAGGGCGGTGGTCGAATAAGCGTGGCCCTTGGCTTGGAAGATCTGGTCGCCCGCAACGGCGCCGAACTGGCTGATGGCGCCGTCCACCGGGCAGATCAAATCGGCCTGCGCCAGAGGCCGCACACCGGGGCGCAAGGCGCGCGTGAAGAATTCGTTGAACGAGCGGTAGCTGGCGGTGTCGGGGTTGGCGGCTTCGGACATGTCCACGCCATACTTGCCGACAAACCAGTTGATCAGGCGCGTGGTCCAGTCGCCGGCCTCGGCCGAAGCAATCAGGCCGCCAAAACTGGTCAGCCCCTTCTTGGGCAGCACGTATTGGGACAGTACTTTGAGTTGGTCTGACACTGCGGGGCCCGTGAGCAAAAAGGGGTTGATTCTAGAGGCTACGAAGACAGCTCTACGGCGCCCTGCTGGCAGCGACAATATGCACCATGGCCGTCGCCCGCATCCCCCCTATCCAATGCCTCTTGACCTTCGAGGCGCTGGCACGCCTGCGCAGCGTGACGCAGGCCGCCGAAGAGCTGTGTGTCACGCCCAGCGCCGTGAGCCACCGCGTGAAACAGCTGGAGCAAATCATAGGCCTGCGGCTGTTTGGCCGGGCCGACTATTCACTGACCACCGAAGGCAATGAATACCTGGCCCATGTGCGCGAGGGGTTGGCGATTCTGGAGCGTTTCCCCAGCGCGCAGTCGGCCCCCGGCAAACGCAAGCTGCGCCTGGCGGTGACGCCGACGTTCGCCCGTTCTATACTGATTCCACGGCTGCGCCAGTTCACCGAGGCCTACCCCGAGATCGACCTGACGCTACAGGTGTCCATCCCCTTGCTCGACGTGATTGCCGAAGACGCCGACCTGATGATCCGCTTCGGCACCGGTCGTTATGCCGATGTGGAACACGTCTGCCTGATGCACGACGAAGTCACGCCGCTGGCCTCGCCCGCGTTTGTGCGCGAGCACGGCCCGTTTGAAGCCGCCGAAGACCTGCAAGCCCTGCCGCTGCTGCGCTCGCCACTAGACCCTTGGCGCACCTGGTTCAGCGCACAAAAGCTGGACTGGCCCGAGCCCCTGGAGGGCTCGCAGTTCAACGACGTGGGCCTGATGTGCGACGCCGCTGCCGCCGGCATGGGGGTGGCGCTGGTGCGCCTGAAGCTAGGCGCACCCTGGCTGGACAACGGCACCCTGGCGCGCCTGGGCACCAGCCCGGCCTTTGCGCAGCAAGTGCCCAGTCCACACGCCCACTATTTGTGTTGGCGCACCGGCACCATGGACCGCTGGGAATGCACGGCGTTTGCCGAGTGGCTGAAGAAGGTTGTGGTTTAGAACGCGCTGCCAGATTGAGGTGTGGCGCTTTTTTCACAAAGCCGCACCGGATTCTTCAATCCCGAAATGGAACGATTGGCGTACAGTGACCGCTCCACTTTCCGCCCCCGCACATGAACGCTGCCGCCTCCCCAACGCAACAAGAATTGCTACAAAGATCAGAGCTGCAGTCGCAGGTGGTCAAAGCGCTGTTGGCCGATTTACCTTCGCATGCTTTGTTGTGGCACACCGAGGACACCACACCCTACGAGTGTGACGGCCTGACGGCCTACCGCCAGCGCCCGCTGGTGGTGGCACTGCCCGAAACCCATGCCCAGGTGCAGGCCGTGCTGCGCACCTGCCATACGCTCAACGTGCCCGTGGTGGCGCGTGGTGCCGGCACCGGCCTTTCGGGCGGGGCCATGCCGCATGCCAACGGTGTCACCTTGTCGCTGGCCAAGTTCAACCGCATCCTGAAGGTAGACCCGACCAGCCGTACCGCCGTGGTGCAAGCCGGCGTGCGCAACCTGGCCATCAGCGAAGCCGCCGCACCCTACGGCCTGTATTACGCGCCCGACCCGTCGAGCCAGATCGCCTGCACCATAGGCGGCAACGTGGCGGAAAACTCGGGCGGCGTGCATTGCCTGAAGTACGGCCTGACCGTGCACAACGTGCTGAAGGTCGAAGGCTTCACCATAGAGGGCGAGCCCGTCACCTTTGGCAGCGATGCCTTGAGCAGTACCGGCTACGACCTGCTGAGTGTGTTGATCGGCTCCGAGGGCATGCTGGCCGTGACCACCGAGGTCACCGTCAAACTGGTGCCCAAGCCGCAACTCGCGCGCTGCATCATGGCCAGTTTTGACGACCTGCAAAAAGCCGGCGACGCCGTGGCCGCCGTCATCGCCGCCGGCATCATCCCCGCCGGGCTGGAGATGATGGACAAACCCATGACCGCGGCCGTGGAAGACTTCGTCCACGCGGGCTACGACCTCAATGCCGAAGCCATTTTGCTGTGCGAGAGCGACGGCACACCCGAAGAGGTGGAAGAAGAAATCGGCCGCATGAGCGAAGTGCTGCGCCGCTGCGGCGCCACCGCGCTGGCCGTCAGCTGCGACGAGGCCGAACGCATGCGGTTTTGGAGCGGCCGCAAGAATGCCTTTCCCGCCTCCGGCCGCATCAGCCCCGACTACATGTGTATGGACTCGACCATCCCGCGCAAGCGCCTGGCCGACATCTTGCTCGCGATTCAGCAGATGGAAAAAACCTACCAACTGCGCTGCGCCAATGTGTTCCATGCGGGCGACGGCAACCTGCACCCGCTGATCCTGTTCGACGCGAACGACCCGGATCAACTGCGCCGCTGCGAACTCTTCGGCGCCGACATTCTGGAGACCAGCGTGAAGATGGGCGGCACGGTGACGGGTGAGCACGGCGTCGGCATAGAGAAACTCAACTCCATGTGTGTGCAGTTCTCGGCGGCGGAGAACGAGCAGATGTTCGGCCTGAAACACGCCTTCGATGCCAAGGCGTTGTTGAACCCCGGCAAGGTCATTCCCACGCTCAACCGCTGCGCCGAGTACGGCAAGATGCTGGTGCGTGGCGGGCAGATCAGCCACCCTGAGCTACCGCGTTTTTAGCGTTTGTCTTGCAGGCGCTACGTCACCGCTAATCGCGCCGCCCCTCGCGGATTGCGGTTCGCAAAACATCAATCACGTGATCTTGCTGCGTTTCCGACAAGCCGACCCAAAGAGGCAATCTAACTAACCGCTCTGACTGGGAAACAGTAACCTCAAGCTCACCATGTGCTCTGGCATAGCGCAAGCCTGCGGGCGAGGAATGCAACGGAACATAGTGAAAAACAGACGCCACGCTTGCACTTCTGAAGCTATCCAATACGAACTGTCGATCGACTTCAGGAGAGAGGACAACGTAGTACATGTGCGCATTGTGAACACACCCCTGCGGAACCACGGGACGCCGCAACCATCCACTGACCTCAAGGTCTTCAAGCAGGTCGTGATAGCGTTGCCAAGCGATTAAGCGCGCCTGAGTAATGCGAACCGACTCCTCCAACTGAGCCCACAGAAACGCTGCGATAAGTTCGCCAGGTAAAAACGAAGACCCAACGTCCTGCCATGTGTACTTGTCTACTTCGCCTCTAAAGAAGCGGCTTCGATCTGTACCCTTCTCTCGAATAATCTCAGCCCTCAAACTTAGCGCAGGGTCATTGACCAACAACGCCCCACCCTCGCCAGAGATCACGTTTTTGGTTTCGTGAAAACTATAAGCGCCAAGCTGCCCAATGCTTCCTAGAGGGCGCCCCTTATAGCTAGCCATCACGCCCTGAGCAGCATCCTCCACCACCGCCAAACCGTGTTTGTCGGCAATGGCCATGATCTGGTCCATTTCACACGCAACGCCCGCATAGTGAACAACAGCAATGGCTCGCGTCCGACTTGTGATCGCTGCCTCGATAAGGCTCTCATCCAAGTTCAGGGTGTCTTCGCGTATGTCGACAAACACCGGTACCCCACCTCGCAACACAAAGGCATTGGCGGTCGAGACGAACGTGTAGGACGGCATGATGACCTCGTCCCCAGGACGAATATCGAGCAACAGCGCAATCATCTCCAAGGCGGCCGTGCAGGAGTGCGTTAACAGGGCCTTTTGGCAGCCGGTGCTTTCTTCCAACCAGCCATGACATTTCGCGGTAAACGGGCCATCACCAGCAAGGCGCCCGTTTTGATGCGCCTCGGCGATGTGGTCAAGTTCTTTCCCCGTCATGTGAGGCCAATTAAACGGGATGTGATTTCTTTTCATGGTGTTCAGGCTCTACCGCTTGTAGAGCTAAAGATGTCTAGCCGCACTGCACTGCCTCAAATCGAGAGGCTTCGGGAACTACTCCCGCGTCATATACCGACATGCTGCCAGCTGAAAATACGGGAGCGGACAAATCTGCGCTCCACGCCACGGGATCGGAAATCGAGACAAAGAACCACCGAATACCGTTTGCACGCAGTAGCAATTTAGCGGCATCCCAATTCGCTGCACTGGCAACACGATTCAGGACATCGACGCGCTCCCCTACGACGCGTTTCACACATTCACCGCGCAGAAGGCGAAGTTCTGTACGGGACAGAAACGCAGGAACACCGGTAAGCGATATCAGTTGGACGATGTCCCAACTGGGGCTCGAAATCGCTTGTCCGCTCATCGCCATCACGTCACCATAATGAGCTCGGCTTTGCATGAAATGGGCCACATCCACCAGACCTGGCTTGATCACCTGGTTATGCATCTGGCCCGCCCCGGGCATATTCAGCAAATCGGGTTTCGCCGGGTTATGTCCTCGGCTCAGGAAAATTGCGGCGCAAAAAACAAGCAATGCTAAAAATACGCAGCTGCAGTCTAGGAACCTAGACAGTTTGCACGAACTCGACAGTAGTCGATATACATAGGCAACACTGCAGGTTCCAACGAAAACGTATAGAAAGAGAAAATGCCTATGTTTATATTCTGTAAGATCACCGTTCGCTGCTGCAGGCGCCAAAAGCATCAGGCCCAAGAAACTTAATAACACGAAGAGCCCAAGCCAGTCCTCTCGGCGCAGCTCCCCCCTGAGCGCCGTCGCCACCGTCAAGACTGGGTACAAGATCGCATAGGCGCCCAGCACTGAGACCAAAACAACCGTCGTCCGAAGAAGCAAGACCCGTAACGTAGGATCGGATGAGAGTGCGAGTTGATGGCCGTTCGCACTGGTAGATTGCAGCGCAAAATTAAGGTATTCGTACGGTTTAGATAGGGTCATCACCCAGGTACGCAGCTCACTAACATAGATAAGCGCTAGTACTCCAATCAGCCCAATTACACCAAGAGCGACGATCAACCACCGTCTCTTGATCCAGGGCTGACACACAAGAAAATACATACTCAACGCAGATAAAAGCAGTAGAAAAAAATGCGCCCGAATCAGGATGAGTGATACAAGTAGAAGCCCCAGCACAGTCACTCGACGGCATGTTCCGCTCTTGGTGTCGAGAGTCGCGCCTGCGCACATGACCATTGCCAGACCAATCGCATAGCCACTACCGGGGGCAATTAGCAACAGCCAGTCAAAGTCAAACCAACCAGACTGCAGCGGTATCCGATAGACAGGTATGGCAGCCACAATCGCAACAGACAAAAGCCCCAGCGCGCGACCGCCCAGTTGAGTCGCAAAAACATAACAACCCAGAGCCGCGATCAAAATGCCCAGCGGCAGAAGAATAGAGGTGGCTAGAACCAATCCACTACCTCCGGTTATAGATTGAAATGCCGCTGGAAGCATGAACGGCGCGTAGTGATAAAACACTCGCCCCACACCAGGTAGCTCCAAGTCCACCCCATTTGCGAATAATCCGCCAAATGAGGAGATGGTTGCGCCATGAATGAAATAGTCGCTCCAAATCGGCAGCGCGCCACTGACTTTAAATGCATACGCTGCAGCAACTGGCACGCGTATAAGCAGCCCCACACCGAGCACAATGACCAATGCGGCCAAGGCGTCAAAGCTTGTATCGGTCGAAACGATTGACTGACGGATAACAGCGCGCGCACGCGGCCATGCGAAGACGGCGAGTAGCAGACCCACAAGCAACTCAAATGCCCAAAGAGCGGGTATCGACAACATCGCGCACAACGCATACATCGGCAACGACAAACAAGCAAAGCCAATGCAGAACGCCGATGGCAGCCTCGCCTTGATGAGCCCCAAGTTGCCGATATGCAGCACCAACAAACCAGCAATGGTTTGAGCCGTAACAACCAGAACGGCAAATAACACAAGCGGAACAGAAACTGTGTGCGTGCCAAACCAATACGCGCCCACGATGAACAACGCCATCGCCAGCACAAAAATCATCGCACCGTGCAACGAGCCGAGTCGATTCATCTCAGACCCGTTCCCAACGGAGGCTGAGGGGTACGGCAAGACTTCCGTGTAAGTAGCGCTGCCTCGACCTGCTCCCCGTCGCAACACACATGCAAGAAGTGACATTCCTTTAATGTCCTCGCGTTGCTGCTGGCTTGGAGGCAACCACCAATCTAGACCCCCCCATCGGCAGATTGAGCCCACCGTCAATCAGTCCGCGCTCGAGCCTCAAGACCTGCTCCAACGCAGCATTCAGACGCGAGGAGATATTGAACTCCGCCAGTGGGTCGAATGCATGCTCCTCTTTTTCTTTACGCTTACCCAGCCTGGAGGCCATCATGGCCGGCAAAAGCAAGCTCACGAACGAAGTACTTCGTTCAATTTTGAAGCCTGCAAGTTCAATCTTGCTGTGCAGTTCCGCTGCGCTATAACGCCGCACGTGACACGCATATTCATCCGTCTCACTCCATAACCACGAGTGCTGAGGCACCGTGATCAAGATGCGACCGCCAGGCTTCAACGCGTCATACATCTGGCTCAACACCTGCTGATCTTCTTCAATGTGCTCAATCACATCAAAGGCACCGATCACATCAAACTCTTCGCGATATGGGATTTGACGTGCATCCATTTGCACGAAGTCAGCCGCAGGAAGCCTCTCCAAGGCAAAACCTAGTCCGGCAACAAAGATCTCGCTTCCCTGCAGACGAGCCTCGGGGTATGCCTTCGCTATACCCGACAAAACATAGGCCGTTCCACAACCGATTTCCAGTAAGGATTTGAAGCCTGGGCAGTACTTGCGGATAGCCCAAAGGATGAGTTGATTTCTGGCACGAAACCAGAAATTGCCCCCCTCCAACCTTGCCAAGTCGGCGTAATATCCCGGCTTAAACCCACCACCGTCTCTAGCGTACTGAGGGGAATATGCAATAAAACCATCGACCTTGGCAGGCGAATATTGACAGCTAGGACACTGTGCCAGTTGGCCATCAAAACTATCACTGCATTGTAGACAGCGCTTCATGGCTGCCCCTTCACTGACAACGTAGACGATGGGAATACAAAGTATCTAAAAGACACAAAAAGAAAAACAGCTACGACAACGATGCTAAAGGCTTGAGCCAGTTGGTGCGGATAGCCCAATCGATCCACCAACACGTATAACAACATAAAGTTCATCAGATATCCAACTGAGTGGGCGAGCATGTATCGAAAGCCCACGGCCATTCCGCGATCTTCATGCTTGAATGTGATTCTGCGGTTACCCCAGAAACCGATGTAGGCTCCCAAAAAATAGAGCACGGTCATCGTGACCTTGGGGCCAACACCAAAATGAGTGATGATGAGGTAGACAAAATAGCCGGCCATGTTGCTGAGCAAGCCAACCAAAGCGTAACTCAGCAACTGTCCGACAAGTCCCCTCCGAGGTATTGTCACTAAACCCTCAGCCATGCGAAAGAATGGCCAGTCCAAAGCCAGTTCTGCCGTAACCGTTGCCGTTATAGAGCATGTAATGCTCGCCGCCATGCTTTAAGACAAACGGGTACTCGATCATCTCGGAATCCCATCCTTGCGATGACACGTCGATTCCGGGAGCATCCAGCTTCATGCGCCAGTGCGACTCATCCATCTGACGCGAGGCATAGCCAATGCGATATGTTTGCCCAAGACCAGTGCGGTAGGAAAACCACATATGCAGCTCACTCCCAAGCTGCAATACAGTCGGTCTTGAAAACGCCTGAGCAACGCCCACTCCGTAGGGGAGGACCTCATCATTTTTCAGCCACCGCTCCCCGTCTTCCGACGAGGCACTCTTGATGACATGCAGCATCTCCCCATTACCGGCATCCCAAGTCAAAGTTGAGCCGTACCACATTTTGTAACCCGTGCCGGAGTCAAGCTGCTCAACCCACGGGTAAGAAATGCTGACGGGATCTCGCTCGTCCAAGGACATAAAAGGATGCTCATTGTCGAGAGACAACCGGTACTCGCTGTCAACACGTAAACGCCCTACCTCGCCATACCAGTGCGCGTCTGCTGGACTACGCCAGCCCATGAACAACATAAATCGCCCCTCGGGCGTTTGATAGCAGTTTCCGATGCTCACGCCATCAACAAAAAAGCTCCCCTCCGGACCGTGCTCAAACAACGGGGCGGAATGCTCATACACAACCTGACGTTTCACAAGATCTATATCGACAGCGCCAACTGACGAGCGATTCCTAGCGTCGCGACCACTGAAGAAAACGCGATACACATCACCATCAAGATGCACTGGGAGCGGGTTGGCAGCGTGGGTCAGGAGCTTCGGATGGCGCTTGTCACCCAATGGACAGTACAGCAAGCCAAGCTTATGCCAGTGCATCTTCATAGATTGCGCAGCCGGTGGCTGGGTACTCGGGAGCGCTCTGTGGCGGTTCCGAGGTAAACGCCGTCAGCCTCCGCATCCGACAAAATTAAGGCCCCCGCGCCGATGACACATCGGTCGCCAATCTTGATACGGTCGCGCAGAGTTGCATTCACGCCGACAAAGCACTGTACGCCGAGCTGTACTCCGCCCGACACCACAACATGTGATGCAAGAAAGCAGTGATCGCCAATCACCGAATGGTGACCAATATGATTGCCGCTCCACAGCATGACGTTGTTGCCAATCTGGACAAACGGCTGAATCGTGTTGTCTTCAAAAATAAAACAGTTCTCTCCGATCGCACCATCGTTGAGTACGGTGGCGGCGGAACTCACATAGCTTGCCAGTCGATAGCCCATTGCCTTGGCATGTGTGTATTTTTCTTTTCGCAAGGCGTTGAGCTTTGAGTAGCCTATAGCGACAAACATCTCGTAGTCTGCCGGCGGATACCTTTCCACCACTTCCTCAAACGCAACCAGCGGAAGTTCACAGAATTGCGACTCATGAATAAACGTCGAATCCACCGTGAAAGCGACGACCTGGTAGTCGGAGTCGAGACGGAAACTGCGATGGGCCAACTGAGCAATGTCTCCCGTCCCAAAGATAACGAGCTTCTTGCTCATGGCGCCTTCCTCACCCATCCGGTGAACACATAGAGCCCAAGATTATGCAACAGTGCCAAACAGATAAAGCGACACCCAAGCTCCAATCAAAACCTTGCCGGAAAGCCCCAACGTTTGCATTCTGAAGTGTCGCCGACGTACGTCACATGCACGTGGGTAGACAGGCCCAACAGGCATGCATCGAGAGCCGATGAGTCTTTTCGCTTCGTCTCGGGCTCCAAGACGATGCACCTCACAGTTGTCAAACGGCGCAAAATCTGGACCTACGATCAGCTGACGTGTCGCATGGAACAAGCTGCTGTTAGCGACGGCGCGAGGCCAAAAACTCAGCAACGCTACTCGACTCTTGATTGCCAAAGCCCAAAATATCACGCGCCTCACCGGTCAAGCCAGTGTCATCGATATTTCCAGGAATTCGAATTTGCTGTTTCAAATATGGAATACTGAAAACATGGTTGACAGCTCGCCGGACGCGATTGCTTGCGTTGTATCCGCCGGAATGAAACAACATACAGTCAAGAAGAATGAATTGCCCCGCTTTGGCTTCAATCTGCTTCGCATTTCTTTCAATGTATGTTGCCGATGGAAAGGCCGCTGATTTATGTGATGCTGGTAGCACAAAAGTAGAGCCATTCTCAGCCGTGAAGTCGTCTAGGCAAAACAATGCGTTGACGGCAAGAGGCGTGGACGAAACAAAATGTTGATACGGTAAATCCCGGTGCCACGCGCCTTGGTTGTAGTTCTGGCGGGAAGGATTTATGACACCATTTTGCTGATTAAGAACAAACTTTCCCGAAATTAGTTGAGTAACAACCGCAAGTAAATTCTTATTAAGTGCAAGGTCTATGAATGACTTTTCGTAGGCCATCAGAAGACGAACGCTATTGTGTTCATTTATCTCTTCAAGAATTTTTTGCCCATACAGATGCACATAACAATCAACAGCAAGGTCAAAATTGCGCTGCAAACTTGATATCTCTTCAGCAGAGTATCCAGACTCCACGACTGCATACCCGAGTTCACGAATTTGCTCCAACACTTCATCGGCGGTGGATTGAACATCTGTTCTTTCACGCACACCATAGGAACACGTTGGCACTGAAGAAAACTCGCCCGGCATACTCATCTCCAGTCCTTCTCAGCCAAACCTTGACCATAAATCTGACGAATAATGGTGTAAGGTCTCTGCTTAACCTCCGAGAATATCTTTGAAACGTAAACCCCTTGCACTCCGATAAAGAAAATAATAAGTCCAGAAAAAAACCAAATCGAAGCGACGATGGAGGTATAGCCATCGGGAGGAGATGATGCAGAAAAATAGCGCACCAATAGATATAGGATGTAGATGACCGCAGTCAGCGAAGTCAGCAATCCTGTGTAAAAAGTAAAGACCAGCGGGAGGCTGCTGAAAGAAGTAACGGCATTTACCAAGTGACTGAGTTTGCGCGAGAACGAATAGGTCGTTGGGCTAGACGAAAGCTTCGTTATCTGCTGACACGTTTGCTTGAAGCCCGTGATGACCCACAAGCCTCCAATATTTAGTTCACGCTCGCGATGGCTCAGCAGCGCATCGACATAACGCCTGGTCATTAGTCGGGCGGTCACGATATTGTCTGGCTGCGAAACACCCGTCATCAGGCGAAACAGCTTATAAAAAATCGGCCCCGATAAGCGCTCAACGATCTGCCCCTTTCGTTTGCCTTGAACGCCAAAAACCACGTCGCAATCGTCTTGCACCATGGTTTGAGAAAAGGATAACAGCCACTCCGGCTCCTCCTCAAGATCGCTGTCGATCAGAAACACCCTGTCCCCTTTTGCGACATCAAGTCCTGTCATCATGGCTTTGTGATGCCCAAAATTACGAGAGAGATCAACCACAACGACGTGCCCATCTTCCGACGCGATCTTGGCTGCAACTTCTAGGCTGCGATCTGGAGATCCATCATTGACCAGGATGATTTCGTAGTCGTCTTGGACAACTTGTCGCGCGGCTACCCTCACACGGGCACAAAATTCCGGTATGTAGCGCTCGGACTGATAGAGCGTCGCAACAATAGACAGCCTCATGTTTTCACGTATCTCATGTAGTCGGGTGAATTGCGACCGCAATTAAAAAGTAGATCAAGAATAGAGACGCCGTGTACAAAATCACCCCAAAGCTGGGGATAGACCTTGTATCCGAGATAATCAAACCACCGAAGCGTAATACCTTTATCAGTAAACACCGATTCATCAATATAGTCACGCGCCGCGGGACCAGATATGTATTCTTCCGCACCCGCTTGAACGCAAATGTTCGCGAGTCGTTCGGTTTTTTCGTCTGACAACTCATAGTCAGATGAGCTACTGATGAGCGTTTTGATTTCCAGAAAGCTGCATATGGCTTCTAGAAAACGCCGGTTTACCACTGATAGCAACTCGGACTCATTCGACGCCTGATAAAGCGGGGCTAGCCACGCTGCAATTTCATCGAAATGAGGTGCACGACGGTAGTTTTGCTCTAACGCTTTCCAATGCAAGGCCGACCAATGGCCTCCATCAGTAACGGTCTCATTAATTCGCTGGTTGTATCGCCCTTTGACCTCAACTGGCACTGTCAGCCACTGAGCTCCTTGCGGGGTTTTAATTTGATTCCGGTTGCGCCAATCCCGACGCGTGTACTGCATGTCATCGAAAAGCACGAATTCATCCACGCTAGCAATGAGATCGAAGTACCCTTTCCAAGGGACGTAATTGGACTGAAGGATCGCAATCTTTTTCATTCTTTTTGAGGAACCTTCTAGGGCCATGTTCAAACAACCCTAGTGACGTATGCAGTAAACGAATTTCCCAAGGTTGGAATCATTCATTGTAAGTTACGTCTTTTACTCCCCTCATAGCGAGCACATCGCTACCAATTTGGCGTTACGCGCGTCCCAATGCAACAACGTTGGTATTGACTAAAAGTCAGAGGGTGAGCCCCTCTGACATAAATAATGTCAGCCCTTGGCTTGGCTCAACATCGTGTTGGCGTCGCTCACTTCGAACTTACCGGGGCCTTCGATGTTCAGCGTGCTCACCACACCGTTCTTCACCAGCATCGAATAACGGGCGCTGCGCACCCCCATGCCCTTACCCGTCAGATCCAGGGTCAGGCCGGTGGCTTGTGCAAAGGCGGCGCTGCCGTCGCCCAGCATGCGTACTTTGCCGGCGGTCTTTTGGTCACGCGCCCAGGCGCCCATGACAAAAGCGTCGTTCACGCTGACACACCAGATCTCGTCCACACCAGCGGCCTTCAACGCTTCAGCGTTGGCCACATAACCGGGCACGTGTTGTGCCGAGCAGGTGGGCGTAAATGCGCCAGGCAGTGCAAACAGCGCAATCGTTTTACCAGCAGTTGCCTTGGCCACATCGACCGGGTTGGGGCCTATGCTGCAGCCATTGCCTTCAACTTCCACATATTCCATCAGCGTTGCCGCTGGCAGGGTGTCACCGACTTTGATCATTGAATGCTCCAGTTCTATCAGTCAAAAACAAGCCACGCAAAAAAGCGTCGCCCAAAAACAAAAACGACCCACATTGTGGGTCGTTTTCTAGGCGTTTGCTGAGTGGGCCAAATTAGGCCCAATCGGCATTCGTCTTAAGGTCAGTCAACAATCGCTTTTTGCACCAAGCGGGACACAACCCAGTTCTTGGTCTTGGAGATTGGACGGCTTTCGGTGATTTCGATCGTGTCACCGACCTTGTATTCACCCTTTTCGTCGTGTGCGTGGTACTTGCTGGTCTTGGCAACAATCTTGCCGTAGAGCTCGTGCTTCACGCGACGTTCGATCAAGACCGTCACGGTCTTGCTACGCTTGTCGCTAACAACCTTGCCAATCAAGGTGCGCTTGAGGGATGTCTTAGCTTCCGTCATTTTTCGCTCCTTACTTGGCGGATGACTCAGCCGCTTGCTTCTCGGCAAGAATCGTCTTGGCGCGAGCAATGGCGCGGCGCGTGCTGCGCAGCGTGGCTGTGTTGTTGAGTTGTTGCGTGGCTTTCTGCATACGCAGACCGAAGTGGGCCTTTTGCAAGGACTTCACTTCAGCTTCGAGGCCGGCGACGTCTTTGGTGCGCAATTCAGTAGTTTTCATTTCTGTTTCTCCTGATTACTGACCAACCATACGGGCCACGAAAGTGGTGCGCAAAGGCAGTTTGGCAGCAGCCAAACGGAACGCTTCACGAGCCAATTCTTCGGGAACACCGACGATTTCAAACACGATCTTGCCGGGCTGAATTTCAGCCACGTAGTACTCGGGGTTACCTTTACCGTTACCCATCCGCACTTCTGCGGGCTTTTGGGAGATCGGCTTGTCGGGGAACACACGGATCCAGATACGACCACCACGCTTCACGTGACGGGAAATCGCACGACGTGCGGATTCAATCTGGCGGGCCGTCAGACGGCCACGGTCCGTGCACTTCAGACCGAAGTCACCGAACGCAACCGAGCTACCCCGGGTTGCGATGCCGGTGTTACGGCCTTTTTGCTCTTTGCGGTACTTACGACGCGCTGGTTGCAACATATTTATTCTCCTTTACCGTCAGCCGCATCGGTAGCGGCAGGCGCGGCAACTTTACGTACGCGCTGAACGGTAGATTTCGGTGCCGCAGCACCTGAAGCTTCGGTTGGCTTGTCGCTGCCATCCGCAGGGGCAGCATTGCCACCGGCAGGACGACGTGGCGCACCACGGGTCGAAGGACGATCGCTGCCGCCTGGACGGCCACCACGGTCATCGCGACGAGGACCACGTGGGCGACGTTCTTCGTCGGCACGGGGTTCTTGCGCAACCGGGGCGTCGTTACGACCCAGCGTGTCACCCTTGTAAACCCAGACCTTGACACCAATGATGCCGTAGGTGGTCTTGGCTTCGGACACGCCGTAGTCGATGTCAGCGCGCAACGTGTGAAGTGGCACGCGACCTTCGCGGTACCACTCGCAACGAGCGATTTCGATACCGTTCAGACGGCCAGACGACATGATCTTGATGCCCAGGGCACCCAGACGCATGGCGTTTTGCATGGCGCGCTTCATGGCACGACGGAACATGATGCGCTTTTCGAGCTGCTGGGTGATGCTGTCGGCGATCAGCTTGGCATCGATTTCAGGCTTGCGCACTTCTTCGATGTTCACTGCGACCGGCACGCCCAATTGCTTGGCGAGTTCGCGCTTCAGGTTTTCGATGTCTTCACCCTTCTTGCCGATCACGACGCCCGGACGTGCCGAGAAAATCGTGATGCGGGCATTCTTGGCGGGGCGCTCGATCAGAACGCGCGACACCGAAGCGTTTTTCAGCTTTGCCTTCAGGTACTCACGCACCTTGATGTCTTCGGCCAGCATGCCGGCGAAGTCGGTGTTGCTTGCGTACCAACGGCTAGACCAGTTACGGCTGACCGACAACCGGAAACCGGTTGGATGGATTTTTTGTCCCATATCTTCCGGACCCCTTAGTTGCCAACCGTCACGTACACATGGCACGTGGGCTTGCTAATACGGTTACCACGACCCTTAGCACGGGCTGTGAAGCGCTTGAGCGTTGCACCTTGTTCGACGTAGATGGTTTTCACCTTCAGTTCGTCGATGTCGGCACCGTCGTTGTGCTCAGCGTTGGCGATGGCAGATTCCAGAACCTTCTTGATGATCACGGCAGCTTTTTTCTGCGTGAACTGCAAGGTGTTCAGGGCTTGGTCTACCTTTTTGCCGCGGATCAGATCTGCGACCAGGCGGCCTTTGTCTACAGACAAACGCACGCCGCGAAGGACTGCACGAGTTTCCATGGTCTTTCCTTATTTCCGCACGACTTTTTTGTCGGCTGGGTGACCCTTGAAAGTACGGGTGAGTGCGAACTCGCCCAACTTGTGGCCCACCATTTGGTCGGTGATATAGACCGGTACGTGCTGCTTGCCGTTGTGCACAGCGATGGTCAAGCCGATGAAATCGGGCAAGATCATGGAGCGACGCGACCAGGTCTTGATTGGCTTTTTGTCTTTGGTAGCAACGGCCTTTTCAGCCTTGGCCACCAAGTGATGGTCAACGAAAGGACCTTTTTTGAGTGAGCGAGTCATTGCCTAGCCCTTACTTCTTGCGACGCGACACAACCATAACCTGGGTGCGCTTGTTGTTACGGGTGCGATAGCCCTTGGTCAGATTGCCCCAAGGATCGACTGGGTGACGGCCTTCGCCGGTCTTACCTTCACCACCGCCGTGTGGGTGATCCACAGGGTTCATGACCACACCGCGGACGGTAGGACGAATACCCATCCAACGCTTGACACCGGCCTTGCCCAAACGGCGCAGGCTGTGTTCTTCGTTGGCGACTTCACCGATGGTTGCGCGGCATTCGATATGGATCTTGCGAACTTCGCCAGAGCGCATACGAACTTGAGCGTAAGTACCTTCACGGGCCAGCAGCGTCGCGGAAGCACCAGCGGAACGGGCGATCTGAGCACCGGCACCGGGCTTGAGCTCGATGCAGTGGATCGTCGAACCGACGGGAATGTTGCGGATAGGCAGCGTGTTACCGGCGCGGATCGGGGCTTCAGCACCGCTCAGCAGGGTGACACCGGCTTCTACGCCACGGGGTGCAATGATGTAACGACGTTCGCCGTCTGCATAACACAGCAAGGCGATGTGTGCGGTACGGTTTGGATCGTACTCAACGCGCTCAACCTTCGCAGGAATGCCATCCTTGTTGCGCACGAAATCGACCACACGGTAGTGGTGCTTGTGACCACCGCCGCGGTGACGCGTCGTGATGTGACCGTTGTTGTTACGGCCGGCCTTCTGGAATTGTGGTTCCAGCAAAGCTGCGTGAGGCGCGCCCTTGAACAGGTGATCGCGCGTCACCTTCACCATGCCACGTTGGCCTGGTGAAGTTGGTTTCATTTTAATAACAGCCATGATTACGCGGCCTCCCCGGTCAGGTTCAGCTCTTGACCTGGCTTGAGCGTCACATAGGCTTTGCGAACGTTGTCGCGACGGCCGATGGACTTGCCAAAGCGCTTGGTCTTGCCCTTGGTATTGACCACAGAAACGCCAACCACATCAACCTTGAACATCAATTGCACAGCGGCTTTGATTTCAGGCTTGGTAGCGTCTTGCAGCACCTTGAACGTCACAGCGTTGGACTTCTCGGCAACCATCGTGGCCTTTTCAGACACGATAGGAGCAACCAACACTTGCATCAGACGACCTTCGTCGAACTTAACGGTGCTCATGCAAACATCTCCTTGAGTTTGTCCATGGCAGCCTTCGTGACAAGAACCTTCTTGTAGTGCACGAGCGACACGGGATCAGCGTAGCGTGGCTCGACAACCAGGATGTTCACCAGGTTGCGCGAAGCCAGGTACAGGTTTTCGTCGACTTCGTCGGCAATCACCAGCACCGATGCCAGGTTCATGGCTTTGAACTTGGCAGCCAGAGGCTTGGTCTTGGGGGAGTCAACAGTCAGCGAGTCAACCACAGCCAGGCGGCCTTCGCGGGCCAGCTGCGAGAAGATGGCGGCCATGCCGGCGCGGTACATCTTCTTGTTGATCTTCTGCGTGAAGTTTTCGTTAGGCATGTTCGGGAAAATCCGACCGCCGCCACGCCACAGAGGCGAAGACGTCATACCTGCACGAGCACGACCCGTACCCTTTTGTTTAAAAGGCTTCTTGGTCGAGTGCTTAACTTGTTCACGATCCTTCTGGGCGCGCGTACCTTGGCGAGCGTTGGCCTGGAAGGCCACGACCACTTGGTGCACCAGATCTTCGTTGTAATCACGACCGAAAACGGTTTCAGGCACGTCGATCTTGGACGCGGCTTGACCTTGGTCGTTCAGGAGTTCGAGCTGCATCAGTTCGCTCCTTTAGATGCTTTGACCTTGACGGCTGGACGCACGGTCACGAAGCCGCCCTTAGAACCGGGGATGGCACCCTTGATCAGCAGCAGCTGACGGGCTTCGTCCACACGGATCACGTCGAGGTTTTGGGTGGTCACGGTGACGTCGCCCAAATGGCCCGTCATGCGCTTGCCCGGAAACACGCGACCTGGGTCTTGAGCCATACCGATAGAGCCAGGAACATTGTGCGAGCGGCTGTTACCGTGCGATGCACGTTGCGAGCTCATGTTGTGGCGCTTGATGGTACCGGCGTAACCCTTACCGATCGACGTACCTTGCACGTCGACCTTTTGGCCAACAGCAAATACGGCGGCCACCGGCACGGAAGCACCAGCTTGGTACTGACCTGCGGCTTCAGCGGTAACGCGGAATTCTTGGGTGATTTCACCGGCTTCAACACCGGCTTTGGCCAAGTGGCCAGCGGCTGGCTTGGTGACGCGGGAAGCCCGGCGTGCGCCAAACGTGACCTGCAAGGCCACGTAGCCGTCGTTCTCTTGGGATTTGATCTGGGTTACGCGGTTGTTGGACACATCCACCACCGTGACAGGCACTGCGTCCCCGTCATCGGTGAACAGACGCATCATGCCCACTTTGCGACCCAGCAACCCTAGGGAGTTGCTTTGACTCATTGTTTTCTCCATGACTCCCACCCAAGCAACTGCAATTGGCTACTTGGTTTTGTGTGTGAGAGAGGTTAATAAAACTCTGCACCTACCATTTTTATGGCTTGCGCACGAAGGCGCACTTGGCACAGAGCCAAAAATTATAACGCGAACTATGCTTTTCAGCAAGTTCGCGTTATTTAACACCTAGACCGGCCATTGCGGGACCGGCCTACTGTCTTATTGCAGCTTGATTTCGACGTCGACGCCGGCTGGCAAATCGAGTTTCATCAGAGCGTCAACAGTCTTGTCCGTCGGATCGACGATGTCCATCAGACGTTGGTGAGTGCGGATTTCAAACTGGTCGCGGCTCGTCTTGTTGACGTGGGGCGAACGCAGAATGTCGAAACGCTTCATGCGCGTCGGCAGTGGCACGGGGCCCTTGACGATTGCGCCGGTGCGCTTGGCGGTGTCCACAATTTCAGCGGCCGATTGGTCGATGAGCTTGTAGTCAAACGCCTTCAGGCGGATGCGGATTTTTTGCTTGGTAGACATGGTAATTCCTTCTTTGAATTACGCGATGATCTTGGCCACAACGCCAGCGCCAACGGTCTTGCCGCCTTCGCGGATAGCGAAACGCAGGCCTTC
>NZ_JBMOXA010000028.1:0-64066 GCF_049316285.1 Variovorax sp. HJSM1_2 | reverse complement strand
CATCGACAGCTGGCGCAACTATGCCGAACACTTTCCGAACGACAACGACGGCGTGATTCTCGCCGCCACTTCCGGCGCGTTGAACGTGCGCCTGGGCGGCGAAGCGCTGAAGATTTCGCCGCGCCTGGCCAGTGGCGGCGCCGAAACCTTCGAAGCCGACGTGCTGCAGCAAGACACCGAGGCCACCCCGGGGCGCGAGCCCGAACTGTCGCATCTGCGCAGTGTGGTGGGTCTGGTGTGGCGTACGGTGGTGGTCTGGATGGGCTTGCTGGCACTGCTGACGCTGGCGCGGCTGCTCGGCTAGTGCCAGTTTCAATCTAAACAAAATTGGCCTCTAGTGCTTGCTGCATATGCGGCAGCAGCTACATATTTTGGAGTTTCTGTGTCTGAAGTTTCCCCCTTCTGGAGCCCGGTGGTGGGCACACTCACGCCTTACGTGCCCGGCGAACAACCCAAGCAGGCCAAGCTGGTCAAGCTCAATACTAACGAGAACCCGTACCCACCATCGCCCCAGGTGCTGGAGGCCATTCAGGCGGCCACGCTGACCGGGCTGCAGCTCTATCCCGACCCGGAATCCACCACGCTGCGCCAAACCATCGCGCGCCACCACGGCCTGCAGGCGGAGCAGGTGTTTGTGGGTAACGGCTCCGACGAGGTCCTGGCCCACGCCTTCTTTGCGTTCTTCCAGCAGGGCGGTGCGCCGCTGCTGTTTGCCGACGTGACCTACAGCTTCTACCGCGTGTACTGCGGCCTGTACGGCATTCCCGCGCAAACCGTGCCCTTGGATGAAGACATGCGGCTGGATGTGGCCGCCATGGTCGCGCCGCGCGCCGAGTTGCCTGCGGGTGTGGTGGTGGCCAACCCGAATGCACCTACGGGCATGGGCTTGCCGCTCGAACAAATCGAACAACTGCTGCAGGCCCATCCCAACCGGGTGGTGCTGGTCGACGAGGCCTATGTCGACTTTGGTGGCGCCAGCGCGGTGCCGCTGGTCGCCCGGTACCCGAACCTGCTGGTGGTGCACACACTCTCCAAGTCGCGCTCCTTGGCCGGTTTACGCGTCGGTGCGGCCTTTGGCCAGCGTCCATTGATAGACGCACTGGAGCGCGTGAAAAACAGCTTCAACTCCTACCCGCTGGACCGCCTGGCCCAAGCCGGCGCGGCCGCCGCGTACAACGACACGGCCTACTTTGCGCAAACGGTGGCCGATGTGGTGGATGCGCGCGAGGGTTTGACTCTGGCGCTGGAGGACCTGGGTTTTGTGGTCTTGCCGTCGCAAGCCAACTTTGTGTTTGCACGCCACCCGCGGCGTGATGCGGCCGAGTTGGCTGCGGCCTTGCGCGGCCATGGTGTCCTGGTGCGGCATTTTCAAAAGCCCGAGCGGATTGCGCAGTTTCTGCGCATCAGCATTGGCACACCACAGCAGTGCGGGGTCTTGGTGGCGGCGCTGGAGGCCGTCCTGCAAAGCCCGGCGGCTGCGGCTTAGTTGTTCAGTAGCGCGGCCCCTGGCTCAACTCCTCAAACAGGTCGCCATAAATTTTGTAGCGCCTGGCGCTGATGCGTTCTTCGTCGGCGCCGGTTTCAATGGCTGCGCGCACACCACAACCGGGCTCATGCAAATGGGTGCAGTTGTAGAACTTGCACTGCGCGATGTGGCGTTTGAAGTCGGGCATGAAGTCCGCCAGATGCCGCGCGTCAACGTGGTGCAGGCCGAATTCCTGGAAGCCGGGTGAGTCGATCAGCGCCGTTGCGGGCTTGTCCACGTCTTGCTCGACCCAGTACCACGAGGTGGTGGTGGTCGTGTGTTTGCCCGAATTCAGCGCCTGTGAGATTTCGCCGGTGGCGGCCAGTGCGCCGGGCACCAGCCGGTTGATCAAGGTGCTTTTGCCGCTGCCCGACGGACCCAGCACCAGCGTGGTTTTGCCGGCCAGCGCGGCCGAGAGCGCCGCGACGCTGGCCTCGTCCTGCTTCAGCGACAGCGGCAGAATGTTGTAGCCCATGGCGCGGTAGGGCGCGAGCCAGCCCCAGGCGCGGTGAAAGGGCTCGGCCAGATCGCTTTTGTTCAGCACGATCAGCGGTGTGATGCGCTCGGCCTCGGCTGCGATCAGCGCGCGCGACAACTGCACTTCGGAGAACTCGGGCTCGGCCGCGATCAAGATCAACACCTGGTCCAGGTTGGCGGCAAACGACTTGGTGCGGATTTCATCCTGCCGGTAAAACAGATTGCGCCGCGGCAGCAGTTTTTCTATCGTGCCCTCCTCGCCCTGGCCGGGCAGGGCGGGTAGCCATGCCACACGGTCACCCACCACGGCCGTGCTCTTCTTGCCGCGTGGATGGCAGATGCGGCGCGTGCCGTCGGCGGTTTCCACCACGCAGTGGCGGCCGTGCACGGAAACCACCAGGCCTTCGGCCAGCGTGGGGCGGGTGCTCAAACTGCTGCTTTCATCACGGGTGATGGCATCAGGCGGGCTCGGTCAACAAGGCGTCGACCTGGGCTGCGCATTCGAAATCGGTAGACGACACGCCGTTCACGTCGTGTGTGTTGAAACGCACCACGCAGCGGTTATAGGACACCGCCAACTCGGGGTGGTGGTCCTGCGCGTTGGCCACAAAGGCGACGGCGTTCACGAAGGAGATGGTCTCGTAGTAGTTGGCGAAGTGGTAGGTTTTCTGGATCGCCACTTCGGGTCCGTCGCCGTGCAGTGTCCAGCCGTCGACCTTGGCCAGGCTGGCGACGAGTTCGGTCGCGGTCAACACACGGCGTTTGTGCTTGGACCAGTCTTTTTTCTTCAGGTTTGAAGTGCTCATGCTGCGGCTCCTTGGGGCATGCGCGCCAGCCGCTCGGAGGCGGGTGGGTGCGAATAATAGAACTTGACGTATACCGGATCGGGGGTGAGTGTGGAGGCGTTGTCTTCAAACAGCTTGAGCAATGCGCTGCGCAGATCGGCACCATTGGTGTGGGCCATGGCATACGCGTCGGCCTGGAACTCATGTTTGCGCGACAGTTGCGCCGACAGCGGCGACACAAAAAACGAGAACACCGGCACCACCAGCAAAAACAGCAGCAGCGCCAGCGCGTCGTTGGGTGCACCACTCAATTCTGGCGTGGCACCCAGGCCCACATAAAACCACACCTGGCCGGCCAGCCAGCCCAGCAGTGCAAAGCCGGCCAGGCTCAGCGCAAACATGGTGACGATGCGCTGGATGATGTGTTTGTGTTTGAAGTGCCCCAGCTCATGGGCCAGCACGGCATCCACCTCGCCAGGCGAGAGTTTGGCCAGCAGGGTGTCATAGAACACCACGCGTTTGGCGGCACCAAAGCCGGTGAAGTAGGCATTGGCGTGGGCGCTGCGTTTGCTGCCGTCCATCACATACAAGCCCTTGGCGGCAAAGCCGCAGCGCTGCATCAACTGCGTGACGCGGGCCTTCAGGGTTTCGTCTTCCAGGGGCTTGAACTTGTTGAACAGGGGTGCGATGAAAGTGGGATAGACCATCAGCAGCAGCAGGTTGAAGCCCATCCACGTGGCCCAGGCCCACAGCCACCACAGGTGGCCAGCGGCACCCATCAGCCAGAGGATGAGGGCGGCGATGGGCAGGCCGATCAACACGCCCACCAGGGTGGACTTGGCCAGGTCGGCCAACCACAGGCGCAAGGTCATCTTGTTGAAACCGAAGCCTTGCTCCAGCACAAAGGTTTGGTACAGCGTGCCCGGCAGGTCGATCAAACCACTGATGAGTCCAAAACAGCCCAGCAGCGCGAGCTGTTGCCACATGCCGCCACCCATCACGCTCAGCAGGGCCTGGTTGAGGGCGTTCAAGCCGCCGAGCAGGGTCCAGCCCAGCAGCACGGCCGTGCCCACGGCCAGGTCGATCAGGCCGTAACGGCCCTTGGCAATGGTGTAGTCGGCGGCCTTTTGGTGCGCCTCCAGGGTGATGGTGTTGGCAAATGCTCCGGGCACCTGGTGGCGGTGCTGCGCGACGTGGCGAATCTGGCGGCTGGCCAGCCAAAAACGCAGCAGCAGGCTCAGCACCAGAGCCGTGGCGAAAAGCAGTGTCAGGGCGAGGGCTGGCGTTTCAAAAGTTGGGGCAAACATGGCGGGGGAGTGTAGGCCATCGGCGACAATTGGCCGATGGATGAACCGAACACCCCGAGCGCTGTGCGCCTACCCAAATCAGATCAAAACCTGATCTGGATCGACTGCGAGATGACCGGTCTGGAGCCCGAAGCCGAGCGTCTGATCGAGATTGCGGTCATCGTGACCGGCCCGAATCTCGATCCACGGATAGAAGGCCCGGTATTGGTGATCCACCAGAGTGATGCGCTGCTGGATGGAATGGATGCCTGGAACAAGGGCACACACGGCCGCAGTGGTCTGATCGACAAGGTCAAGGCCTCGACCACCACCGAGGCGGACGCCGAGCAGCAGATCATCGACTTCCTGAAGGCCTATGTGCCCAAGGGGGCATCGCCGTTGTGTGGCAACAGCATTGGCCAGGACCGCCGCTTTCTGGTGAAGTACATGCCCAAGCTGGAAGCTTATTGCCACTACCGCAACCTGGACGTGAGTACCTTGAAAGAGCTGGCCAAGCGCTGGCGCCCGGAAGTGGCAGCGGCTTTTAAGAAGCAGCAAAAACACACGGCCTTGGCCGATGTACACGAGTCGATTGAAGAGTTGGCGCACTACCGTGAGCACTTCCTGAAGCTCGCTGCACCTGCGGCCCCGGCCGACGTCTAGCACGCGTCGGCATCCATGGCGCCGCGCCAAACCAATGCTGGCGCGGGTCTGCGAGCTTTTTTGCGTTTTATCTTTAAAACGCTAGGTAAAAACCCCGATTCACCATATAATCGAGGGCTGCACTTAGATACGCCGCCTATTACTGCTGTAAAGCCAGCGAGGCAAATCAAGTACGCAAGTGCATTTTGCACATCTCCCTTCACACACCTCGCGCACAAAGTTGCGTCGACCTGATTCAACCAGCCCAGCAGGGGCGTTGGCAGGCACCGTTTGATGGTTGATGTTTTTTAACCATTGACGGATCCGCTGCAGCCGAATGCGGCGGTTCGCGTGTGAGTAATGACATGAACGACTCTTTTGACGTCGCTGGCGACTTTTCGCCTGCGCAATCCGATGCTGTTTCCGACACTTTCGTGACCGAAACCGTACTCTCTGCAGATGGCATCGACGCCGCTGTTGAATCCAACGAACCCGCACTGCCCAACGGCTTTGTCGAACTGGGCCTGGCCCCGGAACTCGTGCAAGCCGTGGCCGACCTCGGCTACCAACAGCCTACCGCTGTGCAAATGCAAACCGTGCCGCTGGCCATGCAAGGCGAGGCCGCTGGTTTTGTCGACCTGATGGTCTCCAGCCAAACCGGTAGCGGCAAAACCGCCGCCTTCTTGTTGCCCGTGCTGCACACGCTGCTGCGCCAGCAAGCCGAAGCCGCCCAAGCCGAGCGCGTTGCCTATGAAGCCGCCGTTGCCGAAGCCGCTGCCAAGGGCGAGCCGGCCCCCAAGCGCGCCAAGCGCAAGGACCCCACCAACTCGCGCAACTTCAAGGCGGCAACGCCTGGTGCGCTGGTGCTGTGCCCCACCCGCGAACTGGCCCAGCAAGTGGCCCACGACGCGATTGAACTGGTGAAGCATTGCCGTGGCCTGCGTATTGCCAGCGTGGTGGGCGGTATGCCTTACCAACTGCAAATCGCCAAGCTGCAGAACGCCAACCTGGTGGTGGCCACGCCTGGCCGTCTGCTGGACTTGCAGCGCTCGCAACAAATCAAGCTGGACCAGGTTCAGTTCCTGGTGGTGGACGAAGCCGACCGTATGCTGGACCTGGGCTTTGCCGACGATCTGGCTGAAGTCAACCAGATGACCATCACGCGCAAGCAAACCATGATGTTCAGCGCCACGTTTGCGCCGCGCATTCAGCAACTGGCGGCACGTGTGATGCGCGAACCGCAACGCATCACCATTGCCAGCCCGCAAGAAAAACACGCCAACATCAAGCAAGCCTTGTTCTGGGCCGACAACGCCCAACACAAGCGCAAGCTGCTCGACCACTGGCTGCGCGACACCACCATCGCTCAAGCGATCGTGTTCGCCAGCACACAAATCGAGTGTGATGGCCTGGCCAACGACCTACAACAAGAAGGCTTCAGCGCCGTTGCATTGCACGGCGCCCTGAGCCAAGGTCTGCGTAACCGCCGCCTGATGGCACTGCGCCAAGGCCAGGTGCAAATCCTGGTGGCAACCGATGTGGCCGCACGTGGTATTGACGTGCCTAGCATCAGCCACGTGTTCAACTTTGGCTTGCCTATGAAGGCCGAAGACTACACCCACCGCATTGGCCGCACCGGCCGTGCTGGCCGCGATGGCATCGCCATCACGTTTGCTGAAATGCGCGATCGCCGCCGTGTCATGGACATCGAAAGCTACACGCACCAGCAATTCAAGACCGAAGTGATTCCGGGCATGGAGCCACAACAGCGCATTCCTGATCTGCGTGGCGGTGGCGGCGGTGGCCGTGGTGGTTTTGGCGGCCGCGACGGCGCACGTGGTCGCGGCTTCGGCGGCGGCGGTGGCCGTGGTTTCGGTGGTGGTGACCGTGGCGGCTTCGGCGGCGGTGACCGCGGTGGTTTTGGTGGTGGCGACCGTGGTGGTGATCGCGGCGGCTTCGGTGGCAACCGTGAGCGCTCCGGCGGTTACGCTGGTGCCAGCGGCTTCAATGATCGCAATACACGCCCTGCTGGTCCTGGTGGCTTCCAAGGTCAACGCCCACAAGGTGGCGGCTATCAAGGTGGTCAGGGCGGCGGCTTCGGTGCCCCACGTGAAGACCGTGGCGGCCGTCAAGAAGGTTTCGGCGGTGGCCGTGACCGTGACAACTTTGCCCCACGCGGTGCAGACCGTGGCGAGCGCGGTGACTTCGGTGGCCAACGCCCCGCCGGTCGCCCGGCTTTCGGCAAACCCGCTGGCGCTCCTGCCGGTGGTTTTGGCGGCGGCAAGGCCTTTGTGCCACGCGGCGATGCCAAGCGTCGCCCGGCCAAGCCAGCGCGTTAATCTTCACAGGTAAAACTTGTGCAAAGCCAGGTCCTAGGACCTGGCTTTTTTTATGGGCGCTTGCCGGGGCGAGTCGCGTGTTGTGCCACTATGCGGTAACAATAAAGGCAGGAGGTTCTGCGCGTGGATTCTTTTTCGTCTGCTGCTGATTTCGAACGTATGTTCGAGATGGCGCCTGTGTCGCTCTGGCTCGAAGATTACAGTGCACTCAAACAAATGTTTGATGCCTGGCGCGCTGAAGGCGTGACCGATTTGCGTGCGCATCTGCTCGCCCATCCCGAGTTCGTGCCGCTGTGTGCAGCATCCTTCAAAGTGCTGCGCGTGAACCGCCGCACGCTAGAAATCTACGCCGCCAAAAACCAGCAAGAGTTGGTCTCGCGCATGCATGAAGTGTTTCGCGGCGACATGTTTGAGAACATGGCGCGCGAGCTGGAGCAGATGTGGAGCGGCATGCTCGGCATCACCACGCAAACGGTGAACTACGCGCTGGACGGGCGCCGCCTGGACATCCAGGTCACCGCGCGCGTGCTCGACGGCCATGAAGAAACCTGGGACCGTGTACTGGTGTCGATCAACGACATCACCGAGTCGCTGCAAATGCAAAACCGCTTGGTCAGTAGCGAACAATATGGACGCGATTTGTTTGATTACTCGCCAGTGTCCTTGTGGGTCGAGGACTTCAGCGCGGTCAAGGTGTTGATCGACGAGGTGCGCGATCGCGGCATCCAGGACTTCCGCGTGTTCCTCAGCGTGCACCCGGAGTTTGTCGAGCGCTGCATGC
Organism: Variovorax sp. HJSM1_2; assembly: GCF_049316285.1. NCBI lineage: Bacteria > Pseudomonadati > Pseudomonadota > Betaproteobacteria > Burkholderiales > Comamonadaceae > Variovorax > Variovorax sp. HJSM1_2. The sequence goes on along the minus strand of NZ_JBMOXA010000028.1, from coordinate 56,231 downwards.
GTGAGATCCGCGTGATCAACGTGAACCAGCAAACACTCACCATGTTCGAGGCCAAGAACAAAGAAGAATTGCTGAGTCGCCTGGGAGACGTGTTTCGCGACGAGATGCGCGACTGTTTTGCCGAGCAACTGATTGACCTGTGGAATGGCAAGACCACGCAACTGCGCGAGGTGGTCAACTACAGCCTGAGCGGCAACCTCATCAACATTCATCTGCAATTCGCGGTGCTGCCCGACCACTTGGACACCTGGGGGCTGGTGCTGGTGTCGCTGGTGGATATCACCGCGCGCAAGAAGGCCGAGGCTTATCTCGAATACCTGGGCAAACACGATTCGTTGACGCAGTTGCGCAACCGCGCCTTCTACATGGAGGAGTTGAACCGCTTGTCGCGCAAGGGCCCCTGGCCGGTCAGCATTCTGGCCATCGATCTGAATGGCTTGAAGCTGATCAACGACGAAGAGGGGCACGTGGCGGGCGATGCCATGCTGCGCCGTGCTGGTGAAGTGCTGGGCAAAGTGGTGGATGCGGGGGCTTGCGCCGCACGTACCGGTGGTGATGAGTTTGCCATGTTGCTGCCTGGAGCAGACGAGCGCCAGGCGCAAGCGGTGTTGGACCGGATTGCCAGTGTGCTGGAGCTCAACAACCAGTTCTACACCGGCCACAAACTCAGCATGGCGATTGGTGTGGCCACATGTCAGTCCCATCACGATCTGGAGGCCGCGTTGATCCGTGCCGACCGCGCCATGTACGTGGAAAAAGCCCGCTACTACCATGACAACCACCTCGAGCGGCGCAAGAATCCCAGCTGAGAGTGTGGTGCGGGGCGTGGCATGAGCCACTGGCCTGCAGATGCCCCCATGCCGCCTGCGCTGGCTGGCGCGATGGCGGTATTCGCGCCTGCCTTGCCCCTGTTGGTGGCTTACAGCGGTGGCGCCGATTCAACCGCTTTGCTGTTGGCCTGCGCAGAGCGTTGGCCGGGGCAGGTGAGGGCGGTGCATGTGCACCACGGCTTGCAGTCGGCAGCCGACGATTTTGTGCGCCACTGCCAAGCTTTTTGTGAGGCGCTCAATGTGCCTTTGCAGGTGCATCATGTGCAAGCCAAACATGCGCCCGGCGAAAGCCCGGAGGATGCGGCACGTATTGCGCGATACAAGGCTTTAAGCGCTGCAGCGCTTTCTGCATCGGCGCACGGTGCTATTGAGTCCATAGCGTTGGCACAACACGCGGACGACCAGGTCGAGACCCTGCTTCTGGCCCTGAGTCGTGGCGCCGGTTTGCCCGGCTTGAGTGCGATGCCCTCCAACTGGCAGCGTGACGGGCTGCGCTACTACCGTCCGTTCTTGTCCGTACCGGCGGCGGACATTCGCCGTTGGCTGGCTGCGCGTGCTGTGCCTTTTGTGGAGGACCCGAGCAATACCGATGAGCGCTACACGCGCAACCGCATCCGCGCGCGGCTGCTGCCGGTGCTTGAAGCGGCGTTTCCACAATTTCGTGCGACCTTTGCGCGCAGCGCAGCCAACGCCGCGCAGGCCCAGGCATTGCTGGAGGAATTCGCCCAGCAAGACCTGCTGGTGACCGGTTGCCCACCGACCATTGCCGCGATGCGCAGCCTGCCGGCCAACCGCCAGGGCAACCTGCTGCGCTACTGGTTGAAGGCCACCTATGGCGTGAGCCCAAGCGCCAGCCAACTGGCAGAAGCACTGCGCCAGATCGACGCTTGCGCCACGCGTGGACACAAGATTCACATCAAGTTGGGCGATGGTTTTCTGGTGCGGCAAGGGGCGTTGCTGCATTGGTACAATCCTCAGGCTCCAGGCACCACTGCTTGACGCTTTTAACTGAAGCGGCGCGTGGGCCTCGGAGGTATTTGCGGCTGCGCCACCAGGGGCAGCATTCTGCTTCCCAACGACACAACACTTCATGGCATTGATCGTTCATAAATACGGCGGCACGTCGATGGGCTCCACCGAGCGCATCCGCAACGTTGCCAAACGCGTGGCCAAATGGGCCCGGGCCGGCCACCAGATGGTGGTGGTGCCCAGCGCCATGAGCGGCGAAACCAACCGCCTGCTCGGCCTGGCCAAGGAACTCGCCCCCTCCAAATCTACCGACGCCTACCAGCGCGAGCTCGACATGCTGGCCTCCACCGGCGAGCAAGCCTCCGTGGCCTTGCTGGCGATTGCCCTGCAGTCCGAAGGCATGGAGTCGGTGAGCTACGCCGGCTGGCAAGTGCCGATTCGCACCGACAGCTCCTACACCAAGGCACGCATCGAGTCTATCGATGACAGCAAGGTGCGCAACGACCTGGCCGCCGGCAAAGTGGTCATCGTCACCGGCTTCCAGGGCGTGGACGACGAAGGCAACATCACCACCTTGGGCCGTGGCGGCAGCGACACCTCGGCCGTGGCCGTGGCCGCCGCCATGAAGGCGCAAGAGTGCCTGATCTACACCGACGTGGATGGCGTCTACACCACCGACCCGCGCGTTGTGGCCGAAGCCCGTCGCCTGCACACCGTGAGCTTTGAAGAAATGCTCGAAATGGCCTCCATGGGCTCCAAAGTGCTGCAGATCCGCTCGGTGGAATTCGCCGGCAAATACAAGGTGCCGCTGCGCGTGTTGTCCAGCTTCACACCTTGGGACATCGATATCAATGAAGAAGCCAAGTCTGGCACCTTGATCACTTTTGAAGAAGACGAAAAAATGGAACAAGCCCTTGTCTCCGGCATCGCGTTCAACCGCGATGAAGCCAAAATCTCCGTGCTCGGCGTGCCCGACAAACCAGGCATTGCCTACCAAATCCTGGGCGTCGTCGCCGATGCCAACATCGACGTTGATGTGATCATCCAGAACGTCAGCAAAGACGGTTTCACCGACTTCAGCTTCACAGTGAACCGCGGCGAATACGCCAAGACCATCGACCTGCTGAAAGAAAAAGTGCTGCCGGCACTGGGCGCACTCGAAGTGGTTGGCGACGCCAAGATCTGCAAGGTCAGCATCGTCGGTATCGGCATGCGCAGCCACGTGGGTGTGGCCAGCAAGATGTTCCGTTGCCTGAGCGAAGAGGGTATCAACATCCAGATGATCTCCACCAGCGAAATCAAGACCTCTGTCGTCATCGACGAGAAGTACATGGAACTGGCCGTGCGCGCCCTGCACAAAGCATTCGATTTGGATCAGCCCGCTGCGTAAAAACGACTGATTTTCATGCGATAATCGTTGGATTGGAAACGTGACCGAGTGGCCGAAGGTGCTCCCCTGCTAAGGGAGTATGGGGTGTAGAGCCTCATCGAGGGTTCGAATCCCTCCGTTTCCGCCAGATCACCCCTGTAGGCTCAGCCTGCAGGGGTTTTTGGGTTTCTGGGGCTTGCTCTTGTGCGTCGGCCAGGCTGTTGACGATTGCAATCAGGGCGCGTTTTGCCTCAGCTTCGAAAGCATCGCGTTCGTCTAGCGAGTCGACAACGTAGTCGAAGATCGTTCGGACCTTTTCTTTTCCTACCGCGTCGGGTAGTCGCTTTTGCTTTTCCAGTTCGCAAAGCGCTTCACCATCAATTCTTTGTGTGTGCTGTCCGGCTCTGATTCCAGCGGCAAGTCTCCGAGCCGCTTGGGCGCGTTGCAGTGCTCGCGATTGCATAGCTGGGGCCGGGTCTGGTCTTCGCGACATTCAGGGTTGTGCAAACCAGTTCTTGACATGCTCTGACCCGAGAACTAAATTGGCACGCCCTGCCAAACATAGATAGGACCGCGAGCGCCGCGCGGGGCGGATTGCGATTTCGGCGCCTCACCCTCGAGAGGAAACACAGTATGCCGACCATGAAAGCCGCTGTCGTTCGCACCTTCAAACAACCACTGACGATCGAAGAGGTTGCGCGCCCCGAGGCGGTGCCCGGCCGAATCGTCGTCAAGGTCATGGCCTCCGGTGTGTGCCATACCGACCTGCATGCCGCCGATGGCGATTGGCCCGTGAAGCCCAGCCCGCCCTTTATCCCGGGCCATGAAGGGGTAGGCTATGTGTCAGCGGTAGGCGCCGGCGTGAAGCACGTCAAGGAAGGTGACCGCGTTGGCATCCCCTGGCTGCATACCGCGTGTGGGCACTGCGAGCACTGCATGACCGGGTGGGAAACGCTGTGCGACAGCCAACAGATGACGGGCTACAGCGTCAACGGCGGCTATGCCGAATACGTGCAAGCCGATCCCGGCTACGTTGGGCACCTGCCGCCGAACATCGGCTTTTCTGCGATTGCACCGGTGCTTTGCGCGGGCGTGACGGTCTACAAGGGCCTGAAGGTGCTTGACTGCAAACCCGGCGACTGGGTTGCGATCTCGGGTGTGGGTGGCCTGGGTCACATGGCGGTGCAATACGCCAAGGCGATGGGTTTTCACGTCGCCGCGGTCGATGTCGACGACGAGAAGCTTGAACTGGCCAAGAAGATTGGTGCGGAACTCGTCGTCAACGCCAGCAAGCTAGACCCTGCCCAGGAACTGCAGCGTGCGTTGCGAGGCGCGCACGGCGTGCTGGTCACTGCGCCATCGCGCAAGGCTTTCGAACAGGCTCTGGGCATGATGCACAAGCGCGGCACGATGTCGCTTGTTGGTTTGCCTCCCGGCGAATTTGGTCTGCCGATCTTTGACGTCGTTCTCAACGCCAAGACCATCCGTGGCTCGATTGTCGGCACGCGCATGGACCTGCAAGAGGCCTTGGCCTTTGCCGGCGAGGGCAAGGTGCACACGGTCTACTCCGAAGACCGGCTGGAGAACATCAACGGCATCTTTGATCGCATGCGCCAGGGCAACATAGAGGGGCGCATCGTGCTGAAGTTGGCCGACGACCAGTAGACGGGCGTCCGTGGTGTCGTCTTGCATCATGGTTGTCGAGACAGGGGCCCACGATCATTCCCCGACCTTGGTGGCGGCAGTGGCCCCTGTGCAGGGCTATGGGTGCCGGTTTCACAGTCAGCATGGAGGCCGATGATGCGCACTACGACGGTGGAAGAAGCGGCGGCTCTGGTTCCCGATGGTGCAACCGTCATGGTTGGCGGCTTCATGGGTGTCGGCTCACCGGATCGGCTGATCGACGAGCTGGTGCGTCAGGGCCGGCGTGAGCTGACCGTCATCGCCAACGACTCCGCGCTGCCTGGTGTCGGCATCGGCAAGTTGGTCAGTGCCAAGGCGCTGCGCCGGCTGATCGTCAGCCACATCGGGCTGAACCCCGAAACCCAGCGGCAGATGCTGGCCGGTGAGATGCAAGTGGACCTCGTGCCACAAGGCACGCTGATCGAGCGCATCCGTGCGGCCGGCCATGGGCTTGGTGGCGTGCTGACGCCCACCGGCGTCGGCACCGTCGTCGAAGACGGCAAGCAGAAGATCGAGGTTGAGGGCCGGTTCTACCTGCTGGAGACCGCGTTGCATGCGGACTTCGCGCTGGTGCAGGCCTTTATGGCCGACTACCTGGGCAATCTCGTTTACGCGCTGACCGCGCGCAACTTCAACCCGGTGATGGCGATGGCCGGCAAGACTGTTATTGCCGACGTCGAGCAAATCGTGCCGGTGGGCATGGTGTCGCCCGACCACGTGGTCACTCCGGCCGTGCTGGTCGATTACCTGGTCGGAAAGGGCTGATCATGGACGCTCAGACAGTCATCGCCCGGCGCATTGCGCTCGAACTGAAGGACGGCATGCTGGTCAACCTGGGCATAGGCATCCCGACGCTCGTGGCGGGTTATGTGCCGCCCGGCATGCACGTGTTCTTCCAGTCCGAGAACGGCTTGATCGGCACCGGTCCGATCCCGGACGGGCCACTGACGCAGGCGCGGCTCACCGACGCCGGCGGGCGCCCGGTCACCGCCATTCCCGGTGCCTGCACCTTCGACAGCGCGATCTCCTTTGGCCTGATCCGAGGCGGGCATGTCGACATGACCGTGCTCGGCGGCCTGCAGGTGGACGCTCAGGGCCTTCTCGCCAACTGGATGATTCCGGGCAAGATGGTGCCCGGCATGGGGGGCGCGATGGATCTCGCTACGGGTGCACGGCGCGTTGTGGTGGCGATGCAGCACACAGCCAAGGGCAAGGCGAAGATTGTTGAACGCTGCGGGTTGCCACTCACCTCGGCGCGGCCGGTGGACCTGGTGGTCACGGACTTGGCCGTCATTGCGCACCAAGGCGGGCGGCTGCGGCTGATCGAGACGGCGCCAGGCGTCAGCGTCGAGCAAGTGCTGGCGGCAACCGAGGCCAAGCTCGACATCGCCGAGGATGTTCGCACCATGGCGTTTGCCTGAATGCTCTCTTGGGTTTGATGCACCATCCGACGCAGTAGGCTTGGCGGGCATAGGCACGCTGACCGAGCAGCGCTTGGCGACTATCCATCATGGGGAGACCGGCGGGATGATACTCAAGGGGCAGGGCAAACATCCACAACAGGAACAGCACCACCGGCAAGTGCATAAGGCGCTGCAGAGGGTGTAGCCCACGATGTTGCGGGCCTTCAGGGAAAGAATGCCCGGGAGGGGCCGCATGCAGAACGGGTGTATGAGTTTAGGGCGCGCCTCGGCGGCGTTGTAAACGGTCACGGTCCAGCCGAGGTGCCTGAGTCAGCCGTCTGGATCATGGAGTGGCTTCAACTGGTCAAGCAAACACCCTTCAAGTTTTCGAATGCCAGTGACCCTGAATCCCTAAGCTTTCGGACCAACAATGGGGTTGCGTGCAGAAGATGCTGCGAGACCGGGGGAGTTGCATCAAGATGAGTTCACTGGCGCAAACGGTCTCTCTCAGAACCGGTCCAATGTCTTTTCGGGGATCACGCATGCACTGCAAACTGTGTCCGTCAAGGCGCGCTGCAGGTCATGCCTGTGTATGAGCCAAGTGCGCAACGCCTGGGGACGTGGTTTGAAGTGCCAGCCCCAGGGGGCAACCTGACCTCGAAAAGGCATTGAACAGGTTTCAAGCGGCTTGGCTCCCTCCGGATTCGGGGCATCGGCATTTTTTTTGTTCAAGAGCCAGCTTCATCCTAGGGTCGCAGGCCGTCGAAACATTCAAAAAATGACACAAAACGTCTATCAAGCTTAGGCCTTGGGTCGTAACGTAGGGCATGTAAACGGTGAGTTTTCGTCGTCAACAGACCAAGTCCGGGCACCGCCCGCTGATGAGGCCATGGTTCTGTTTGGCCGGACAAGTTATCAGATGCCCTTCACCGATGAACCAATTTCCGACGCCACAACCCTTGTCGCCCTTGACCTTGCAGCGCCGCCCTTTGCCTGGCTGCACGTTCATGGCGTTTGCGCGTGTGTGCCGGCCTGGCTTGCGGGTTGCCGCGCTGCTTTTGTTGGCGCTTGCCAGTACCAGCCCGCAGCTCCGCGCAGAACCCCTGGCCCCAGTGCTTGGATCCCACTTGCCGCAAGCTTTGGCGCCTGGGCCGATGGTCCAGGCCGTTTCCGATGCAACACCAGCACCCCTGCAGATGTCTGCGGCACACCGGTTCGACGCCGCGCCGCTGAACACGGCCACATTGCATAAGGCGCAGACCGGCGAGCGGCTGCTGGTCTTGCCGGCCTGGTTGTTTTCGGATTGGTTGCATGCGCTGGTGCTGGGCATGCTGCTCTCGCTCGGCATAGGACTGCGCACTTACTGGCTGCGCAGACGCCGGGTGCAACACGAGATGCGGATTGCGGTGCGTATAGGGGAGCGCAACCGGATCGCACGCGAACTGCACGACTCGCTGCTGCAGAGTTTTCACGGCTTGATGTTTCGCTTGCAGGCCGCCCGCAACGTGTTGCCAAACTCGCCGGCCGAGGCGGCCGAGATGATAGACGGCACGTTGACCCGCGGGGACAACGCGATGAATGAGGCGCGCCGGGCGATTCAGCAGTTGCGCGGCGCCCCAGACGCCGAGAGGGACTTGGTGCAGTCGGTGGCGGCACTGGCGCAAGACCTGCAGCTGGGTTGCGTTGAGGTGTGTCTGCCGGTGTTCAGCGTGGTCGAGTCAGGTGAGGCGCGCCGGTTCGATCAGTTGATCCACGAAGACATTTACTGCATCGTGCGCGAGGCCGTGCGCAACGCCTTTCACCATGCGCAGGCGCGGCACATCGATGTCGAGATCCACTATACCGATCCAAGCTTTCTGATCTATGTGCGGGATGATGGCATAGGCATGTCAACCGAGGTCATAAGCCAGAAGCGCAGGATAGGGCACTGGGGCATTCAAGGTATGAAGGAACGTGCCGCAAGCTTTGGTGGGGATGTGGCGGTCCACAGCACACCCGGTGAAGGCACGACGGTGAGCCTGATGGTGCCAAGCAAATTGTTCACCACTGTCTCTGCGGTCCGGCTTCCTTGGTTGGCGCGCGCTCGATCGAATTTTCTTGTCCAAGCCGCGAGGAGCGCCCCTTGAACCCAATCCCCGAGCGTATCCGCGTGTTATCTGTCGACGACCATCCGCTGATCCGCGATGGTGTTGCCGGACTGCTTGCCTCCGCTGCCGACATGGTGCTTGTAGGCGAAGCTGCGGATGGGCGCGAAGCGGTAGAGAAGTACCGTTTGTTGCAGCCCAGCGTGGTGCTGATGGACATTCAAATGCCAGTGATGAATGGCCTGGAAGCCTTGGTGGCCATCCGCCGTGAGTTCCCGCAGGCACGTGTTCTGCTGCTCACCACTTACTCTGGCGACGTGCTGGCGCAGCGCGCACTGAAGGCGGGTGCGCGGGCCTATCTGCTCAAGAGCCTTGTGCGTACCGAATTGCTCGATGCCATCCGGGCAGTGGCACAGGGACACATCCACATCAGCCCGGCTGTGGCGATGGAATTGGCTCGCTATAGTTCCGCCGATGCACTGAGTTCTCGTGAGGTGCGGGTGTTGGAGTCTATTGCCAGTGGACTCGGCAATAAATCGGTGGCACGCGAGCTGGACATCACCGAAGGCACGGTGAAAAGCCACGTTAAAAATATCCTCGCCAAACTCTGTGCAAATGACAGAACCCACGCTGTTACCTTGGGGCTCAAACGCGGAATCATCGACGTCTAGCTCGTCGAGATGCCGCCCAAATCATCATCTGAAACGACGGCTTCATTCCGCCTTGATCGTCGTCATGTGGTTGGCGTAGACCTTGTGGGTATGGCTGCGCCGGGCTTCCCGGCACTTTGCTCTGTCACGTCCAAGCGGCTGCCTGTGGTTCCCCCGGCCCGTGGTGTGGGTGGTGACTTCCTCTTGAGGTCGAAGATGCGGTCTCGCTGTGTGCCAGGCGCGGTCTTGCCGCGCTGAAACCTTTGCCGCCGCGACGCCGGGGAGCGGGCGGTGTCATCCCATTGACCAGCACTTGTGGTTCTGATGTTGCGGTGCAAAAATACGCGGCCATCGGTTTGCGAGACAGCGCCGCCCGCGAACAACTGAACGGAAACGATCCATGCTATTTCCTTCTCCAGTCCCTTCAACACCGCCTTCAAAACTGCCTCTCCAAAAGGCTGCAGACTCGCTGGGCTGCCCCGCGAGCAATCTTTTTCAGGATCAGGAGTTGGCCGGTGGCGGGGTTCTCTTCTACCGCAAGAAAAAAGAGATGGCCAGCGTGAGCCAGGTGTCCACACCAGGCAGTGGGCGCGGTTTCTTGATCGGTATTTCGATGGGGCGCAGTCAACGCAAGATTTTTCATGGGCGTCAGGCGGCGCTACATGATTTCGGGGCGGGCTCGGTGTACATACGCGATTTTGCGGAAGACTACCGTGCCGATCTCACCGGTCCGTTCGACTTTCTGTTGATGGAGATGCCGCGGGATTTTTTTGCACGCGCCCATGATGGCAGGGGCGCTGGAGCCCGGCTGACCAATGTCACTGGCCTGCAAGACCCGGTATTGGCCCATCTGGCCTTGGCATTGGCGCCCGCACTTGAGCGCCCGCATGAGGCCAGCGCTTTGTTTGTGGACCAACTCAGCGGGGTCATTGGTACCCATCTTTTTGACAAATACGGTTGCGTGGCGCTATCGGAAAGCCCCCGTCGGCGGCAAATGTCGCGGCTGCATGAAGTACGTGCCAAAGAGATGTTGCGTAGCCAGATGGATGGCGACATCACCATCGAAGAGGTGGCCGAGGCCTGTGGGCTTTCGCGCAGCCATTTCGCCAAAGCCTTCCGTGCGACCACGGGTCAAACGCCACACCAGTGGCTGCAAATCCAACGCATAGACATGGCGAAAAGTTTGCTGATGCTTACGGGGCAATCCTTGGCAGAGATTGCGGTGGCGTGTGGCTTTGCCGATCAAAGCCATTTCACGCGGGTGTTCGCCCAAGCAGTGGGGACACCGCCCGGCAACTGGCGCCGCCAGATGGCCTGATTTGGCGGCATAGTTGGCGGCACAGGCTGCGCCATTTTTCGGCGCGACGCGATAGAGCCTCTCGAAAGAGGGATTCGAGGCACACCCTTCTGGTGTTTGCCATATTGGTGATTTCCCTGATCATGCGGAAAGCTCCCTGAGAGCGCATTGGCCGGTACCGCGTGTCTGCGGCCATATGTGTTGTCTCATGGTCTGCCGCCGCTCGCCGAGCGGTGGTCTCTTTTGGCCGCTACATGGCCAGGTCCTTTATTCCGAGGAGTTTTCCATGCCCATCACCGCAACCGCCACCCCAGGCGCCAAGCTGCTGACCCCCAAAGACCACACCCTGGTTTTGATCGACTTCCAATCGCAAATGGCTTTTGCCACCAACTCCATAGACCCGGTGCTGCTGCGCTCCAACGCAGGCCTGGTGGCCAGCGCGGCGGCCGGTTTTGGTGCCTCCACCATTTTGACCACGGTTGCCGCCAAGAGCTTCTCCGGCCCTATGTTCGATGAAGTCACTGCACCGTTTCCTGGCCAGGCGTTGCTGGACCGCACCTCGATGAACACCTGGGAAGATGCCGCCGTCATCAAGCGCATCAACGAAATCGGCAAGACCCGCATTGTCTTGGCCGGCCTGTGGACCAGCGTCTGCATCGTCGGGCCAGCGCTGTCGGCTATCGACCAAGGCTTTGAAGTCTTCGTGATCGCCGATGCCTGTGGCGATATCTCTGCCGAAGCCCATACCCGTGCCATGGAGCGCATGATCCAGGCCGGTGCCCAACCCATGACCTCGCTGCAATACCTGCTGGAAATGCAACGCGATTGGGCGCGTACCGATTCTTATGACATGACCACCGGCATCGCCAAGAAGTTTGGTGGCGGCTACGGTATCGGCATCACCTATGCCAAGACCATGTTCGGCGCACACGAAGGCTGAACACTCGGTACGCTAGACGTACCCGGGCTCTGCTCCCCTGGCGGCAGAGCCTTTCTCAACTGCAAATCTTCAGAAGACGCACCATGGCTGAACGCACCACCCCCGAACTCATCCTGCACCGTGGCCTGTTCACCACGCTAGACCGTGCCAACCCAACGGCCAGCGCTGTCGCCATTCAAAACGGCCGCTTCGTGCGCGTGGGCCACGACCAGGAAGTGATGGCATTGGCGGGGGCGGATACCAAACTCATCGACCTGCGCGGCCGCCGCGTGTTGCCCGGGTTGATCGACAACCACCTGCACATCATCCGTGGTGGGCTGAACTTCAACCTGGAGTTGCGCTGGGATGGCGTGAAGAGCCTGGCCGACGCCATGGGCATGCTCAAGCGCCAGGTGGCCATCACGCCTGCGCCCCAATGGGTGCGTGTGGTTGGTGGTTTTACCGAGCACCAGTTTGCCGAGAAACGCTTGCCCACCATTGATGAGCTGAACGCCGTGGCGCCCGACACCCCGGTGTTCTTGCTGCATCTTTACGACCGCGCCTTGCTCAACGGTGCTGCCATGCGCGCCGTGGGCTATACCAAGGACACACCGCCACCGCCCGGTGGCGAAATTGTGCGCGACAGCGCGGGCAACCCCACGGGTTTGCTGCTGGCCAAACCCAACGCGTCAATTCTGTACGCCACGTTGGCCAAGGGTCCCAAGCTGCCGTACGAATACCAACTCAACTCTACGCGCCACTTCATGCGCGAGTTGAACCGCCTGGGGGTGACCGGTGCCATCGATGCCGGCGGCGGTTTCCAGAACTACCCAGACGACTACAAGGTGATCCAGGAGCTGGCCGATGCCAACCAGCTCACCATACGCTTGGCCTACAACCTGTTCACGCAAAAGCCGAAAAAGGAGAAGGAAGACTTCCTCAACTGGACGGCCACCTCGCAGTACAAACAGGGCACCGATTACTTCCGCCACAACGGTGCGGGCGAGATGTTGGTGTTTTCGGCCGCCGACTTCGAAGACTTCCGCCAACCGCGCCCCGACATGGGCCCCGAGATGGAAGGTGAGCTGGAAGAGGTGGTGCGCTTGCTGGCGCAGAACCGCTGGCCGTGGCGCTTGCATGCCACCTACGACGAAACCATCAGCCGTGCACTCGACGTGTTTGAGCGTGTGAACCAGGAAGTGCCGCTGCAAGGTCTGAACTGGTTTTTCGACCACTGCGAAACCATTTCTGAACAGTCGATCGACCGCATCGCTGCGCTGGGTGGTGGCATCGCGGTGCAGCACCGCATGGCCTACCAGGGCGAGTACTTTGTGGAACGCTACGGCCATGGCGCGGCCGAGGCCACGCCGCCGGTGAAGCGTATGTTGGAGAAGGGTGTGAACGTTTCGGCCGGCACCGATGCCACGCGTGTGGCGTCGTACAACCCCTGGGTTTCCTTGTCGTGGCTCATCACCGGCAAGACCGTGGGCGGCCTGCAGATCACGCCGCAGCGCAATTGCCTCGATCGTGAAGCCGCACTGCGCATGTGGACCGAAAACGTCACCTGGTTCAGCAATGAAGTGGGTAAGAAGGGCCGCATAGAAGTTGGCCAGTTTGCCGATCTGGTGGTGCCTGACCGCGACTTCTTTGCCTGCGCCGAATCCGACATTGCCGATACCACCGCACTGCTCACCGTGGTCGGCGGCAAAGTGGTCTACGGTGCCGGCGACTTTGCGCCGCATGACGACAGTGCGCCACCCCTGGCCATGCCCGATTGGTCGCCGGTGCGCCGCTTTGGCGGCTACGCGGCATGGGGCGAACAAGGTGCGCCGCTGCAGGCCACGCTGCGCCAGGCGGCAGCCGCTTGCGCCTGCGCCAACGATTGCAATATGCACGGCCACCAACACGCCACCGCCTGGAGCAGCAAGCTGCCCATCGCCGATCTGAAGAGTTTCTGGGGCGCCCTGGGCTGTGCCTGCTGGGCGGTTTGATGGAACAGCTTCGTTTGGGTTTTATTGCGCCCTGGGTGCATTGGTTGGCGCTGCTGTTTCTCTGCGCGGCCTATCTGCAAGGCGCTTTCGACAAGGCCCGCAACTTCAAGGCAGCGGTGATGGAGATGCATCACTTCGGCCTGCGCCCAGCCGCGCCGTTGGCGGTCAGCACCATCGTCATGGAGTTTGCGGCGTCGGCCATGATACTCACGGGTTACCACCGCTGGCTCGGCGCCTTGGCCTTGGCCGGTTTCACCGTGATGGCCAACTTTTTGGCCGACCGCTTTTGGAGTGCCCCCAAGTCCAAACGCCTCGCCGTGGCGAATGCCTTCTTCGAACACTGGGGCCTGGCCGGTGGCTTCTTGCTGGTGGCCTGGATTGATCTAGGAGGGGGCCATGGCGCCTGACCCACATTCCAACCCCAATGCCCATGCGGCCACGCCCGCAAGCAGCAGTTTTGCACCGCTGGCGCAGCCGGTGTTTGCCGTGTTGTGGGTGGCCACGGTGCTGGGCAACATCGGCAGCTTCATGCGTGATGTGGCCAGTTCGTGGATGGTCACCGAATTGTCGGCCAGTCCGGCAGCGGTGTCGTTGATCCAGACCGCTGCGACCTTGCCGATTTTTCTGCTGGCGATTCCCGCAGGGGTGTTGTCCGACATTCTGGATCGCCGCCGCTTCCTCATTGCCGTGCAGATTTTGCTGGCGGCGGTCAGCGGCACTTTGCTCTACTTGTCGAAGACCAATGCAGTCACCGTGGAGTACCTGGTGGCGTTGACCTTTGTCGGCGGCATTGGCGCCGCGTTGATGGGGCCGACCTGGCAGTCCATCGTGCCCGAGCTGGTGCCGCGCAAGGACTTGAAGAACGCCGTGGCATTGAACTCCTTGGGCGTGAACGTGGCGCGTGCCATTGGTCCGGCGCTGGGCGGTGTACTGCTGGCCAGCTTTGGGGCCTCCATGGCCTACGGGGCCGATGTGCTGAGTTATGTGTTCGTCATCGCGGCGTTGCTGTGGTGGCGCAGGCCGCCGGCGGTGGACACCGGTTTATCCGAGCAGTTTTTCGGTGCGTTCCGTGCGGGCTTGCGTTATGCGCGTGCCAGCCGCGAATTACACGTGGTGTTGTTGCGCGCGGCGGTGTTCTTCCTGTTTGCCAGCTCGGTGTGGGCACTGTTGCCATTGGTGTCGCGGCGCATGCTGGGCGGCACGGCAGGGTTCTATGGTGTGATGCTTGGGGCCGTGGGGGCAGGGGCGATACTCGGCGCCTTGCTGTTGCCCAAGCTGCGGCTGCGGCTGAACGCCGATGGGCTGGTGCTCACGGCTTCGCTGCTCAGCGCCGCTGTGATGGGTTTGCTGGCGCTGGCGCCACCCCAGTGGCTGGCGGTGCTGCTGATGCTGGCGCTGGGCGCGGGCTGGATCATTTCGCTCACCACCTTCAACGGTGTGGCGCAGGCGGTGTTGCCCAACTGGGTGCGCGGCCGCGGGCTGGCGATCTACCTGATGGTGTTCAACGGTGCCATGGCCGCCGGCAGCTTGTGCTGGGGCCTGGTGGCGCAAGAGATCGGCATTCCCAGCACCTTGCTGCTGGGCGGAGCTGGTTTGGTGCTGGTGGCATTCATCTTCGACCGCGTCAAATTACCCACCGGCGAGGCCGATCTGCAGCCTTCCAATCATTGGCCTGAGCCCATGCTGACGACACCCCCGGCGCATGACCGCGGGCCGGTGCTGGTGCAGATCGAATACCAGATCGCGAAGAAGGATCTTCCCGGTTTCCTGTACGCCATGCGCCATCTGGAGCAGGAGCGCCGACGCGATGGCGCCTACGCCTGGGGCGTGGCCGAGCACACCGGGCAAAGCGGCCTGGTGGTCGAGTGGTTCATGGTCGAGTCCTGGGCCGAGCACTTGCGCCAACACCAACGGGTGTCCAAGGCCGATGCCGACCTGCAAGGCGATGTGTTGCGTTACCACACCGGGCCGGACAAGCCGGTGGTGCACCACTACCTGGCACTGGACTTGAAACACGGCAAGCCACCAACCCACACTGATGCTGGGGCCGCGCCATGAGTGAAACCACTGCTGCGGCGCAGGCAAGCCAGGAGCCTATGGCCGAAAAGCCTGTTCTCGCAAGGCTGTCTATTGCCATGTTTGGCATGGTGATGGGCATTGGCGGCTTGTCCAACGCCTGGGGTGCCGCGCATCGTGTGCTGGGCGCGCCGCTGTGGATCAGCCAGGTCCTGCTGGCGCTGGCGGTGCTGATTTTTTGCGCGCTGGTGCTGGCCCATCTGGCCAAACTCGGCTTTTGTTTTGCCGAGGTGGCGCAAGAGTTTGCACACCCCGTGCGTTCCAGTTTCTTTCCGGCGGTATCGGTGTCTATGGTGGTGTTGTCCATAGGTTTGCGTGCCTACGCATTGCCCGTGGCCCATGGGTTGTGGTGGGCCGGTGCGGTGATGCATTTTGTGCTGGCCGTCACCTTGATTCGGCGCTGGATTCTGCATGCGCAGGATGAAAGTGTGCTCACTCCGGCCTGGTTCATTCCCGTGGTCGGCAACATTCTGGTACCCGTGGGCGGCGTGCCCTTGGGTTATGTCGAGATCAGCTGGTTCTTCTTCTCGGTCGGCCTGATCTTCTGGCTGGCGTTTTTCACTATCGTGCTGCACCGCGTGTTGTTTGTGCCGGTGATGAGCCAGCGCAGCATGCCCACGCTGTTCATCCTGCTGGCGCCGCCGTCGATTGGCTTGTCGGCCTACCTGGCGTTCACCGGCGGGCAGGCCGGCGCGCTGGGCGACATCCTCTACTGCCTGGCGCTGTTCATCGCCATTCTGCTGGCCACGCTGTGGCGCCATGTGGCGCACGGTCCGTTCTTCATGAGCTGGTGGGCCATGACGTTTCCGGCCGATGGCTGGGCCGGGGCTTCGATTGCCTTCTTCCATGCCCGGCCCTCCGTCTACACCCAGGTGATTGCGTTCGTCGCATTGGCCGTGGCCAATGGCATCGTGTTGTGGATTGCGGTGCGTACCGCGCTGCACATGGCCAGCGGTGCGGCTTTTCGCGAGGATTAAGTTTCCACAGCATCCGCTGTAACTCCCGCCTGTGATCAGGCATCAAGCGTCCCAACCGATCAAGGAATCACTCCATGAGCACCATCAAGACCAAAGACGGCGTTGACATTTTCTACAAGGACTGGGGCGACAAGTCGGCCCAGCCCATCGTGTTCTCGCACGGCTGGCCGCTGACCGCCGACGATTGGGACATCCAGATGCTTTATTTCCTGCAGCAAGGTTACCGCGTCATCGCCCACGACCGCCGAGGCCACGGCCGCTCCAGCCAAACCTGGGAAGGCAACGACATGGACCACTATGCCGATGACCTGGCCGCGCTCACCGAAGCGCTGGACCTGAAGAACGCCATCCACGTCGGCCATTCCACCGGCGGCGGTGAGGTGGCGCACTACATCGCGCGCCATGGCGGCAAGCGTGTGGCCAAGGCCGTGCTGATGAGCGCCGTGCCCCCCATCATGCTGAAGACCGAAGCCAACCCCGGTGGCCTGCCGATGGAGGTGTTTGATGGCATTCGTGCCGGTGTGGCCAACAACCGCCCCGACTTCTACAAAGACATCACCATGCCGTTCTACGGCTTTAACCGGCCCGGAGCCAAGGTGCTCGAAGGTGTGCGCGAGAAATGGTGGCTGCAGGGCATGCTGGGTTCGGTGAAGAGCCAATATGATTGTGTGAAAGCCTTTTCAGAAACCGACTTCACCGAAGACCTGAAGAAGATAGACGTGCCCACGCTGGTGATGCACGGCGACGACGACCAGATCGTGCCCATCGCCGATTCGGCGGAGCTGGCTGTGAAACTGTTGAAGAAGGGCACGCTGAAGGTTTACGCCGGTTACCCGCACGGCATGTTCACCACCCACCCTGAGGTGATCAACGCCGACCTCCTGGCGTTCTTCAAGTCCTGAAGAATCCAGCATAGATGACGCCGCCGCAGTGTTGTGGTCGGCTAGACGATGAACCAGTCGGAGCCGCTTTGTGGATCGGCCACCGACAACGCCAGTTGAGCGCAGCCTGGCGCTTCGGCCAGGGCTTGAAGCGCCAGATCGGGCCGGTTGTTCTGCCGGCTCAAATGGGCCGCCACAATTTGCCGGGCGCCAGCTGCTGCTGCGGCCGCTGCGATGCTGGCGGCGGCCAGATTGTCCAGGTGGCCGTAGGGCCCGCTGATACGCCGTTTCAGGAAGGCCGGGTAGCTGGAGTGGCTGAGCAGGGCCGGGTCGTGGTTGCATTCCAGCAATAACGCGTGGCAGCCCGTCAGGTGCTGCATCACGTTGAGGTCGGCGTGGCCCAGGTCGGTCAGTATGCCCAGCCGGTTGGCGCCATCGGTGCAGGTGAGTTGCAAGGGCTCGCGCGCATCGTGCGGCACGGCAAAGGGTGTGAACTGCAGCGCGCCCAGGGCCACCACGTCGTTATCGGCCACGGTGTGCAACAGGCCGTCAAAGTCGGCCTGCGCCATGCCCTGGTGGGTGCCAGCGCTCATCCACACCGGGATGCGGTGGCTGCGCGCCAGTTTTTGCACGCAACCAATGTGGTCGCTGTGTTCGTGGGTGATGAAGATGCCGTCGAGCAGCTGAGGCGCGAGCCCGGCTTGGCCCAGGCGCTGGGCGATGGTGCGAATGCCCAGGCCGCAGTCGACGAGCAGGCGGCTGGTGTGCAGGCCATCGCTGGCTTCCACCACCGTGGCGTTGCCGGTGCTCCCGCTGCCCAGGTTCTTGAACCGCAGCACAGCGGGAATCCTCTTGAAAACGAACCGCTTGTTAACTTACTTCAGATCGTCGGCAATGACTTGCACGATGCGGCGTGCGTTGTCCGACGAATCGGCAGCGCCTTCGGCGTTGAGCACCGACACCATGGTTGCCGTGCCTTGGCTGCGCACCGCGATACGGTACTTCTGCGGCGGCACGGCCTTGCTGGAGCTGAACAGGTTGGCAAAGAAGCCGGGCTCTTTTTTGTCCGACGGCGACACGTAGCGCACGAAGTACAGGCCTTGGGTGCGGTCGCGGTCTTCCACGGTGAAGCCGGTACGGTCCAGTGTCAGGCCGACACGGCGCCAGGCGCGGTCGAAGTTGTCGTCGAGTTGCACCACGGGCTGGTTGCCCACGGTGCTGACACGCGCAGTCGCTTGGGTCTGGGGCAGGCCGGCCACGGCGGCACTGGCTTGGGCTGGTGTGCTGCCCAGGCGCACCATCAGGCGACGCAGGAACTCGGCTTCGAGTTCGGGGTCGGCCGGGCGCGGTTGCCAAACGGTCTGGTCTTTCTGCGCGCTGTTGTACACCTCTATCATGCCGCGGTGGCTGACGTAGATCTCGGTGCCGCCATTCGCGCGCCGCTCAAGGCGGGTGCGGAAGCGGTCACGTTCACCCGTGGAGTACAGCGAGTCAAATACCTTGCCGATGGAGTTGCGGATGAAGTCCTGCGGCAACTTGGCACGGTTTTCCGCCCAATCGGTTTCCATGATGCCCAGCGTTTCGCTGTCTTGCGTCAATTGGAAACCGCTTTCTTGCCAGAAGTCGCGTACCGGGCCCCAGAGTTGATCGGCGGGGCGGTCTATCACCAGCCAGCGCTGCGTGCCTTCACGCTCGATGCGCACGTCGCCAATGGCGGTGGCAGCCGTGGGCGACTTGGGCGCAGCCTGGCCGATGCGGTAGTTGCTGGCGGTGATGGGGCTGCCAGGCACCACGTAGCGGGTGTCGCGGGTGAGTTGAGACAGATCTGGAGGGATATCCAGCGTGGGGCCCTTGGCCGCACTCTTGTAGTCGATCTTTTCGCCTTCGAGCACCGAACATGCGGTGAGGGCCAAAGCGGCCAAGCCAACCAAACCGAGTCTTGCAAATTGCTTCACGTAATCGTCCTAAGGGGTTCTGATGAGGCGCTGTTTAAATCAGGCCGGCGCTGCGTAGGGCGCTTTCCACAACCGCCTCGTTGGCGGTGCTGAGTGGAGTCATGGGCAAGCGCATGGTTCCGCCGCAACGCTGCATACGCTGCATGGCCCACTTCACGGGAATGGGGTTGGCTTCAACGAACAAGTTCTTGTGCACCGGCATCAGCTTGCGCTGGATTTCCATGGCACGGCGTGCATCGCCAGCGATGGCGGCTACACACAGTTCGTGCATCAGGCGCGGCGCGACGTTGGCGGTGACGCTGACGTTGCCCTGACCACCGCAAAGCATCAGCGCGACGGCGGTAGGATCATCACCCGAATAGACGGCGAAACCCTTGGGCACGTCGCGGATCAGCCACTGCGCGCGTTCGATGTTGCCGGTGGCTTCCTTGATGCCAACGATGCCGGGCACCTGCGCCAGGCGCAACACGGTGTCGTGCGCCATATCGGCCACCGTGCGGCCGGGCACGTTGTACAGAATGACAGGCAGGTCACCCACGGCTTCGGCGATGGCTTTGAAGTGCAGGTACTGGCCTTCTTGCGTCGGCTTGTTGTAGTAGGGCACAACTTGCAATTGGCAGTCGGCGCCGACCTTTTTGGCGAACTTGGCCAGTTCTATGGCTTCCGCCGTCGAGTTGGCACCACAGCCGGCCATGATGGGCACGTGGCGCGCCGTGTGTTTTTTGGCTTGTTCAACCGACACGCGAATGATTTCGCAGTGTTCGTCCACATTGACGGTAGGGGATTCGCCGGTCGTGCCGACCACGCCAATGCAGTCGGTACCCTCGGTGATGTGCCAGTCGATCAAGCTGCGCAGGGTGGGGTAGTCCACGCTGCCGTCTTCGTGCATCGGGGTGACGAGCGCCACGATGCTGCCAGTAATGGGTGTCATGTCCGTAGTCTCAAGCGAGAGAAAGGCGCATTCTACCCAGAGCGGCAAGTGCTCTAGAGTCGCCTGCGGCAATTCGACTCAGGGTTTGCCTGCTTCGCCAAAGCTTTACCTGCGCAGGTGATGGCGTGCTGGTCCGTCTGCAGCGTCCACAGCCGCTGCGATGGCGGCGATGCGCTGCACAAAACGCGCGGGCTCGGCTTCAAAGCCGTCTTCAAAGGCGACCACCCTCAGCGCGGCGCAGACCCGCAGCAGTTCGCCGGTTTGCAGCAGGAAGTCCGGGCGCGAGGGTTTGCCTATGGTTTCGTTGCCGCTGGCAAAAGTCTCGTAGATCAAGACGCCGCCCGGCGCCAGGCTGGCCAGGAGTTGTGGCAGCAGCGGGCGCCAAAGGTAGTTGGTGACCACCACGGCGGCAAATTGCTGGCCGGCGAACGGCCAGGGGCCGTTTTCTATGTCCGCTTGAAGCGTGCGAACGGAATCCACGCTGGCACTGGTTTGAGCGGCGGTCGCTTGGGCTTGTGCGCTGGCCAAGGCCTCGGCGGATTGATCCACACCCGTGACCGCATAACCTTGGCTGGCCAGCCAAACCATGTGCCGGCCTGGGCCGCAGGCGACGTCGAGCACCTGGCTGGCGGTGGGGATCAGGTGGGTCCAGCGTTGCACCCAGGCGGAAGGGGGATGCAGGGTATCGAAAGGATTGCTATGCAAAACGTAGCTGCTCGCGCTGATGCCAAATACCTGAAGTGGCGATTCGGCTTGAAAACAAGAGGTGGGCTAGAAGCAGGCCCAAAGCTGGTCGGCCAAGGACACCAGAAACTCTGGACGCTCGTAAAGCGTGAACACCGCCGCCAGCACAGCCAGTGCGGCGGCGTAGGCGAGGGTGGTGGCTAGGCGAAGCTTCATGTGATCACTTTAATGCGGGCGGCGGCGCTGTTCAACCTGCCATGGCTGGGCGGCGTGTGATGGCGCCTTCTTTGACCGGCAAATTCACAAGACCGGCAAACACGCCCAGCGCGATGGCGATCAGCCATACCACGTCATAGCTGCCGGTGCGGTCGTAGAGGAAACCGCCCAGCCACACACCCATGAACGAGCCGATCTGGTGGCTGAAGAACACAAAGCCGCTGAGCATGGACAAATGCTGCACGCCAAAAATCTGCGCCACCACGGCATTCGTGGGCGGCACGGTGGACAGCCACAGCAGGCCCATCAACGAGGCGAAGATGTAGACGCTCATGGGCGACAGCGGCGCCCACAGGAACACACTGATGACCACGGCCCGCGCAAAGTAGATGAAGGCCAGGATGCGTGTCTTGGCCATGCGTTGGCCCAGGGTGCCGGCGATGTAGGTGCCAAACACGTTGCACAGGCCGATCAACGCCAGCGCGTAGCTGGCGACTTCGGGCGACAAACCTTTGTCCTTTAAATAGCTGGGCATGTGTACGCCTATGAACACCACCTGGAAGCCGCAGACAAAGTAGCCCGCCATCAGCAACTGAAAGCTCGGGTATTTGAGCGCTTCGCGCAGCGCCTGCATCACCGTTTGCTCGCGCCGTACCGGTGTGGCACCGTTGAAGCTGGGCTCACGCAGGCCCCAGCCCATGGGAATGATGAACAAGGCGGCAAAGCCCAGCAGCACCAAGGCTTGCTGCCAGCCGAAGTGGCTGATCAGGAAACCTTCGGTAGGCACCATCAAAAATTGGCCAAACGAACCTGCCGCAGCGGCAATGCCCATGGCCCACGAGCGCTTTTCGGCCGGGATGTTGCGCCCTATGACGCCGTAGACCACCGAATACGTGGTGCCGGCCTGCGCGATGCCGATCAACAGCCCGGCGGAGATGGTGAACAGCAGCGGGGTAGGTGCATGCGCCATGCCAAACAGGCCGAGCGCATAACAAACCGTGCCGATCAGTATGACCTTGAAGGCGCCGACTTTGTCGGCCAGCATGCCCGCAAAAATGCCGGCCACACCCCAGGCCAGGTTTTGGATGGCAATGGCAAAGGCAAAGGTTTCACGCGTCCAGCCGCGCTCTTGCGTGATGGGCTGCAGCCACAGGCCAAAGCCGTGGCGAATGCCCATGGAAAGGGTGACGATGAAGGCGCCGCAGATCAGAACCTGCTGCATGGAAAGGCGTTGGGGGGTGGCGGTGGACATGGTTGTTGTGGTCTTGGGTTTTGTCTCGGGGCGCGGCGCATGCGGATGGGGGCCGGCATGCGGCGGTGGGCTGGGGTGTGGCCTCTGTTGTTTCGCTTGGCACCCTCTTGGCGGCAGGTGGGCAGTGTACGTAAAGCTGCCGGTTTTTGCTGGCTGGGGCATTCACAATCGCAGCTTGGCTTCCGGCCACAATTGATCTTCATCTTTGAAACCTCGGAACACCCTGATGCGCCTGTTGTTATTGAGTAATTCCCGTACGCCCAATGGCGAGTATTTGCCCCAGGCCATTGCGCCGGCGCGCGCCATGTTTGCAGGGCGCCGCCGCGCGGTCTTTGTGCCCTATGCCGGTGTGACCATAGACTGGGACACTTACACCCAAACCGTGGCCGATGCGCTGGCACCGCTGGCTTGGGACCTGGTGGGCCTGCACACCCAGCACGATCCGGTGGCTGCTGTAGCCCAGGCCGAAATCATTGTGGTGGGCGGTGGCAACACTTTTCAGTTGCTGAAGAACTGCCGCGCGCAAGGTTTGCTGGGCCCCATCGCCGAGCGGGTGCGCAGCGGCGCGGCGGGCTATATGGGCTGGAGTGCGGGTGCCAACCTGGCTTGCCCCACCATTTGCAGCACCAACGACATGCCCATCGTCGACCCCGGCGGCTTCGATGCGCTGGGCTTGCTGCCGTTTCAGATCAACCCGCACTACAACAATGCCTTGCCCGCAGGCCACCAGGGTGAAACACGCAACCAGCGCCTGGCCGAATTGCTGCGCGCCAGGCCCGACATGCGTGTGATCGGCCTGCCCGAGGGGGATTGGCTGGAGGTGGATACTACAGGCCAGATCCGCTTGGCCGGGGCATTTGCTGCACCCTGGTTTACAGCCGGGCAACAGCCCTTGGACTGTTTGCCCGGGCAGAGCTTGCCGCCGAGCGTGTGACCGAAACTGTTTTTACATACAGTTGTGATTAGAATGCCTCGCATGGCAACCACCACCCCTCCCAACGCTACCCCGGCCAACCCGGCTTATTCCGAAGGTTCTATCCGTGTGCTCAAGGGCCTGGAGCCCGTCAAGCAGCGCCCGGGCATGTACACCCGCACCGACAACCCGCTGCACGTCATCCAGGAAGTGCTAGACAACTCGGCCGACGAGGCACTGGCCGGCCACGGTAAAAAAATCAAGGTCACGTTGCACACCGATGGTTCGGTGAGCATAGAAGACGATGGCCGGGGCATTCCCTTCGGCATGCACCCCGAAGAAAAAGCGCCCGTGATCGAGCTGGTGTTCACGCGCCTGCACGCGGGCGGCAAGTTCGACAAGGGCAAGGGTGGCGCCTACAGCTTCTCGGGCGGTCTGCACGGTGTGGGCGTGAGTGTCACCAACGCGCTGTCCAAGCGCTTGGAGGTCACGTCTTACCGCGAAGGTTCTGTTGCCCGCCTGGTGTTTGCCGATGGCGATGTGATCGAGCCGCTGGTGGTGCGCCCGAACAATGGCAGCGGCGAAGGCGACCGTAAAAACGGCACCACCGTGCGCGCCTGGCCGGATGGCAAGTATTTCGAATCTTCCAGCTACCCCATGGCCGAGCTGATGCACCTGCTGCGTAGCAAGGCCGTGCTGATGCCCGGCGTCACGGTCACGCTGAAGGTCGAAAAAACCAACGACGTGCAGACCTGGCTCTACAAAGGCGGCCTGCGCGACTACCTGGGCCAGACGCTTAATGGCGACCCGGTGATCCCGCTGTTTGAAGGTGAAGGTTTTGCCGACAATAGCCATGAGAGTTTTGCCGAAGGTGAAGGCGCCGCCTGGTGTGTGGCCTTCACGGAAGACGGCCAGCCGGTGCGCGAAAGCTATGTCAACCTGATTCCCACCAGCGCTGGCGGCACCCACGACAGCGGCCTGCGCGACGGTTTGTTCAATGCGGTCAAAAGCTTCATCGAGCTGCATTCCTTGCTGCCCAAAGGTGTGAAGCTGCTGCCCGAAGACGTTTTTGCGCGCGCCAGTTATGTGTTGTCGGCCAAGGTGCTGGACCCGCAATTCCAGGGCCAGATCAAGGAACGGCTGAATTCACGCGATGCCGTGCGCCTGGTGTCCAGCTACGTACGCCCGGCGCTGGAGCTGTGGCTGAACCAGCACGTCGAATACGGCAAGAAACTTGCCGAACTGGCCATCAAGGCCGCGCAAACCCGCCAGAAGGCCGGGCAAAAGGTGGAGAAGCGCAAGGGCTCGGGCGTGGCCGTGTTGCCCGGCAAACTCACCGATTGCGAAAGCCGCGATCTGGCGCACAACGAAGTGTTTCTGGTCGAGGGCGACTCGGCCGGCGGCAGTGCCAAAATGGGCCGCGACAAGGAATGCCAGGCGATTCTGCCGCTGCGTGGCAAGGTGCTCAACACCTGGGAGGTGGAGCGTGACCGGCTGTTCGCCAACACCGAAATCCACGACATCTCGGTGGCCATAGGGGTTGATCCGCATGGCCCCAACGACAGCCCCGACCTGAGCGGCCTGCGCTACGGCAAGGTCTGCATCCTGAGCGATGCCGACGTGGACGGCTCACACATCCAGGTGCTGCTGCTGACGCTGTTCTTCCGCCATTTCCCCAAGTTGATCGAGGCCGGTCATGTGTTTGTGGCCCGCCCGCCGCTGTTCCGTGTCGACGCTCCGGCGCGCGGCAAAAAGCCCGCTTCCAAGGCTTATGCCTTGGACGAAGGCGAATTAACCGCTATTCTCGACAAGCTGCGCAAAGAAGGTGTCCGCGAAGGCGCCTGGAGCATCAGCCGATTCAAAGGTTTGGGTGAAATGAACGCCGAGCAGTTGTGGGACACCACCCTCAACCCGGACACCCGCCGCCTGATGCCGGTGCAGCTAGGCCGGGTGGACTTTGGGCAAACCGAGCGCTTGATCACCAAACTGATGGGCAAGGGCGAGGCGGCTTCCCGGCGCGAGTTGATGGAACTGCATGGTGATGCAGTCGAAATCGACATTTGATCCGCTGATACGCAGGAGTCGATGAAATGAGCACTTTACGCAACTGGGCAATGTCGGGGCTGCTATTGATTTCGCAGCACTCAGCCTGGGCGGACGTATGGGGCTACATCGACCCGCAAGGTGTTGTGCGTTTTGCCAGCGAGCAGGTCGACAGCCGTTACGAGCTTTATTACAAGGGCGACGACAGCTTTGACACCGCGCTGGACACCCCGCGCCCGGTCACCGTGCCCACGGTGCCGGCCAAGTTGCTGGCGTTTTTTGACATTTCGCCCAGCTACAAGCTGGTGAAGCACCACCTGCGTGAAGCCGCCAGCCTGAACCGCATCGACTATGCGCTGCTGCAGGCCTTGATCGTGGCCGAATCGGGGTTCAACAGCAGCGCCGTGTCGCCCAAGGGCGCTGTGGGGTTGATGCAGATCATGCCGGCCACGGCCGAGCGTTATGGCCTGGTCGGTGATGCCAATGCCACCATAGAACAAAAGCTCACCGACCCGAAAACCAATATCCGCATCGGCGCACGTTATCTGCGCGACCTGATTGCCATGTTCCCGGGCCAGTTGCCGCTGGCCGTGGCCTCCTACAACGCGGGTGAGGGGGCGGTACAGCGGGCCGGCAACCAGATTCCCAATTACAAGGAAACCCAGGCTTACGTGAAAACCGTGTTGTCACTCTACGGTGGCCTGCGCCCACCGGAAGCCATGGTGGAGCAGCGTCGCCGCGCGCCGCAAGCACGTTTGACCGGCGGCACTGCCGTGCTGGGTGGCGCCGTGGGGCGTGGCAACATGCCTGCGGGCACCCTGGTCGCCAACGAGTGAGGCGTCAAATTCTTTCGAGTCCATTGGCGTTCACCAGCACTTCTTGCTTCATTTTTGCCCCTCCATAGCCCTTGGTTTGGGGCCACCCGATCGCACATGACGTGCGCTTTGTCTTCTGGTCAAGGTGCACGCGCATTTTTTGAATCTCTCTTTTGTTGAAATTTCTTTCCCACCATGAGTGAGCAATCCACACTGGGTTTTCCCCCGGAACCGCCTGATGACCTTTCCGATGGCGCCGCACCTCCCTTGCCGCCGCAAGACCTGGACGACGACGGTCAGGACGATGACGGCAACCTGAGCCTGGCGCAATACGCGCAGAACGCCTACCTCGAATACGCGCTGAGTGTGGTCAAGGGCCGTGCGTTGCCGGACGTGACCGATGGTCAAAAGCCGGTGCAGCGGCGCATCCTGTATTCGATGTCGCGCATGGGCCTAGGCTTTGGCGGCGCGAATGGCGCCACCGGCGCCAAGCCGGTGAAAAGCGCACGTGTGGTGGGTGACGTGTTGGGCCGTTTCCACCCGCACGGCGACCAGGCGGCCTACGACGCGCTGGTGCGCATGGCGCAGGACTTCAGCCAGCGTTACCCGCTGATCGACGGCCAGGGCAACTTTGGCAGCCGTGATGGTGATGGCGCCGCCGCCATGCGTTACACCGAAGCCCGTTTGTCGCGCATCACCAATCTGCTGCTCGACGAAATCGACGAAGGCACGGTCGACTACGTGCCCAACTACGACGGCTCTACGCAGGAGCCGCGCCAGTTGCCCGCGCGCCTGCCGTTTAATTTGCTCAACGGCGCCAGCGGCATTGCCGTGGGTTTGGCCACCGAAATCCCTAGCCACAACCTGCGCGAAATCGCCGATGCGTGTATTGCGCTGATCAAAACACCCAAGCTCAGTGACGAAGATTTGTTCGCTCTGGTGCCCGGCCCGGACTACCCCGGCGGCGGCCAGATCATCAGCAGCGCCAGCGATATTGCCGACGCCTACCGCACCGGGCGTGGCTCGCTCAAGGTGCGCGCGCGCTGGAAGATCGAGGAACTGGCGCGCGGCCAGTGGCAGATGGTGGTCTACGAACTGCCGCCCAACGTCAGTTCGCAGCGTGTCCTGGAAGAAATCGAAGAGCTCACCAATCCTAAGATCAAGGCTGGCAAAAAGGCCTTGAGCCAGGAACAGACACAACTCAAGGCGAGTGTCTTGGCGGTACTCGATGTGGTGCGCGACGAGTCGAACAAAGACGCCGCCGTGCGCCTGGTGTTCGAGCCCAAGACCAGCCGCACCCAGCAGTCGGAACTGATCAATGCGCTGCTGGCCCACACCAGCCTGGAGACCTCGGCGCCGGTCAACATGACCATGATTGGCCTGGATGGCCGCCCGACGCAGAAGTCGCTGCGGCAGATGCTGGACGAGTGGATCGCCTTCCGCCAGACCACGCTGCAACGCCGCTCGCAGCACCGTCTGGACAAGGTGCTGGACCGCATCCATATCCTCGAGGGGCGGCAGATCGTGCTGCTCAACATCGACGAGGTGATTGCCATCATCCGCCAGTCCGATGAGCCCAAGGCCGCGCTGATCGCGCGCTTCAATCTCAGCGACCGGCAGGCCGAAGACATTCTCGAAATCCGCTTGCGCCAGTTGGCGCGGCTCGAAGCCATCAAGATCGAGCAGGAGCTCAAGGCCCTGCGCGAAGAGCAAACCAAGCTTGAAGACATTCTGGCCAACCCCGCGAGCCTGCGCCGCTTGATGGTCAAGGAGATAGAAGCCGACGCCAAGACCTTTGCCGATGCGCGCCGCACGCTGATCCAGGCCGAAAAACGCGCCGTGGTTGAAGTCAAGGTGCTGGACGAGCCGGTGACGGTAGTGGTGTCGCAAAAAGGCTGGGTGCGTGCACAGAAGGGCTGGGCCAAAGACCGCGCAGCCGGGGCTGCCGGGGCATCCGAGTACAGCTTCAAGTCGGGTGATGCACTCTACGGCGCGTTTGAGTGCCGCACGGTGGATACGCTGTTGGTGTTTGGCACGGCCAAGGACAAGACCGGCCGCGTGTACTCCATTCCCGTGGCCTCGCTGCCCGGTGCGCGCGGCGATGGGCAACCCGTCACCACCATGATCGACCTGGAAGCCGGCACGCAGCTCGCGCATTATTTTGCCGGCCCGGCCACGGCCACGCTGCTGTTGAGCAGTTCGGGTGGTTACGGCTTCCTGGCGAACGTGGAAAACATGCTGGGCCGCAACAAGGGTGGCAAGGCATTCATCACCCTGGGTGAAGGTGAGTCCGTGTGTGTGCCGTCACACGTCAGCGGCTCCAGTGGTGGTGTGCCGCTGGTGCCGGCCACACATGTGGCCTGTGCGTCGGCAGGCGGGCGCATCCTGACGTTCGAGATCAGCGAGCTGAAGACCATGGCCAACGGCGGGCGCGGCCTGCTGTTGTTGGACCTGGACGACAAAGACACGCTGGCCGGAGCCGCCGCCTACAGCCGCAGTGTGCGGATTGCAGGTGTTGGCCGAGGTGGCAAAGCGCGTGAGGAAACGCTGGAAATCCGCTCGCTGAACAATGCGCGTGCGGCCCGTGGGCGCAAGGGCAAGGCCGCGGACCTGGGCTTTAAACCGTCGAGCATCACACGCGTGGAATAAGCCATCCGGCCTGCGGCACCTACACAGCCGCAGGGGCTGAGCATACAAATGGCGGACATTGATCCGCCATTTGTTTTTTTAGTGGGTAAATACAGCGATTGATTGGTGCTGGCAGCGGTGCTATACAGTTCGTACTACAACCAACGGGAGACACTTCATGAATTTGAGCAATGTGCGCATCGCCGCCAAACTTTGGGGTGCCGTGGTGGTGATCATTGCCGCGTTGCTGGCTTTGATCGTGGTGGCGGGTGAACGTTCGGCCCGTTTGCAGGATGAGAACGCCACGGTGCAGCAAGAGATGACCAAGCGTGTGCAGGCGGCCACCCAATGGGCCGGGCTGACCACCGCCAACGCCGCGCGTACCCAGGCGCTGATCCTGAGCAGTGAAGCCGTCATCGAAAACGAATTCAAGGACGTGATCGCCGCCACCAGCGCGCAGATCTCCACGGTGCAAAAAGGCATAGAGGCCATGAATCTGCGCCAGGTCGACAAGGACCAGATGGCGAAGATCTCGGAAAGCCGTCAGAGCATGGTGGGCTTGCGCGGCGACGCCGTCAAACTCAAGGCCGCCGGCAAGGCCGAAGAAGCCGCAGCGCTGGTCAGCAGCCGTTACAACGCCTCGGTGAAGAAGTATCTGGGTGACCTGGCCGACTTCGTGAAAATGCAGGAAGAAGCATCGGCCGTCGCACAAGAGGAAGCCAAGTCCGCGCGCACCGTGACCATGCAACTGACCTTCGTGGCCTTGCTGGTGATTGTGGTGGCTTTGCTGGCCGGAGCCTATTGGCTGATCCGCAGCATCCAGCAGCCGCTGGTGCAGGCCAACGACCTGGCCGCGCGTATTGCCGAAGGCGACTTGACCACGCGCCTGGAGTCGTCACGCAAAGATGAGTTTGGTGAATTGCTGCGCTCACTCATGACCATGAACAACTCGCTCAGCGAAATGGTCAGCCAGGTGCGCCGCAGCACCGACAGCATTGCGATTGCCAGCGCGGAAATCGCCACCGGCAACAACGATCTCTCCACCCGCACCGAACAAACCGCCAGCGACCTGCAGCAGACCGCCGCGTCGATGGAGCAACTGACCGGCACGGTCAGCCAGAGTGCCGACAGCGCCCGTGCAGCCAGTACCCTGGCGGCCACGGCCTCGTCTGTGGCCGAGAAAGGCGGCTCGGTGGTGAAGGACGTGGTGGTGACGATGGAAGACATCAACCACAGCAGCAAGAAGATTGCCGACATCATCGGGGTGATCGACGGTATCGCTTTCCAAACCAATATCCTGGCGCTGAACGCGGCCGTGGAAGCCGCACGTGCGGGCGAACAGGGACGCGGTTTTGCGGTGGTCGCTAGCGAAGTGCGTAGCCTGGCACAACGCAGCGCCGAAGCGGCGAAAGAGATCAAGGGCTTGATCAACAGCTCGGTTGAAAAGGTGGAGTCCGGTGCGCGCCTGGTGGACCAGGCGGGCGCAACCATGGGTGACATCGTGCAGTCGGTGAAACGTGTGACCGACATCATTGGCGACATCTCCGCGGCGGCCAACGAGCAGAGCGCGGGTATAGGCGGCATCAACCAGTCGGTCGGCAACCTGGACCAGATGACGCAGCAGAACTCGGCCCTGGTGGAAGAAAGCGCTGCGGCTGCGCAAAGCCTGCGTGAGCAAGCCGAGCAGTTGGCCCGCACGGTGGCGTTTTTCCGCCTGAGCACCACCGAGCCAGCCAACAGTCCTGTGCTGGGATCCGCACAGCCCAAGGGCCAAGCCGCGGTCGGCAACACCCATGTGCCACGGCTGCGGGCCTCTTGATAGGCTTTTTAACGCGGCCCCTTGCAGGGCCGCTGAATGGCTTCTTGGTGGGTGGACCGGAAGGCCCGTCCCGACTTGCTTAAGGCAACGCTGAACAAGTCCCTCTCAGCGCCCGCATCCCTGACATGGGCAGCCTGCGGCGTTGCAAATCCTCGCCATAGCACGGGCTATGGCTGTGGTTTGCGTCTAGCAGTCCCTCCCATGTCAGGGCGCGGCCATCCGAGGGGACTTGGTCAGCGTCGCCTTCTTAAACCGCGATCTCGGCCACCAGGTCAATTTCGACACAGGTGCCCATGGGATTCTGCGCCGTACCAAAAGCGCTGCGTGCGTGTGCGCCCTTGGCTGCGCCGAATACGGCTGCAAACAATTCGCTGGCGCCGTTGGTCACCAGGTGCTGCTCGGTGAAGCTTGGGGCCGAGTTGACCAGCGACATCAGTTTGACGATGCGGGTGATCTTGTTGAGGTCACCGACGGCGGCATGCAGCGTGCCCAGCAGGTCGATGGCGACGGCGCGGGCTGCGGCCTGGCCTTGGGCGGTGTCCATGTCCGTGCCGAGTTGACCCACCCATACCTTGCCGTCTTTCTTGGCGATGTGGCCGGACAAAAAGACCAGCGAACCAGTCTGCACAAACGGCACATAGGCGGCCGCGGGAACGGCGACGGGTGGCAGCGAAATGCCGAGTTCTTGCAGTTTGTCGTACACGCTCATATTGGGCTCCGATTGAAATGGAAAAAGTGCCGCTCGGGCAATCTGGACGAGCGTAGCGTGCTTCTGAATCAGTAGCGCTGCAGCCCGTGCCCAGACATTCTAGGGGCAGGGCCTGCGGGTGTATTCAGCGGCTTACTGAAACTGCTGTTGCGACTGCTGGGGTTGCGGCGGGAACTGCTCTTGCGACTGTTGCTGAAAGGGCTGCTGCGACTGTTGCTGCTGCTGAGATGGGCCCGAGCGTGCAGCCGGCGTTTCTTCCACCGGCATCACGGTCACGGCCACGTTCAGCGAGTGGCTGGCGCCGCCGTGGATCACGCCGCGCATGGGCGAGATGTCGGAGAAGTCGCGGCCCGTGGCCAGGGTCACGTAGTCTTCGCCGGGCTGGCGGTTGTTGGTCGGGTCGAAGTCGCACCAGTTCAGGCCTTCGGGCGCATCGGGCACGTAGACCGAGGCCCAGGCGTGCGAGGCGTCGCTGCCAATCAGCCGCGGCTGGCCGGGCGGCGGTTGCGTGAGCATGTAGCCGCTGACGTAACGCGCCGGCAAACCCAACATGCGCAGGCAGGCCACCATGATGTGGGCGAAGTCCTGGCACACGCCCTTGCGCAGCGCCAGGGCTTCCACCGCCGGGGTGTTGACTTCGGTGCTGTTCGACTCGTAGGTGAAGTCGGTGTAGATACGCTCCATCAAGTCATGTGTGGCTTCCAGCAGCGGTCGGCCCGGCGCAAAGCTGGGGCGTGCGTAGGCGGTGAAGTCGGCGTGCCTGGGGACGTAGGGCGAGGCAAAGGCGAACTCGGCTGCGGGGTTGTACTCGGCGCCTGCACGGTAGCGAAAACGCTCACGCACATCCTCCCAGGACATATCGCTTTTGACCGCGCTGGGCGCGCGTGTCAAAACCTTGCTTTGCGCCACCACGGTCAGGCTTTCATGCGGCGACTGCAGTGAGATGAACGCACGTTCGTTGCCAAATACATCCAGCGAATGGTGGATTTGCGCCGGCAGGGGCAGCACCTTCAGCGTGTGGCTGACCAACTGCTGGTGATGGTTGCTCAGCGGGCGCAGGTGCACCATGTGCTCGGCCGTGTCCACCATGGGTGAGTAGTCGTAATGGGTTTCGTGGGTGATGTCCAGTTCCACGGCTTCAGGCCCCCAGGCTTTGTTTGGCGTCGCGCGAATGCAAAAAGTAGGTGTAGCTGATTTCGTCAGACACATCGTAGGCGCACTGCGTGGTCTTGGCGAGGTGCTGTTCGAGCGTGCGGTAGCGGCCTTGGTCATCGGCCTGGCTGAGTTCGCTGAGCGACCAGTGTGCCGGCACGGGCACTTTTTGCGCCAGCGGGCTGGCCTCCTGCGGCCCCTGGCCATCGCCGTTGAGCTTGGCCAGGCGGCCACGCAGGGTTTTGGCAACCCAGGCCAGGGCGCGCGGATTGTCCAGATCGAGCACCAGCAGGTCGAGCAGGGCGGCGATATCGCGGCTTTGCTGAAACTGCCCGTGGAAGGTGATGGTGCTGTCAAACAGCGCCACCATGGCCTCGAACCCATTGTTCGAATGCATGCAGCCGGTGACGCTGCCGTTGAGCAATGCCGACGAATAAAACCCCAGCCGCTCGATGTGGCGGCCTATGCTCAGCAGGCGCCAGCCATCGTCGCGCGTCATGTGGTCGGTCTGCGCGCCGGTCATAGTGGTCATGTGGGTGCGTGTGGCCTCGAGCAAGCGCAGGGCTTCCATGGGCGAGAAGTCGCCGCTGCGGGCATTCTCCTGGCAGCGTGTGAAGAACGAGGTTTCGGCCTCGGTGATCACGTTCCATTGCGCCGGCGCCAGGCGCTCGCGCAATACCGAGGCTGCACCGCGGATGGCGCGCAGGTTGTAGCCCACGCTGGCCTGCTCGGTGGTATTCGACAAACCGGCGATCAGCGAGCGTTCAAACACGCGCCGTGCCTGCACGGGCGAGGGCACGGCGGGCAGCACCAGGCCGTGATCCACGGCCATCTCATGCATCCAGTTCAGAAAGCCGGTGTCGGTTTGGTCGGTTTCGCCGAGTCGCTCCAGAATCACATGCGCCAGGCGCAAGGTGTTTTCGGCGCGCTCGGTATAGCGGCCCAGCCAATAGAGGTTTTCGGCCGCGCGGCTGGTCACCACGCGTTGGCGATGGGTGATCACCTCGGGCGCCACGTGGGTCTGCAGCAGCGAGGTCTGGTCGACTTCGCCGCTGGTCATCACCCACACGTCGGCGCTGCTGCCGCCGCGCTGCATGGAGGCGATGTCGTCGCCACGCGCACTGCCCATGCGCGCCAGGCCGCCTGGCAGCACGCGCCAGGAATTCGGGCCATCGGAAACCGCCAACACCCGCAACATCACCGAACGCGGCGAGATGCGCGGCGCGTGGTTTTGATGCGCTGACCAGGTGGGCATCTGCGACAGCGGCAAATAGGCCTGCACCGTGTGTTCGTCGCCCTGGCGCAAGATGCGGCCAGCCCATTCGTCGAGTTCGCGGCGCGATTGGTGGCGGCCCAGCACGGCTTCAAACGCCTGGTGGCCGCTGCCCCCACGGTAGGTTGGTTTGACCACGCTGTTGATCAACTCGGGCAGGGCGGATTCCATGGCCGCACGTTCGCCGCACCACCAGGTGGGCAGGGCGGGCAATTGCAGTTCTTCGCCAAAAAGCTTTTGCGACAGTGCCGGCAAAAAGCCCAGCAGCGCGGGTGACTCGAGAAACGCCGAGCCCGGCGCATTGGCCACCAGCACGTTGCCCGCACGAATGGCTTGCAGCAAACCGGGCACGCCCAGGCGTGAGTCGGGGCGCAGCTCCAGCGGGTCGAGGAACTGGTCGTCCAGCCGCTTCAACAGGCCGTGCACCGGCTCCAGCCCCTTCAGCGTTTTGAGGTACAGGCGCTGGTCGCGCACCAGCAGGTCGCTGCCTTCGACCAAGGTCAGGCCAAGATAACGCGCCAGGTAGGCGTGTTCAAAATAGGTTTCGTTGTAGGGGCCGGGGGTCAGCAGCGCAATGTGCGCGTCCTTGCCCTGCGGGCACATTTTTTTCAGCCCGTCGATTAAGCCCCGGTAGGTGGCGGCCAGGCGCTGCACCTTCATGTCGTGGAAGGCTTCGGGGAACAGGCGCGAAATGCTCAGACGGTTTTCCAGCAGGTAACCCAGGCCGGACGGCGCCTGGGTGCGCTGCGACACCACCCACCATTTGCCATCCGGGCCACGGGCCAGGTCAAAGGCTGCAATGTGCAGGCGTGTGCCGCCCAGCGGCTCGACGCCGTGCATGGCGCGCAGGTAGCCGGGGTGGCCCTGCACCAACGCCATGGGCAACAAGCCTTCTTTGAGCAATTGCTGCGGACCATAAACATCGGCCAGCACACGGTCGAGCAGGCGCACGCGTTGCAGCACGCCGGCTTCGATCTGCGTCCAGCTCTCGGCCGAGACGATCAGCGGGAACAAATCCAGTGCCCAGGGGCGTTGCGGATTTTCCGGGTCGGCGTAGAGGTTGTAGGTCACGCCGTTGTCGCGCAACTGGCGCTGCAGTTGCGCGGTGCGCCGGTTCAGGTCGGCAAATCCGTCATGGCCCAGATGTTCGAAAAAAGTCGTCCACTCGGGGTTGAGCGGGGCCTGGCTTTCATGCTGGGCAGCCGCTGCGGGCGCAGCGGAGGGGCTGACCGTGCCACGCAATTCGTCGTAGTGGCCCGGCATGACGGGGCGTGCCAGCAGCGAGGCGAGGCCAGGGGCACTTTCGTTGCCCTGGTTGTCAAAGAGAGAAATATTCTGGGTATCCACAGTGCATGGGATTGTCACATCGGTGTCAGAAATAAGCGTCGCAAAATTTCCAAAAAAGCGTGACAGAAGAGCACTTCCGGCTGCCAATCAGAGGGGCCGTGACCGGAAATGCCGCATTGAAATAAAAAAGCCCTTGTGCCGCGATCAGCAAAGGGCTTGGAGAGTGCACTATTTTCGCTCACTTTCACCGGCCAAGCCGGCGAAGGTGTGGATGAGTGTGCACCGTTTTAGCGTCGCAGATCCAGCGTGAACGGAAACTCCTTGCTGGCCGGCACGTTGATGGTGGCCGGTGGCACCACCATGGTGCCTGGTGTGTGGCCCATGCGTGCGAAGCGCGACAGGCGACGGCTCTCCGCCGTGTAGGCGTTGACGGGGAAGTTGTCGTAGCTCAGACCGCCGGGGTGTGTGACGAAATACTGGCAGCCACCGATGGAATGTTTCATCCAGGTGTCGACGATGTCGAACGTCAACGGCGCGTGGATGCCAATGGTGGGGTGCAGCGCCGAGGGCGGGTTCCAGGCGCGGTAACGTACACCCGCGACAAACTCACCGGCCACGCCGGTGGACTGCATGGGCAGCGCCTGGCCGTTGCAGGTGACCACATAGCGGCTCTGGTTCATGCCGGTGACCTTGACCTCGATGCGCTCCAGTGAGGAATCGACATAACGCGCCGTGCCGGTGGATGAACTTTCTTCGCCCAGCACATGCCAGGGTTCGAGCGCGTTGCGCAGGCTGATTTCCATGCCGTGGGTTTGCACGCTGCCCACCAGCGGGAAGCGGAACTCCAGGTGTGGCGCAAACCAACTGCGGTCGAACGCAAAACCGGCGGCCACCATTTCGGCCATGACGTCGTGGAAGTCCATCTGGATGAACGTCGGCATCATGAAGCGGTCGTGCAGCTCCGTGCCCCAGCGTGTGGCCGGCGCCTTGTAGGGCGTCTTCCAGAAGCGGGCCACCAGGGCGCGCAGCAGCAACTGCTGGGCGATGCTCATGCGCTCGTGTGGCGGCATTTCAAAGGCGCGCAATTCCAGCAGGCCCAGGCGGCCGGTGCTGCTGTCGGGCGAGTACATCTTGTCGATGGAAAACTCGCTGCGGTGGGTGTTGCCGGTGGCGTCGATCAGGATGTTGCGCAGCGTGCGGTCGACAATCCACGGCGGCATTTCCTGGCCGTATTTCTCGCGGTTTTTGGCCACTTGTTCGATGGCGATTTCCAGCTCGTAGAGCTGGTCGTTGCGGGCTTCGTCGACCCGTGGCGACTGGCTGGTGGGGCCGACAAACATGCCGCTGAACAAGTAGCTCAGAGACGGGTGGTTGTGCCAGTACAGCAGCATGCTGGTCAACAGCTCGGGCCGGCGCAGGAACGGGCTGTCGCTGGGTGTGGAGCCGCCCATCACAAAGTGGTTGCCGCCGCCGGTGCCAATGTGGCGACCGTCGGTCATGAACTTCTCGGCCGACAGGCGGCATTCAAACGCGGCGTTGTACAGGAACTCGGTGTTGGCCACCAGATCGCCCCAGTTGTCCACGGGGTGCACGTTGACCTCGATGACGCCGGGGTCCGGGGTCACGGCCAGCAGTTTCAGGCGCGGATCGCGCGGCGGCGGGTAGCCCTCCAGCACCAGTTTTACGCCCAATTGCTCTGCGGTGTTTTCAACCGCCGCCAACAGCTCCAGGTAGTCTTCGAGCAGCTCGAGGGGCGGCATGAAGACGTAGATCACACCCGATTTGCTGCCCACGGCTTCGGCCTTCGGGCCGCTGGCACGGCGCGGATCGCGCACTTCCACGCAAAGTGCAGTGCGTGTCACCCAGTGGGCTGATTCGTGCAGAGCGGGCACACGCGCAAAGGTGTCGGGCTCGGTCTGGCCGGGCTGGGTCGCATTGGCCAAAGCTGGCCTGCTGCCGAAAGCCCCGGCAGCCTGGTCCTGGCGCAGGCGGGCGGCCTCGGGCGTGGCGCTGACACCCGCCTGGTAGGGCATGTTGGCGCGGCTGTTGGCTCCGGCCGCGCCTGCGGCGGCTGGCGCCGAGACCGGCGCCGTGGCGGGGCGGCGTGCCGCCGAGTAGCGGGCGTACATGCTGCTCGACTCGGGCAATCCGGCGCGGGGCAGGGAGGGATCCTGCTCCACCAGGTAGGGGTACTGCGCTTCGCTGACCCAGGGCAGCGAGTCCAGCGGCAGGCGCAGGCCCATGGGCGAGTCGCCGGGCATCAGATACATGCGTTCGTCGCGGAAGAACCATGGGCCTGTGGTCCACACCGGGCCGGCCAGGCGCGGGCCATCGGCCGGTCTGACCGGCAGCACGTAGCCGACCACGGCCTCCAGGCCTTGCTCGAACACACGGCGCAGGCGTGCGCGTTCCATCTCGTCGCCGAGTTTGGAGTTGAACGGATCAACGTTGACCGGCAGGCGGCGTTCGCGCCACAGGTAGTACCACACGTCTTCGTGGCCGGCGACGATGTAGTCGCTGGTGATGCCCAGGTTATGGGCCAACTGCGTGGTGAAGCGGCGCGCGTCTTCGCTGGTGTAGTGCGAGGGCTGGCGCTCGTCGGCAAACAAGTCGGGGTTGCGCCAGGCCGGTTGGCCGTCGGCACGCCAGAAGATGTTGAGCGCCCAGCGCGGCAATTGTTCGCCCGGATACCACTTGCCTTGGCCAAAATGCAGAAAGCCGCCCTGGCCGTATTTGGCGCGCAGCTTTTGCACCAGACCGGTGGCCAGGCCGCGTTTCGTCGGGCCCAGGGCGTCGGTGTTCCACTCGGCGGCGTCGCGGTTTTCTACCGCCACGAAGGTGGGTTCACCACCCATGGTCAGGCGCACGTCGCCAGCGGCCAGTTCCTTGTCAACCGTGTGGCCCAGGGCGACGATATCGGCCCATTGTTCGTCGGTATAGGGTTTGGTGACACGCGGCGATTCATACAGCCGTGTAACCAACATGTGGTGGCTGAAATCCACCTCGGCTTTGTCGACACCACCTTCGATGGGCGCGGCGCTAGAGGGCTGTGGTGTGCAGGCCAGCGGGATGTGGCCTTCGCCGGCGAACAGGCCCGAGGTCGCGTCCAGGCCGACCCAGCCCGCGCCGGGCAGGAACACCTCGCACCAGGCGTGCAGGTCGGTGAAATCAACCGTGGTGCCGCTGGGGCCGTCGAGTGCTTTCACGTCGGGTGTGAGTTGGATCAGATAGCCGGAGACAAAACGCGCGGCCATGCCGCAATGGCGCAGCAGTTGTACCAGCAGCCAGCCCGAGTCGCGGCACGAGCCACTGGCGTTTTCCAGCGTTTCTTCGGGCGTCTGCACGCCCGGTTCCATGCGAATCAGGTACTTGACGTCTTTTTGCACCTGCTGGTTCAGGTACACCAGAAAGTCGTTGGTGGGGCGTTTGGAGAGGTCTAGCTTGTCGAGGTAGGCCCGCACCAGCGGTGTCATGGGTTCGGTGGCGAGGTAGGGCGAGAGTTCTTCCTTCAGGTCTTGGCTGTACTTGATGGGGAAGTTCTGCGCGTCCGGCTCGAGGAAATAGTCGAACGGGTTGTAGACCGACATCTCCACCACCAGGTCGACCGTGACCTTGAATTCTGTGGTTTTCTCGGGGAACACCAGGCGCGCCTGGTAGTTGGCAAAAGGATCTTGCTGCCAGTTGACGAAGTGGTTGGCGGGCTCAACCTTGAGCGAATACGAGATCACATTGCTGCGGCAATGTGGTGCCGGGCGCAGCCGGATCACCTGCGGCCCCAGGTTGACCGGGCGGTCGTACTTGTAGTGGGTGACGTGGTTCAGTGCGGCATGAATGGACATTGATGGTTCTCGGAATGCATTGAGAGAGCGCTGCCCGCCAGCCCGGGCTTGCACCGCATACTAGCAAGAGCTGAGCCAAACGGGGCGAGTGTTGCCAGTTGAGTTTGGCATGGCTTGATGCTCCGTGTGTGGCAGATGTGCTGCGCGTGAACGGGTTTGACGGTGGATATGCAATGGCCAAAGGCCA
The DNA here is from genome assembly GCF_049316285.1 of Variovorax sp. HJSM1_2. Classification (NCBI taxonomy): domain Bacteria; kingdom Pseudomonadati; phylum Pseudomonadota; class Betaproteobacteria; order Burkholderiales; family Comamonadaceae; genus Variovorax; species Variovorax sp. HJSM1_2. The sequence continues at coordinate 17,399 of NZ_JBMOXA010000028.1, read as the reverse complement.
AAGCTGTTATGCGGCGCCATGCAGTTGTCTCGTGTGCTGCAATCACTAGATCTGGTGATGGAATCAAGCGGGCCGCTGACGCTTGCACTGCCTGCGGTGATTGCTATCGTTTTTAGATATCCGGCGGTTATCGCGCTGTCCAGGGCCGCGCTGTCGTCGGCACACCACAGCGCAGTCTAAGCAAAACCCACCCGCGCGCTGTTGGCCCCGGTAGCATGGCGCGATGCATCGCGAGCCTTCGCCGTTGTTCCACCGCGCCGCCGTCTACTGGGCCCCATGGCTGCTGGGCTGGGCCTTGGGTACGGCGTGGCAGTTGCAGCAAGCAGCGCTGTGGTCATTGAGCGCTTATGGGGCTGTGGCCGTGGCTGGGTGTGTGTTGATGGCCCTGGCTTGGGCCGGCGCGCGACAACTGCGCATATTCGGTGCTGCGCTGCTGTATGGCTTGAGTGCCGCTGCCTTGGCGTTTGCCTTGTGTGGCGCACGCAGCCAATGGTTTGCGCAGGGCGCTTTGGACCCGGCGCTCGAAGGTGTGGACATAGACGTGACCGGCATGGTGGTCGCCATGCCGCAGCGTAATGCGATGGGGCAAAGGTTTCTGCTGGAGGTGGCTTACGCGACGCGTAAGGGTGAAGCGCTTCGTTTGCCGCCGTTGCTGCAACTGAGCTGGTACCGCGCCGCTGCGTGGGGCGCCGAGCCCCTGGCCGAGAACCTGCCTGGCATAGGCGCACCCGACGTGCGTGCAGGCCAGCGTTGGCGCATGACGGTGCGCCTCAAGGCACCGCATGGCAACCGCAACCCTTTTGGTTTTGACTACGAGCTGCGCCTGTGGGAGCAGGGTGTGCAAGCCACGGGCTACGTGCGTGATGGCCCGCGTGACGCCGCACCGCAGCGCCTGGAAAACACTTGGCGCCACCCGGTGGAGTCGGCGCGTCAAAGTGTGCGCGACGCCATTTTCCGCACGCTGGGCCAGGCGGATGAGGCCGGTGATGCGGCCGCCAGCCAATCGCCGCAGGCCAAGCGTAATGCGGGCGTGGTGGCTGCCCTGGTGGTGGGCGACCAGAGCGCGATCGATCGCGCGGACTGGGATGTGTTCCGCGCCACGGGCGTAGGGCATTTGATTTCAATTTCTGGCTTGCACATCACCATGTTCGCCTGGCTTGCGGCCGCCGTGCTGGCTTGGGGCTGGCGCCGCGGGGGGCTCGGGCGTTGGCAGGCCAGCCTGCTGTGGCCCACGCCTTCGGTGGCCATGCTGGGCGGTGTGTTGTTGGCGACGGGCTATGCGCTGTTCAGTGGCTGGGGCGTGCCCGCGCAGCGTACGGTGCTGATGCTGGGCGTCATGGCATGGCTGCGTTGCAGCGGTCTGCGCTGGCCGTGGCTGCTGGTCTGGGCCTGGGCGGGTGGCGTGGTGTTGCTGGTTGATCCCTGGGCCTTGCTGCAGGCCGGCTTTTGGCTGAGCTTTGTCGCGGTGGGTGTGTTGTTTGCTTCAAATTCAGGAGCGTCTGCTGCAGGTTTGGAAAGCGCTGGAGGCTCATTTGGTGCCAAGGTTCTGGGCGGCGCATATGGCCGCGCCAGGGCGCTGGTGCGCGAGCAGGCCGTGGTCACACTGGCGCTGGCGCCGCTGGGTTTGGTGCTGTTTCAGCAGGTGTCGGTGGTCGGTTTGCTGGCGAATTTGTTGGCCATCCCGTGGATGAGCTTGGTGGTCACGCCGCTGGCCATGTTGGGTGTGCTGGCCTCGCCTCTATGGCATGTGGCTGCTGCAGCGGTGCAGTTGCAGGCGTCGGTGCTGGGTTGGCTGGCGACCTGGCCGTGGGCCGTGCTGACTTTGCCAGCAGCGCCATTGTGGGCCGGGCTGGCCGCAAGCCTGGGCGCATTGTTATTGGTGTTGCGTCTGCCCTGGGGCTGGTGTGGGCTGGGGCTGCCGTTGTTGTTGCCGATGTTGCTGTGGCAGCCCGCGCGCCCTGCGCCCGGTGCCTTTGAGCTGTTGGCCGCCGACATTGGCCAGGGCAATGCCGTGCTGGTGCGCACGGCCAGGCACAGCCTGTTGTTCGACACCGGCCCGCGTTTTGGCACAGAAAGTGATGCTGGCCACCTGGTATTGGTGCCGCTGTTGCGGGCCTTGGACGAACGGCTGGACCTGGTGGTGGTGAGCCACAGTGACAGCGACCACAGCGGCGGAGCACAAGCCGTGCTGCAAAGCCAGCCCGCTGCCCGGCTGCTCAGTTCCGTGGAGCCTGAGCACCTGTTGGCGCAAACCCGCCCGGTGGAGCGTTGTATGGCGGGACAGCAGTGGCAGTGGGATGGCATTCGTTTCGACGTCCTGCATCCGCAGCCACCGGACTACGCGCCGCAGGCCGCGGCGCGGCCCAAGCCGAATGCACTGAGCTGTGTGCTGCGGGTGTCCAACGGACGGCAAACCGCCTTGTTGGTCGGTGATATCGAGCAGGCGCAGGAGGCGCGACTGGTGGCGCAGGTGCCGGCGCAGCTGCGCGCCGACCTGCTGCTGGTGCCGCACCATGGCAGCAACACTTCTTCCACCAGCGCCTTTCTGGAGGCGGTGAGTCCCAGCCTGGCAGTGGTGCAGGCCGGGTATCGCAACCGCTTTGGCCATCCCGCGCCGCGGGTGCAAGAGCGTTATCAAGCGCTGGGTATCCGCTTGGTGAGCTCGGCGCAGTGTGGTGCCTTGCGTTGGCACTCGGCCGCACCACGCGCCTTTTCCTGTGAGCGTGAAACCCATGCGCACTACTGGCAGCATGCCTTGGTGGTCGCCAATGAAACCGACCTCAAGGCCCCGGACTGAACAGCGCATCCACCCACTTTTTGGGTGTGAAATGTGGATGCAGTCGAGTAGACTGTTTTTGGGATGTATGCAATTTGGTGGGGTAAATCCGTGGCTTTTGCTGGCGCGCAGCGTGGGCCATCAGGCTTGCACCACGGCCACCCACCAGCCTCGGCATCTCGTTTCCGGAATGTTGTGTCGTCACCAGAATTTGCACCGTCTTGGCGCGTAACTTGCTATTCTGTAACTTCAAGGAGAGAACAATTCATGGCGAAATTTGACGAGATGTACACCCGCTTGCCTTACGAGTTTTTCTCTGACGGTGCACAGGTCCGTGACCACTACAAGACCTACGATGCCTGGTTGGCGAAGCAGCCCGGAGACATGATGGCCAAGCGCCGCGAAGAATCTGAAATGATTTTTCGGCGGGTCGGTATCACCTTTGCCGTGTATGGCGCCAAGGACGAAGATGGCGCAGGCACAGAGCGGCTGATTCCGTTTGACTTGATTCCGCGCATCATTCCAGCCAAGGAGTGGGCTGACATGGAGCGTGGCCTGGTGCAACGCGTGACCGCGCTGAACCGTTTTATCTACGACGTCTACCACGACCAGGACATCATCAAGGCCGGACTCATCCCGGCCGAGCAGGTGATGCACAACGCCCAGTTCCGCCCCGAAATGGTGGGCGTGGATCTGCCGAACAACATCTACTCGCATATTTCCGGCATCGACATCGTGCGTGCGCCCGATGCCCAGGGCAACGGCGAATATTACGTGCTTGAAGACAACCTGCGTGTGCCCAGCGGCGTGAGCTACATGCTGGAAAACCGCAAGATGATGATGCGTTTGTTCCCCGACCTGTTCAACCGCCACCGTGTGGCGCCGGTCGCGCATTACCCGGATCTGCTGCTGGAGACGCTGCGCGCATCGGCCCCGGCGACCACCGCCGACCCTACGGTTGTGGTGCTGACCCCCGGCATGTACAACAGCGCCTACTTTGAACACGCTTTCCTGGCCCAGCAAATGGGCGTGGAGCTGGTCGAGGGGCAGGACTTGTTTGTCAAAGACAACTTCTGCTACATGCGCACCACACGCGGCCCCAAGCAGGTGGACGTGATCTACCGCCGCGTGGACGACGACTTTCTGGATCCGCAAGTGTTCCGCCCCACGTCCACGCTGGGCTGCGCCGGCTTGATGGCCGCCTACAAGGCCGGCAACGTGAACATCTGCAATGGTGTGGGCACGGGTGTGGCCGATGACAAGTCGATCTACCCCTACGTCACCAAGATGATCGAGTTCTACCTGGGCGAGAAACCCATCCTGAAGAACGTGCCCACCTATATGTGCCGCAACAAGGACGATTTGCAATATACGCTGGACAACCTCAAGGACCTGGTGGTGAAAGAAGTGCACGGTGCCGGTGGATACGGCATGCTGGTGGGGCCGGCCTCCACCAAGGCCGAGATCGAAGAATTCCGTGCGGCCCTGCTGGCCAACCCCAGCGGCTACATCGCCCAGCCCACGCTCAGCCTGTCCAGTTGCCCGACGTTTGTCGAAAGCGGTATCGCGCCACGCCACATCGACCTGCGGCCGTTTGTGTTGTCGGGCAAGGAGGTGCAAATGGTGCCCGGCGGTCTGACCCGTGTGGCGCTCAAAGAAGGTTCGCTGGTGGTGAATTCATCGCAGGGCGGCGGCACCAAGGACACCTGGATCCTGCAGGGGGACAGCAATGGCGCCGCCAGTGGTGCCACGGCTTCGCAGACGCAGACCCAGTCGTCTGTCAAGCCAGCCTGAGCCGATCACGTAGAAGAAGAGGAATAACAAGATGCTTTCACGTACCGCCGATCATTTGTTCTGGATGTCCCGTTACACCGAACGCGCCGAAAACAGCGCCATAGGCGATGTTTCACCAAAATACAGCCCAGCGCGCAGCGCGTGCGGTGTTTGAGGCCTAGGAGATAACGACATGCTTTCACGTACCGCCGACCATTTGTTCTGGATGTCCCGTTACACCGAGCGCGCCGAAAACACCGCGCGAATGTTGGACATCAACTACCAAAGCTCGCTGCTGGCGCAAACCGATGCGGCGGCGCAAAGCGGCCTGCAGGGTTTGTTGTCCATCAGCGAATTGCTGCACCCCTATAGCGCAAAGTACGGCGAGATCAATGCTCAATCGGTGATGGAGTTCATGGTCAAGGACGAGACCAACCCGTCGAGCATTTTTTCCTGCCTGCGGGCCGCGCGTGAAAACGCGCGTGCCGTGCGCGGCAGCCTCACCACCGAGGTCTGGGAAACACAAAACCAGACCTGGATAGAACTCAACCGCATGCTCAAGGCTGGCGCGTTTGAAGAGGATCCAGCGCAGTTTTTCGATTGGGTGAAGTTCCGCTCGCATCTTTCGCGCGGTGTGCAACTGGGCACCATGCTGCAGGACGAGGCTTTCTACTTTTCACGCATAGGCACCTTCCTGGAACGTGCAGACAACACCGCCCGTTTGGTGGACGTGAAGTTTCACGCGGTGGAGCGCGACTTCTATGGTGCGTCTACCGGCCGCGACCAGGAGTACGACTTCTACCACTGGAGTGCGATCCTGCGCACGGTGTCGGGCTTCGAGGTCTACCGCAAGGTCTACCGCGACGTGATCAAACCCGAACGTGTGGCCGAATTGCTGATCCTGCGCTCGGACATGCCGCGCTCGCTCAGCGCCTGCCTGAACGAAGTGGTGAGCAACCTCACCGTGGTGTCCAGCAACCCCAAGAGCGAGACCCTGCGCCGCGCCGGACGCTTGCGGGCGGACCTGGAATTTGCGCGCATCGACGAGATCCTGGCCACGGGCCTGCACGCCTTCCTCACGCAGTTCTTGGACCGCGTGAATGAACTCGGCGCGCACGTCAGCCGCGAATTCCTGGGTGCACCCGCAGCGTGACGCGTTGAGCTGCCATCGGGGTGTGTGGGGTGCTGCAGGTCCATGCCAGCGCTGTTTGCGCTGGCGAGGGCTGTCGCGGCGACACCGCCCGGTGACATGGCAAGCCCGAAGGCCGGTGGCTTCTGGAACAAACGGTATCGGCTCGGCACCGTCCCAGGCACAAACCCCGGCCGCAAATTTGCGCTTCGCTTTTCCTGCCAAACCAAGATTGGGGCGGCTGCCCATGGATTTCAAATACCGTTTTATGGCTTTCGAATTTGCCAGACTTGGCGTTAACCGCCAAGGCATGGCCTGGCAATGAATTTTTTTACCCGCTGGTTAGGCCGCCTCAGTGTTGGTCGCAAGCTCACGCTGATCTATTTGCTCGATCTGACGGCCGTCATCTATGTGTCGGGCATTCTGATCCACGAGAAGTTCAACGCCATCGATTTCACGCGCAAGGAAATTGATGGTGCGCAGTACAGCGCGGCCGTGCGCGACGTGCTGATGCAGCCTTTTCTGCAGAACGGCGTGGCATCCGAGTTTGCACACGAGGCACTGCAACGGCTGCAGCATGCGCGTGACACTTACGACGAAGCCTTCCAAACCAAAGACGCCAGCCAGGCCTTTTCCGACAGTTGGCAGCGGCTGGTCGCCACACCAGCGGGCGCCAGCGATGCGCTCTCGGCCAGTGTGGTCGCGAAAAATCCTGCAGCCACGCGGCAAATGCTGCGCCAGGCACGCGAACTGCTCACCACCGTGGGTAACCAATCCAACCTCATCCTCGACCCGGATCTCGACAGCTACTACGCCATGTCGCTGGTGGTGTTGCGTTTTCCGGAACTGTTGGAGGTGCTCAACGACACTATGCGCATCGTGCCGGTGACACCCTCGGCCACAAAAATCCCGGCCGGTGGTCTGGCGGACCGGCGCACCGAGTTGCTGATCCTGGCCGGCCGTCTGGATGCCGTGGCCCTGGGCATACGCTCTGACTACACACAAGCCTTTGCCGCGGGTGGTGCGCAACAGCGTGAGGCGCTGACGCCGGGCCGCGAAGCCCTGGAAAAGCGCCTGGGCGAATTTCTGGCTGCGGTGCAGGCCCTGGCCGATGGGCAGGTGGACCCTAGGGGGCTGCAGCAACTGACGGCGCATTACGCCAACTCCCTGGAGGCCTTGACCAACGCCTGGGCCGGCACGGCGATTGACCTCGAACGCCTGTTGCACGACCGTGTGGATCTGCTGTTCACACGCATGTGGTTGCACCTGGGCACGGCGCTGCTGCTGCTGAGCTGTATCCTGAGCCTAGTGTACGCGGTGGCGCGGCAGATCTCGCGGCCTCTGAAAAAGCTGGCCGAAGTGGCCGATACCGTGCGCCAGACGGGCGACTATGCGCGGCGTGCGGTCTGGCACAGCCGCGACGAAATCGGCCAACTCGTCAAAGCCTTCAACGGCATGTTGGCGCAGTTGGGCCATCAGCGGCTGGAGCAGCAGGAAGCCGCCGCGCGTGAACGTGCAGCCGAGGCGCAGCAGGCCTTGCTAGAGGCCATTCCGATTCCGCTGCTGGTCACCTCGGTGCCCGATCACGAAGTGTTGCACGCCAATACACCGGCCTTGCCCTGGCTCGGTGCGCGCACCGACGACCCCTGGCGCACCGGCCTGGAACCAGGCGTGCGCACACGCTTCTTCCAGCGCCTGGCGGACCGTGAGGCCGTGGACGAGTTCGAGGTGCGCTGGAACCACGAAAGCGAGTCTTCGTGGGCGGTGTTGTCGGCACGCCGCCTGCAGTTCAAGGGGCGTGATGCGGTGGTCACCACCTTCACCCCGATCAACGTGCTGAAGGTGATGGAACGCCGCCTGGAGTTGTGGGCCAAGGTGTTTGAGGCATCGTCCGAAAGCATCATCATCATGGACGCGGAGCAGAAGATACTCAGCGTCAACAAAGCCTTTTGCCGCAGCACCTCGTATGACTTCTATGAGGTGATAGGTGAGCACCTGAGCCTGTTGATGGAGGGTGAGCAGGCCCATGCCGTGGCCAGTCGGCTGGGCCGTTTTTCGCCGGAACGCGACGCCTGGCAGGGTGAGGTCAATTTTGTCAAGCGATCGGGTGAGACCTATCCGGCGTGGCTGATGATCTCGGCCGTGCGCGAGGGCTCGCGCGCGGGCGAGGTGTCGCAGTACATCGGTATTTCAGTCGACATCACCGACCGCAAACGCACCGAAGCGCGGGTGCAGTTCCTGGCCGACCACGACGTGTTGACCGAGTTGCCCAACCGCGCCCTGTGTGAGGCGCGCCTGCAGGAGGCGCTGGCCGTGGCTGGCAAGACGGGTGAACGTCTGGCGGTGTTGTTCATCGACCTGGACCGCTTTAAAACCATCAACGACACGCTTGGGCACCACATCGGTGATGGTGTGTTGCGCTCGGTGGCGCAGCGCCTGAGCAAAGCCGTGCGCGCCGAGGACACGGTCAGCCGCCTGGGCGGGGATGAATATGTGGTCATCTTGCGCGGTGTGAGTTCGCGTGCCGAGGTTGAGCAACTGGCGGAGCGGCGGGTGATTCCGCTGATACGCCAAACCCATCATGTAGAAGGCCATGAACTGCATGTCTCGTGCAGCGTGGGTGTTGCCCTGTATCCCGAAGACGGCGACCAGAGCGACTTGTTGATGCGCCGTGCCGACGCTGCCATGTATGTCGCGAAAAATGCCGGCCGCGATATGGCGCGTTTTTACGAGCCCGAGATTGACGCCCAGGCCTTGCAGCGTGTGGCCATGGAGCAGCGGCTGCACCAGGCACTGGCGCTGAACGAGCTGAGCCTGGAGTTCCAACCCAAGATCAACGCAGCGACCCTGCAGGTGGTGGGTGTGGAGGCCTTGCTGCGCTGGCACAACGCCGAACTGGGCAGCGTCTCGCCCGCACGCTTTATCCCGCTGGCAGAGGAAACCGGTCTCATCCGGCCGATCGGGACCTGGGTGTTGCGTGAAGCCTGCCGACAGTTGGCGCATTGGCATGCCGACGGGCTGAGCTTTCTGAGCATGTCGGTGAACCTGTCTGCCGTGCAACTGGGCGACGCCCAACTCGCGCCGCAACTGCAGAGCCTGCTGCGCGAACAGGGCTTGGCGGCATCGGCGCTGGAACTGGAAATCACCGAGTCGGTGCTGATGGACAACTCGACCATGGCCGCCGAGCAGCTCTCGGCCCTGAAGGCGCTGGGTGTGAAACTCTCGATCGATGATTTCGGCACAGGCTACTCCAGCCTGGCCTATCTCAAACGTTTTGCCATCGACAAACTCAAGGTTGACCAATCGTTTGTGCGCGACATGCTCAACGATCCCACCGACCTCGCCATCGTGCGCGCCATCATCGCCCTGGGCCACACCCTGGGTCTGACGGTGGTGGCCGAAGGTGTGGAGGGCGTGGCCGTGGCCGAACTGTTGAGCTCCCTGGCGTGCGACGAATTGCAGGGCTATCATTTTGCGCGCCCCATGAAAGCGGCCGTCTTCGAAGCCTGGCTGCGCAGCTACCAGCGCGGGCTGACGCTGCCTGGTCAGGCCGAGCGGCGGCGTGGTTTTGGCTCTTGAACGGCGGGAGCATGTGATGCAACTCAAATGGTTTGAAGACCTGATCGCCCTGGCCGATACACGCAGCTTCACGCGTGCCGCAGAGTTGCGCCACGTCACACATCCGGCCTTTGGCCGGCGCATCAAGGGGCTGGAGCAATGGGCTGGTGTGGCTTTGGTCACCAGAGCTGGCGGGCCGGTGACGCTGACACCGGCGGGCGAAACCCTGCTGCAGCAGGCGCGCCAAACCGTGCAGTCGCTGCACTTGGCGCGCAGCGAATTGCAGCCCACGGCCTTGCCCGGCCAGGCGGAATTCACGCTGACCACCGGCCGCACCCTGGCGCGCACCATCGCCGCCGACTGGTTGTGGAAGGTCAGGGCGCATACCGCCAACGCCTTGGTGCATGTGCGCACCGGCTCCATGGCCGAGGCGCTGCAGCGCCTGGAGCGCGGCGAGACCGACTTCACGCTGACCTACCACCATCCGGTGATCGCGCTGCGTTTAAAGCCGTCGCAGTACCTGCAGCACACCGTGGCGCACGATCGCCTGGTCCCGATGTCGCGCGCCAACGCCGATGGCAAAACCTTGTTCACCTTTGACGGCGGCAAGCCGGTGCCGTATTTGGCCTACGCCAGCAGCCTGGCCTTGGGCCAGCTGGTGGCCGATCACCTGGCCAACCATGCGCAAGCGCCACGCTTGAAGCCGGTGGTGGAAAGCGACTCGGCCGATGCCCTGCTGGAGTATGTGTTGAAGGGCTTGGGTGTGGCCTGGCTGCCATGGTCGCTGGCGGTAGGCGCCTGCAAGGACAGGAAGATTGCCGCGCTGCCGGGCAAGGCGCTGGAGATCGCCTTTGAAGTGCGCATGGTGCGCGCCAAGCGGCGCCTTTCACCGCTGGCGGAAACACTTTGGGATGCCGTGATCCCGGTTTAGCTCTTGCTCCAAATAGCACGGACTGGTGCTGATTCGGCACAAGGGGCAGGGCGGGCCGAGGCAAAAATTGGCAAACTTCAAGGGATGCCCCCATGCGATGCAAACTCAAGATCTCCGCGCCGGCGCTGTCGGCCCTTCTGGCTCTGGGCCTGGCTGCGGCCGCGCATGCCCAGGGCGAGAGCTACCCCGAAAAACCTGTCACCCTGGTGGTGGCCTACCCGCCGGGCGGCAGCACCGATTTGACCGGGCGTGCGGTTGCCGATCAGTTGTCCAAGAAGCTGGGTGTGCCGGTGGTGGTGGAAAACGTCGGCGGTGCCGGAGGGGCGATAGGCGCGCAGAAAGTGTCGCGTGCGGCGCCCGATGGCTACACCCTGCTGCTCGGCGCGAACAACGAAATCGCCATCAACCGGCTGGTCTCTGCCAGCGTCAAATACAGCTACAAGGATTTCACGCCCCTCGGCCTGGTGGCCTCGCAACCGCTGGTGCTGGTGGCCTCGGTCAACAGTGGCGTGAAGACCGTGGACCAGTTTCTCAAAGCGGTGAAAGCCAAGCCCGGCCACTACAGCTATGGCAGCTCGGGTGTAGGCACGTCGCTGCATCTGACGGGTGAAATGCTCAAGCAGCAGGCAGGTCTGTTTCTCACCCACATCCCTTACCGTGGCGTGGCGCCCCTGACCACCGACCTGTACAGCGGCAATATCGATTACGGCGTTTTTGTGTTGTCCAGCGGCTTGCCGCACATCCGCAGCGGCAAGGTGGTGGCCTTGGGCATCAGCGAGAAAAAGCGTTCGGCCGCCGCGCCGGACATCGCCCCGCTGGCCGACAACCCGCAGCTGAAAGACCTGGACATCAGTGTCTGGTTTGCGCTGATGGCTCCACCCAAACTGCCCGACGCCGTGGCCGCCAAGTTGCGCAAGGCGCTGAATGAGGCCATGCAGGAACCAGAGTTCCGCAAGAAGCTCGAAGACACGGGTTCTACCCTGGCGTCCGCCAAAGTCGACATGGCCAAGTTCCTGGTCGATGAAACCGCCAAATACCAAAAAATCGTCGACTTCGCAAAGATCAAAGAATGAGTGATTCCGTTTTTTCGCTGAACAAACCAGAGCTTGCTGCCTGGCGTGCGGGCAACACCGGCACCGAGGGTGTGTGGCACTTTGACTCGGGTGTGGCAGGCCCGCGCGTGCTGGTGAGCGCCCTGGTGCATGGCAACGAACTGTGTGGTGCCTGGGCGCTGAAAGAACTGCTGGAGGCTGGTGTTACTCCCGCATGTGGCACGCTCACCTTGGCGTTTTGCAACCTCGAGGCGTTTGACCGCTTCGACCCCGCCAAACATGACGCCTCGCGTTTTGTCGACGAAGACATGAACCGCCAGTGGATGCCAGAGCGCATCGCCGAGGCCAACACACGTGAACGCCGCCGCGTGGCCGCGTTGCAGCCGTTTGTGCAAGCAGCAGACTGGTTGCTCGATCTGCACTCCATGCACGAACCGAGTCTGCCGTTGTCGCTTTCTGGCCTGCAGCCACGCAATCTGGCACTGGCGCGGCAACTGCGCGCACCTGAATACGTGGTGGTGGACGCGGGTCACAAAGACGGTGTGCGCATGCGTGACTTCGGCCGCTTCGGCTTGCCCGATGAGCAGGCGCCGCAAACCCGTTCGCTGCTGATCGAATGCGGCTTCCATGGCGACCCACAAAGCCTGGTGGTGGCACGCGACCAGTGTGTGCGTTTTCTGCTGCAAGCAGGCCTGCTGTCGGCTGCATCCTCGGCGCAACTTCTGCCCGGTTGGCTGCAGCCGGATGCGCCGCAGCAATGGGCGCTTTACGTCACCGGCCCGGTGGTTGCCAAGAGCGAGCGCTTCACCTTCAATCAGCCGTTCCAGGGGCTGGAGGTGATCGCCAGCGCCGGCACCGTGATTGGTGACAACGACGGTGAACCCGTGACCACACCTTATGACAACTGTGTGCTGGTCATGCCTTCGACGCGGCAGGCGCGCGCAGGCGTGACCGTGGTGCGTTTCGCGCGCCGCGAAAAGCTGGGCTGAAGCCGGGTTGATGTCGATGGGGCGTGGCCTATGATGCTGGTGATATGGCCACCCCACGCCCCGTGCCCAAACCCGTGATCGACACCAACCGCTGCACCGGCTGCGGCTGGTGTGTGCCCACCTGCCATCTGCACCTGCTTTCGCTGGAGCGCCAGGGTTGGGAAAAGTTCTCGGTGCTGAGTGATGTGGATGCCTGTACCGGCTGCAAAAAGTGCGCGGTGCGCTGCCCGTTTGGCGCCATCAGCATGGTCACGGCCGCACACTGAAGCACCGCAAGCTCCCCCATGGCGCAGGGGGATGCCGCTAGCGGCGAGAATCAAGCCATGCATCCATTGAACTCACACTTCACACCCGCCGCCTGGCTGGTGTCTGCGGCTCTGGTGGCCACACTCGCGGGTTGCGCGTCGGCGCCACCCAAGACCGCTGCGGCCCCGGCGCCCGCCGCTTCGGCCCCTGGCAGCGCTGCACCCAACACTGCCGTGGCGCCCGAAGCCGTGGCACAGCAGAAAGACTTCGCGCGTTGGGTGGAGGACTTCCGCGCCAGCGCCCGCGCCGCCGGCATTCAGGAGTCGACCTTGAAAGCCGCCTTGGATGGTGTGCGTGAACTGCCGCGTGTGGTCGAGCTGGACCGCGCCCAGCCCGAATTCACCCGCAGCGTCTGGGACTACCTGGACACCGCCGTCTCGCCGCAGCGTGTGCAGCGCGGGCAGGACAAGTTGCTGCAGGTACGCGCAGAGGCCGATGCCGCCGCCGCGCGTTATGGTGTGCCCGCGACCATTCTGGTGGCCATCTGGGGCATGGAGAGCAACTACGGCAGCAATTACGGCAACATCCCGACCATAGACGCCCTGGCCACGCTGGGCTTCGAGGGGCGGCGCGAAGAATGGGCGCGCGGCCAGTTGCTGGCGGCCTTGAAGATTTTGCAGAACGGTGACATCGACCGCGCGCACATGATAGGTTCCTGGGCTGGTGCCATGGGGCAGACGCAGTTTCTGCCGTCCAACTTCCTCGCCTACGCCGTGGACGCCGATGGCGACGGCCGGCGCGACATCTGGGGCAGCATGGCCGATGTATTGGCCTCTACCGCCAACTTCCTGGCACGCTCGGGTTGGCAGGCTGATCAGCCCTGGGGGGTGGAGGTGCAACTGCCCTCGGGCTTCGACCTGGCCCGTGCCGATGCCTCGGTGCGGCAAACGGCTGCGCAGTGGGAAGCCGAGGGGCTGCGCAGCATGGACGGTGCGCCGCTGCCAGCCACATTGACGAATGCCGAAGTGTTGCTGCCAGCCGGGGCGCGTGGCCCAGCCTTTTTGATCGGCCCTAGCTTTCGCTCCATCTTGCGCTACAACAACTCCAATAGTTATGCCCTGGGCGTGAGCCTGCTGGCGCAGCGCCTGGGCAACGGCCCGGGCGTGGTCGCTTCCTGGCCGCGTGATCTGCAGGCCTTGACGCGTAGCCAGCTGATCACGCTGCAAACCAGCCTGAATACGCGTGGTTTCCCCACGGGCAAACCCGACGGCATGATGGGCCCGGCCACGCGCGAAGGCATTCGCGGCTACCAGCGCAGCCTGGGTTTGCCGGCCGATGGTTATCCCAGTGTGGAGTTGCTGCAGCGCTTGCAGGCACCCTAGGCGGCCATTGCAGGAGCGGCGGGCTTAAGCTGCGCTTGGTTTTTTGCGCGCCGTTGCGGGTTTGGCGCTTGGCTTAGGCTTTGGTTTGGCGCGTGGGGGCGTACCCGAACGCAGGGTCGCCTCCCAGGCCAGGCGCGCCCATGAGGCGGCTTCTTCGCGATCTTCAAATACTTCTGGCGGCGCCTCAAAGTAGGACGTCGCCATGAGCTTGCCGCCGCGCAAATAGGCAAACGGCGGCAGCTGCTTGGCCTCAAACCTGGCCACGGTCTGTGCATCGGTCTTGAGATAAAGCCTATCAGCTGCAATCAAACCAAACATGCGCCCCTCATGGAACACGCCGTGGCCGCCGAACATACGCTTGAGCGTGATGCGGCCAAAGCGTTCAAAGGCTTCGTGCAGGTGTTCGGCGAAGTCGCTCATGGCTTTGTGGCTGCAGGTTTAGTGCTCGGCCTTTTGGTTGTGCGACAGCAGCTTGTCGGTATAGGCAATCGCCATCGCGCTGAGCAGGAAGGTGACGTGGATGATGGTCTGCCACATCAACACTTTTTCGTCGTAGTTCGCCGCGTTGATGAAGGTCTTGAGCAGGTGGATGGACGAGATGCCGATGATGGCCGTGGCCAGCTTCACCTTCAGCACCGAGGCGTTGACGTGGCTCAGCCATTCGGGCTGGTCGGGATGCGACTCGAGGTTCATGCGGCTCACAAAGGTCTCGTAGCCACCGACAATCACCATGATCAGCAGATTGGAGATCATCACCACGTCGATCAGCGCCAGCACCACCAGCATGATGATCACTTCGTTCAGGCTGGTGAGGTTGGTTGTGTCCTTGTAGCCTACGCTGCTCACCAAGGCCTGCAGTGCGGTCTGGCTGCCAAAAGCGGCCTCCAGCAAATGCACCAGCTCCACCCAGAAGTGGTAGACATAGACCGCCTGTGCCGCGATCAGGCCGAGATAAAGCGGCAGTTGCAGCCAGCGGCTGGCAAAAATGAAACCAGACAACTGTCGTTGGGCTAGATTTTGCGAAGAGGGAATAGGAGGTTTAGGCATGGATGTGGGGGAATAGGGGAAGCAGCGGAATTGTAGGGGGCGGCATCTGCAGGCTGCGGCATAAGCTGCGATTGACAGGCCCTTACATTGGTGCAAAACGCTGAATTTCAACTGACGGCTGTGTGCGAGTACCTGGGTAAAACACCCTGGATCGGCAACCGGCACAAAATCAGTCAACAGTCAGTGCCTTGTAAGAGGCAGCATCGACATTTCGAGGCGCTATCCTATGCATAAGCCTTTGCAGAACAGCCTTTTCAGGAGACAAACACCATGGCAACCCCCGCAGCATCTTCGTCGTCGATCGAGTCCGTCTTGGTTGAGAACCGTGTTTTTCCCCCATCGGACGCCGTGGTGGCCGGTGCGCGGATTTCCGGCATGGCCGCCTACGACGCATTGTGTGCTGAAGCCGAGCGTGATTTCGAAGGCTTCTGGGCCCGCCTGGCGCGCGAAAACGTGCTCTGGAACAAGCCCTTCAGCCAGACGCTGGATGAATCCAACGCACCGTTCTACCAATGGTTTGCCGATGGCGAATTGAATGCCTCGGCCAACTGCCTGGACAAACACATGGGCACGCCGGTGGAGAACAAAACCGCCGTGATCTTCGAGGCCGACGACGGCACGGTGACCAAGACCAGCTACAAGGAACTGCTCGCGCGTGTCAGCCAGTTTGCCAATGCGCTTAAGGCCGATGGCATTCAAAAGGGCGACCGCGTGTTGATCTACATGCCGATGACGCTAGAAGGTGTGATCGCCATGCAGGCCTGCGCGCGTATTGGCGCCACGCACAGCGTGGTGTTCGGTGGTTTCTCGGCCAAGGCCTTGAACGAACGCATCATCGACGCGGGTGCCGTGGCCGTCATCACCGCCAATTTCCAGATGCGCGGCGGCAAGGAGCTGCCGCTGAAGGCCATCGTCGACGAAGGCATCGCCATGGGCGGCTGTGAGTCCATCAAGACGGTATTCGTCTACGAGCGCACCGCCAGCGCCTGCAATATGGTGGCCAGGCGCGACAAGACTTTTGCGCAAGCGCTGGCAGGCCAAAGCACGAGCTGCGCGCCAGTGGCCGTGGGCGCCGAGCACCCGCTGTTCATCCTCTACACCTCGGGCTCCACCGGCAAACCCAAGGGTGTGCAGCACAGCACCGGCGGCTATTTGCTGTGGGCCAAGCTCACCATGGACTGGACGTTTGACCTGCGCCCGGACGACGTGTTCTGGTGCACGGCCGACATCGGCTGGATCACCGGCCACACCTACGTCGCCTACGGCCCGCTGGCGGCTGGCGCCACACAAATCATCTTTGAAGGTGTGCCGACCTACCCCAACGCCGGCCGCTTCTGGCAGATGATAGAAAAACACAAGTGCACCATTTTCTACACCGCACCCACGGCCATTCGTTCGTTGATCAAGGCCGCCGAGGGTGATGCCGCCGTGCACCCCGACCGCTCGAATCTGGCGAGCCTGCGCATCCTGGGTTCGGTGGGTGAACCCATCAACCCCGAAGCCTGGATGTGGTACCACAAGAACGTGGGCCGCGAGCGTTGCCCCATCGTCGATACCTTCTGGCAAACCGAGACCGGCGGCCACATGATTACGCCGCTGCCCGGCGCCACGCCGCTGGTGCCCGGTAGCTGCACGCTGCCGCTGCCCGGCATCATGGCCGCCATCGTGGATGAAACCGGCAACGACCTGCCCAATGGCGCGGGCGGCATGCTGGTGGTCAAGCGCCCCTGGCCGTCGATGATACGCACCATCTGGAACGACCCGGCGCGTTTCAAGAAGGCTTACTTCCCCGAAGAAATGGGCGGCACCATCTACCTTGCCGGTGATGGCGCGGTGCGCAGCGCCGACCGGGGCTACTTCCGCATCACCGGCCGCATCGACGACGTGCTCAACGTCAGCGGCCACCGCATGGGCACGATGGAGATCGAGTCGGCCCTGGTGTCGAAAACCGACCTCGTGGCCGAAGCCGCCGTCGTGGGCCGCCCCGACGATTTGACCGGCGAAGCCATCTGCGCCTTCGTCGTGCTGAAGCGTTCGCGCCCCACCGGCGAAGAAGCCAAACAAATCGCCAACGAGTTGCGCAACTGGGTGGCGAAAGAAATCGGCCCGATCGCCAAGCCCAAGGACATTCGCTTCGGCGACAACCTGCCCAAGACCCGCAGCGGCAAGATCATGCGCCGCTTGCTGCGCAGCCTGGCCAAGGGCGAAGCGATCACGCAGGACACTTCTACGTTGGAAAACCCAGCGATCCTGGATCAACTAGCTGAAAAGCTTTGATCCAGGAACCCGTCACGCCGCAAGGCGTGGCGGGCGGCGCACGGCGCCGTCGCTGGGTTTGACGACACTCATTTCGCGCAGCGAAGTGACGTGGCGGCAAAATCCTCATTCCTCTGGATCAATTAGCTGAAAAGCTTTGATCCAGGAACCCGTCACGCCGCAAGGCGTGGCGGGCGGCGCACTGCGCCGTCGCTGGGTTTGACGACACTCATTTCGCGCAGCGAAGTGACGTGGCGGCA